>CAXIBU010000124.1:0-9353 GCA_964021555.1 uncultured Verrucomicrobiales bacterium | reverse complement strand
CGAAATGCAATTTTCTTGCAATAAGGGATTGGTCGGGCATGATGCGGGGCATGAAGCATCTGTTATTGCTGGCTCTGGTTCACCTGCTGATTGCGGGTGGGGCGTCGGCTGCTATTAAGGTGGTTAGCTTGCATCCTTTGTTGGGAGATGTGGCTGGGCAAGTGGGTGGTGATGGGGTCGAGGTGATCAATTTGATGTCGGAGAAGGATGATCCTCATCACTTCACTTTGAGGACAACGGATTTGCGTAAGGCGGAGGGGGCTGACCTTTTTGTTGCCAGTGGTAAGGGGCTGGAGGGATTCCTTCCGAAGTTGAAACAGAATTTGCCTGCGGGTGCGAAGCTGTTGGTGGCGGGCGATTGGGTTCCGACGTTGAAGTCAGCGGAGGTTTGCAATCACGATCATGGTGACGACCACGGACATGGTCACGATCATGGGCATGCTCACGAGCACGAGGTTGATGATCCACACTGGTGGCACTCGATTGGGCACATGCGGCGGGTGGCGCTTCGATTGGGCTCCGAATTTGCCAAGGCTGACCCTGAAAATGCGGCGGCTTATCGTAAGAATGCTGCAAACTACGCCAAGGAGCTCGGTGAGCTGGAGGCCTGGGCAAAACTTGAACTTTCCAAGGTCCCCAAGGGTCAGCGTGTGCTGGCGACCTCGCATGCGGCCTTCGGGTATTTTTGTGATGCCTTTGACTTCGAGGCCCTGCCTGTGCAAGGCCTGACGGCAGACATCGCTCCTACGGCGCAAGGGCTGCGCGAGCTGACGGAGCAGCTCAGGGCGAAGCAGGTCGGGGCGGTCTTCCCAGAAGCGGGGATTAATCCCAAGACGCTTGCGGCCTTGGGGAAGGCGGCTGGGATCAAGATCGGTGGTCAGCTTAACGGCGATGGAATGGCCAATAACTACAAAGAGTTCTTCAAATCCAACGTCGATACGATTGTGGCGGCGCTGGTAAAGTGAGCTATGCGAGGTAATCCTCTGGTCGAAATTTTCGCGGTGATCCTGGTGTTAGGCTTCGCTGGGGCGGTGATCGCGTGGAGTGGGACCGAAGGCAGGCGCGAGCTAGTCGAAGTGCCTGTGGGCACGGAGGTCGAGGTGAGCGAAGCGGATGCGGTGATGCTCTGGATCGAGGTGCGGTTTTCTGAGGAAGTGGCGAATTTGAAGATCGAGCAGGAGGTCGATGGCAGGTGGCGGGAGGTCTACCAGCGCCAGCCGGAGAGCTTCGAATTTGCCGAGCTTGAGCTAGTCGGGAAGGGGCCTCTAAAATTCAGCGTGGAATGGCCTGAAGGGGTCGATGAAAGTGTGATGGAGCTTAGCTACGGAATCACAGGAGGCGAGGCAGTGAAAGTTAACTTGTGGGGGGCTGGAATGCACCAGGAGCTAGTCGATTGGGCAGATAAGGTGGAGTTGGAAAAATGATGAGTGAGGCGGATGCTCATTGCGCTCACTGCGGCGACCATCACGAGTTGGTGCTTGAGGGAGTAGCGGTCAATTATGGTAAAGTGAAGGCGCTTGAAGGGGTCGATCTGGCGACTTCCTGTGGTCTGAGTGTTGCCCTGATGGGGCCGAATGGAGCGGGGAAAAGCACGCTTTTGAAGGCGATTGCGGGACTCGCTAAGTTGAGTGCGGGGAGCATTCGCTGGCGTGGGGATGCGGTGAAGCGGTGGAGTCGTGAATTTTCTTACCTGCCGCAGCGCGAGGAGGTCGATTGGAGTTTTCCACTGACGGTGCGTGGCTTGGCCGAGATGGGACGCTATCCGCACTTGGGGTGTTGGAAACGTTTTCGCAAAGAAGATGAGGAAGTCGTCGAGGCGGTTCTGGAAAAGCTCAACTTGCAGGACTTGGCCGACCGCCAGATCAGTCAGCTCTCGGGTGGGCAGCAGCAGCGGGCCTTCCTGGCAAGGGCGCTGTCGCAGGAGGCTCATGTGCTTTTGTTAGACGAGCCATTTACGGGCTTGGACAAGCCCTCGAGCGAGAACTTGGGGCAATTGCTCGGCGAGCTCTCGGAGGAGGGGCGCTTGGTGATTGCTTCGCATCACGATATCAACCAGGCCAAGGAGTGGTTTGATCAGGCCCTTCTGATTCGTCGTCGGAGCTTGGCCTACGGGCCGGTTGGCGAGGTGCTGAATGAGGCTAACTTGCAAAAAGCTTATCTAGTGGAAGGAGCTGACCATGCCTGATTGGATAAGCTACATTGAAAA
Source organism: uncultured Verrucomicrobiales bacterium (assembly GCA_964021555.1). GTDB lineage: Bacteria > Verrucomicrobiota > Verrucomicrobiia > Verrucomicrobiales > Akkermansiaceae > CAXIBU01. The sequence goes on along the minus strand of CAXIBU010000124.1, from coordinate 7,147 downwards.
TCCGTTCCTGTTGCATGCGCTGATCGCGGCGGCCTTGATCGGATTTACCAACGGATTTTACAGTGGCGTGGTGGTGCTGCGTCGGGCGGCGCTATCAGTCAGCGCGCTGTCGCATACCTTGCTGCCGGGAATTGCTCTGGCGATTGCCGTGACGGGGATGTTGAGCCAGGTGAGTGCCTTCATCGGAGCGCTGTTCGCGGCTCTGATGGTTGGGGTCGGATCATTGGTGATCTCGATGCGGGGTCGGGTGGCCCAAGGGACTGCGCTGGCGATTCTTTACACCAGTTCCTTTGCGGCCGGCGTGGCGGTTTTGCCAAAGCTTGATTCCTCACGCGGGCTCGACGAGTGGCTCTTCGGCGATATCCTTGGAGTGACCCAAACTGACCTGTGGATCTGCCTCGGGATAGGAGTGGTGACTTTGCTGAGCCTGGTGTCGCTGATGAGGCCAGTGCTGCTGACCTTGTTCGAGCCCAATGTGGCGGCGGCCCAAGGAGTTCCAGCGAAGCGCATTCAGTTCATGCTGTTCACTTTGTTGATCCTGACGATGGTGGCCTCACTACAAGCGGTGGGCTGTGTGCTGTCGGTGGGAATTCTGGTCGCTCCGGGAGCGAGCGTGATGCTCTGGACGAATAACCCGAAGGCCCTGTTCTGGTGGGGTGGTATCGTCGGGGCGCTCGGTTGTGTCGGCGGGCTTTTCTTGGCCGACGTGCTCGGACTGGCCTCGGGGCCGACGATCACTGTGACCTTGGGGGCGATCTTCGGGATCTCATTCCTGATCAGTCCGAAGTTGCGGCAAGGTGCTCGCTGAGAATTTCCCGCGAATGGCCTGAGTGCAAACGGATTGATTGCAGTCGGATCAGAAATTCACGAACCCATCGAAGGTGCTCTGATCGAGGTTCTTGAGGATGGCTTTGCACAGTTCGACCATGGCGAGGTAGTCCTCGATGTTGATGATGCCGTTGTGCGAGTGAATGTAGCGTGCCGGGGTGCCGAGAACGATGCTTGGGATGCCGGAATTTGCCAGGTGGAAAGAACCGGCATCGGTGCCGCCGGAGCGACGAACGGTGACTTGATGGCGGATGCCACTGGCGGAGGCGACGTCTTGGACAAAGTCGGCCAGTCCCGGGTTGGTGATCGCGGTTGGATCGAAAAGTCGAATTTGCACCCCATTGCCAAGTTTGCCCTGGGCATCGGCTGGGTTGGACCCGTAGGTGTCGTCGGCCGGTGGGCCCTCAAGCACGATGGCGCAATCGGGTTTGATGAAATTCGCAGCGGTCTTGGCACCGCGGAGCCCGACTTCCTCTTGCACGGTTGCGGTTGCAATGAGCTGGTTGGGGAGGGTTTCGTCTTTGAGTTCTTGGGTCGTTTGGATGACCCCGGCCATCCCGACACGGTTGTCGAAGGCCTTTGCCATGAAGATCCCGTCCTTATGCATGGGGGTAAAGTCGGAGACTGGAGTAATCGCGTCGCCAATGCGGATACCGAAATCCGCCATCACCTCATCCCGGCTGACTGCACCGATATCGATGTAGAGATTGCTGAGGTCGAGGACCTGCTTGCGGGCATCTCCGGAAAGAAAATGTGGCGGGCTCGAACCGACGACACCAAGAATCTTTTCGCCGTTGCGGTTCTTAATTGAGACGCGCTGGCTGAGCAAAGTATGGGTCCACCAGCCACCGACATTAACGAACTGTAGGTAGCCATCATAGGTGATGTTCTGGATGAGAAATCCAATCTCGTCCATGTGGCCGGCGAGCGCAATTCTCGGGCCTTCGCCGCCTTTTTCGCAAAAGAGACTTCCGGCGCGGTCGCTGCTGAAGGTGCCCAGCCCTTCGAGCTCGGATTTGAAAATGGCCCTGACCTCGCCCTCGTGACCGGGGACGGAGTGAGCGTTGGTGAGGGAGCTTAGAAGTGATTCAGCCTTGGTGCGCATGCGCTCACTGAATGCCAGATTGGGAGAAAATGAAATTCGAAAGTCAGCGAGTTTGCCGACTAAGTGAGAATCGGCTTGATGATATGACCATGGACATCGGTTAGGCGGAATCGGCGGCCCTGATATGTGTGGGTCAGCTGCTCGTGATCGACTCCCATCAGATGGAGGATCGTGGCGTTCAGATCGTGAACATGGACGGGATCTTTGATGACGTTGTAGCCATATTCGTCGGTCTCGCCGTGGGTGACGCCGCCTTTGATGCCGCCGCCAGCCATCCACATGGTGAAACAGCGTGGGTGGTGGTCGCGTCCGTAATTGGTCTTGGTGAGTGTCCCTTGAGAGTAGGCGGTTCGGCCAAATTCGCCGCCCCAGATCACTAGTGTATCCTCCAGAAGGCCTCGTTGTTTCAGGTCTTTGATCAGCGCGGCGGAGGGCTGATCGGTTTCCTTGCACTGCTTGCGAATTTCCGAAGGCAAGCTGCCGTGCTGATCCCATCCTTGATGGTAGAGTTGGACGAACCGCACGCCTTTCTCGACCAATCGGCGCGCCATCAAGCAATTCGCGGCAAAGGTCCCCGGGGTGCGGCTGTCGGGGCCGTAGAGCTCGAAACTGGAATCTGGCTCATCACTGTAATCAGTGACCTCGGGCACGCTTGTTTGCATGCGGTAGGCGAGCTCGTATTGGGCGATCCGTGATTCGATCTCAGGATCGAGCTCGCGCTTGAACTGGAGCCGGTTCAGTTTTCCGAGTTCGTCGAGCATGGCACGACGCGAGATGGCGGAGATGCCCTCGGGATTGGTCAGGTAGAGGACTGGTTCCTTGCCAGAGCGGAACTGCACGCCTTGATATCGAGAGTCCAGAAAGCCCGATCCCCAAAGTCGTGAATACAGGGGCTGTCCTCCTTGGCCTTTGGTTACCAGCACGACGAACGAGGGTAGGTTTTCATTCATCGAGCCGAGTCCATACGACAGCCACGAGCCCATGGAGGGGCGTCCGGAGATTTGTGAGCCAGTCTGCAAGAAGGTGATTGCGGGGTCGTGGTTGATTGCATCGGTATGCATCGACTTGATGAAGCATAGGTCATCGACCACCTCAGAGGTATAAGGGAGCAGATCACTCATCCAAGTGCCGGAGCGGCCGTGCTGCTTGAAGTCAAAATGCGATCCTGCCAGTGGGATTGAGGACTGATTGGCCGACATGCCGGTCAGGCGCTGTTCGCCCCGGACTGAGGCTGGGAGGGCTTGACCATTCATCTCGCGAAGCTTCGGCTTGTGGTCGAAAAGGTCGATGTGCGAAGGGCCGCCCGACTGGCAAAGGTAGATGATACGTTTCGCCTTTGGAGCAAAGTGAGGCACCTGGATATTGGCTGCCTGCGACTTGAACAAGCTGCCAAGAGCGGCCGCGCCAATCGCAGCTGCGCCTTTCTTAAAGAAATGCCGGCGGGTGACTCCGAGGTAGTCGTCGATCTTGAGTTGGGGGTGGTTCATCTTTTCCAAACACTTGCATCTAGGTTCATGATCGCCTGGCAGACCAGAGTGGCTGCCGCGATCTGGGCGGGGGTGCCGCGGTCGGCTTCTTTAAATTCACCTTGTTGTTTGAGAGCCTGAGCCTCGCCCGCATGTTTGGTGAAATACTCGACTCGATCTTCGAAGAAATCTGATAAAATCCGGTGCTCTTCCTCGGTCTCACGGCGTCCGGTCAATTTGAGGAAGGCGCTACTGATATCGATATGGCCTTTTTCATCGAGCGAACGATTCGCCAGCACTCGAGCGGCTTCGACAAACTGAACGTCATTCAAGAGGACCAGCGCTTGCAGCGGGGTATTTGTCTGGGATCGCTTGACCATGCAGACTTCTCGGTTGCTGGTATCGAAGGCCATCATGTTCGGCAGCGGCGCGGTGCGTTTCCATACGGAATATAGGCTGCGGCGGTAGAGTAGATCGCCCTTGCTCTGACGAAACGCCGGGCTCATGCCGTTTGATTCTCTCCACAGGTCGCCCCCCGGTTGATAGGGGGAAACGGGAGGGCCACCATCGGATTTGACCAGTAGGCCGGAGGCGTGAAGGGCGGTATCGCGGAGCATTTCCGCACTGAGGCGTGTAGATGGGCCACGGGCGAGGAGTCGATTTTCGGGATCGATCTCTTTCAGGTCATGGCGCGCGCGACTCGACTGGGAATAGGTTTCCGAGAGCACGATCATTCGGCAAAGTCGTTTGATGTTCCATCCGTGATCGACAAAATCACGGGACAGCCAATCCAGCAATTCGGGGTGGCTAGGCAGTCCCCCTTGAATGCCGAAGTTCTCAGAAGTCTCGACCAAGCCCGCACCGAAGAACTCTTGCCAGACCCGATTAACAAACACCCGCGCCGTCAGAGGGTTATCCGGATGCGTGGCCCACTTGGCCAGGCCCAGCCGATTGCTCTCAAAGTCACCGCCGAAGTTTGGCAGGAAGCTGGGAAGTTCTCGTTTAATTGGTTCGCCTGTCGGAGCATCGTAGGCCCCACGCTCCAACAGGTAAGTCGGGCGAGGTGCTGGCAGTTCCTTCATCACCGCAACTTCCAAGCACTTGTCCTGGGCCCTGATTAGGGCTTCACGTGCTTGGGTAAGCTCCTTCATGAGTGAGCGATGCTCCTCATTGAACGCGAGATGATAGGTCTCTTGCAGTGCTTCCTTGCTCGCTGATCCTAGGTCGGTGCTGGAATGAGCAAGTGAACGAATTTCCAACTGAGAAAGCCGACGCGGGAACACGTAGAATTCGTCAATATGCCCGCCAGCGAAGCCCCGGTCACGGAAGCGCTGACCCAAGGTGTATTCGCCGCTACCATAAGTCCGGACTCCAGCGCTCTTCACCATCGGACCATCGCGGATGACGCGTGTTTCGACCTGTTCGCCGTTTAGGAAAATTCGGATGCCATTGGCGCGGCTCGAGCCATCGTAGGTCCAAGCAACATGAGTCCATTCATCTTTTGGGATGGGCTTCACTGTCTCGATCCCAATCGCATTTCCGGGCCAAACTCGATACCACCTAGCAGCCAATCGGCCCTCCTCCAGCATCAGGTCATAGCCATTGTAACCGACGTCGGTTCCGAAGGTGCGCTGCATGACGACCACTGGCTCGGGGTCCGATAGCGTATCTTTGAGCCAGAGGGCATGGGTATTGGCATTCCAGCGGTCGGATTGGTAAAACTTGGGAATGGTGACACCGGCGTCGCCACTCAGTTCGATTCCTCGCCCAACCTTGCCTTCGATGCTCTTAAGCCCGTTGCGTCGGGCGGAAGGTCCACCGCCAGCCGCTTCATTTACAAAGTCGGACTTGTCCGCTTGCTCGAAGGAAAAGTGGCCGATGGCTTCGCTTCGGAATGAGAGGCTCTCGGGTGTCTCATTTGGCTCTGTCTTTTCTATCGCTGTCAGCTTAGCTTCAAGCGCAGCGACCTTCTGTTCGAGTTTCTCGATCTCTGCTTCTTGTCGATCTGTAGGAAGTAACAAGCTTGGTGAGGGGATCTTGGCGCTGTGGTCGTAGAGCCCATTTTCATCAATCGAATTGAAGTAGCCGAGCAGGCTGTAATAGTCCCTCATTGGGATGGGATCATACTTGTGATCATGGCACCTGGCACATTCGATCGTCAGTCCCAGGACCGCCGTGCCAAAGGTTTGCAGTCGGTCGGCTGCATTCTCGATCAGAAATTCTTCACGGATGGAGCCACCTTCGTTGCTCAGGCGGTTGAGGCGATTGAATGAGGTGGCTAGAATCTGATCTCGGGTGGCCTCCGGCAGCAGGTCGCCTGCAAGGTTCTGGATCAGAAATTCGTCGTAGGGGAGGTTTTCGTTGAAGGCCCTAACCACCCAATCGCGGTAGGGCCAGGCGACGTTCAGTTGGTCTGACTGATAGCCGTAAGAATCAGCGTAGCGGGCGGCATCCAACCATGGGGTCGCCATGCGCTTGCCGTAGTCGTGGCTCGCGAGAAGTTCGTCGACTTTGGCGGCGAATTTGTCTGGAGACGATGAGCTGAGGAAAGCTTCAATGGACTCCGGCGAAGGCGGGAGACCAGTGAGATCGAAGGACACCCGTCGCAACCACACCTCATCTTCAGCACGTGGCGACGGGGCGATTCCACGCTCTCTCAATTCTTGGAGCACAAAGGTATCGATCCCGTTGGCAGCGCTCTCGGAGTCTTCGGGGAGAGATACGACAGAGGGGAGTGGCTCAAAGGCCCAATGGGGCTCGTAAACCGCGCCTTGGGCGACCCATTCTTTGATCAGGTTCTTTTCGTCCTCCGTCAGCACCAAGTGGCTATCGGGCGGCGGCATGATCTCGCTGGGGTCCGAGGAGAAAATTCGCTGCACTGCCACACTGTCCTCAGGAGACCCGGCGACCCAGGCATGCCCCTCACTCTCGTTCAGCGCTGCGTAGGCCAGTTCGGCAATGTCGAGGCGCAAGCCAGCCTTGTTGTTCGGGGTGTCAGGACCGTGGCAGAAGAAGCATTTATCCGATAGAATCGGGCGGATTTGAAAATTGTAGCTGATTGCTTCAGCTACGCTTGCCTGCGCCAGAGCGCTGGGCTGGGCGGCATCCCGGCAGGAGACAACAAAGCCTGCCGAGATCAGGGGCATGCTCATGGCCAGAAAAAGTCTCCGCTTCATAAGGGGCGGATACTGAATGAAAGTGGGGCATCTTACAAATTATTAGATTCGATGTTGAGATGACTTGTGGGTGGTCGGGCGCAGGCGTAGAAGTCGTCCATGAAACGACTGATTTTGGCCAGCGGCTCGCCGCGTCGGGCGGACTTAATGAGAGAAGCAGGCTTCGACTTTGAGATCATCCCGTCGCCAGCGGAGGAATTGCACGATGAATCGATGCCCTTGATCGAGCTCTGCGAGACCAATGCCAAACTCAAGGCCGCGGCTATTTTCGAGCAAAACCCGGATGCCATTGTGCTTGGCTCGGACACCCTGGTCTACATTGACGAAACACCCCTCGGAAAACCCAGGGATCTGGATGAGGCGAGAGTGATGCTTCGCCGTCTCTCCGGACGGGTGCACACCGTTTGTTCAGGTGTCGCCATCTTGCACCCTCATGGGGAAGAGGTCTTCCACGGTCTGGCCAAGGTCCACTTCAAGGTCCTCAGCGACGAGCAAATCGAAGAATACCTTAAACTCGTCCATGTCCTCGACAAGGCAGGCTCCTACGCCATCCAAGAACACGGTGAGCTCAC
>CAXIBU010000123.1:0-9387 GCA_964021555.1 uncultured Verrucomicrobiales bacterium | reverse complement strand
GACGGGCTCTTCTTGTCCATGTATTCGACCTCGGCCTCGGCCAGAGCCGTCTGAGCGCCATAGGACCATTGAACTGGTTTCTTGCTCTGATAAACGGCATCGCGCTCGATCAGAGCGGCGAAACAACGCACGATGTCCGCCTCATAGGTCGGATCCATGGTCAGGTAAGGATTTTCCCAATCACCCAAGATCCCGAGACGACGGAACGAGGCCTTTTGAGTTTCGATCCAGCCCTTGGCAAATTCGACGCATCGACGGCGAGTTTCAGCAGGCTCCAGATCACGAGCCTCCTGAACGACTTTGAATTCGATGGGCAGCCCGTGACAGTCCCAGCCAGGGATGTAGGGAGTCTCGAAACCAGCCATCGTTTTCGAGCGAAGCACAAGGTCCTTCAAGGTCTTGTTCAGGGCCGTGCCCATGTGCACATCGCCATTGGCGAAGGGAGGGCCATCGTGGAGAACAAACTTGGGGGCACCCTGGGCCTTGCGGCGGTCCTGAACCTTGTGGTAGAGCCCAGCCTCGTTCCACGACTCCAGGCGGCCTGGCTCGCGTTTGACCAAATCTCCACGCATGGGAAATTCAGTTTGAGGAAGGAAAAGAGTGTCTTTGTAGGATTTGCCGTTCGCGCTCATGTGATCTGGGCGCGGAAGCTAGGGAGCTATCGGGCGGAAGTCAATGAACGGCACACAATCAGAGGCGGAAAAATGCATTTTTACAGAAGAATTCACTTTACAAGAGCGCGTTCCACCATAGGGTTCGCGCCCTGACCGAAACGCCTAACGCTAGGTCCAATCTATTCTTTGCCATGAAAGTTCTCGCATCACTCGCCTCAATGAAGCGCCGCCACGCTGACTGCCAAGTCGTCAAGCGTAAGGGCACCCTCTACGTGATCTGCAAAAGCAACCCACGTTTTAAAGCACGCCAAGGTAGCACCAAAGCAACCAAGCTTAGCAAAAAAGGCGTCAAGTAAGCCATTGCTTCCAAATTTTCTAAAGTCGGGCCTCGTCAGAGCCCCGGCTTTTTTGTGTTCACTCAGATCAATTTTTGAGAGCTTAGCCCCGTGCTGAAACACCTCAATCGCTTGCTCCGACGCTTGGCCATCGCCATTGAGGTGATCCTTGGCCTGGCCTTCAGCTTGCCGCGCCGGCTGCTCTTCTGGCGCAGAAAGCCGGTTGCGATCAAAATATTCAACGCGATCCGTCATCCCAGCGGCACCCACATCATGGGCCGAGCCCTGGCAGAGAAGAAGCTGCGCCCTCCCTCCGAGGACGATGGGCGCTGGGTGAACTTTAAGCGCATCCTTAGCCAATTCACCACTGCCGAGGCTCCAAATGCCCCCATCGAGCTCCAGCTCGGTGAGCGCACCCATCGATTGCACACCGACCGCGACGGCTATTTCCAGCTCGAACTCCCCCCCAGCCAACAGACGAAGTTCACCGCCAGGGTGCCACGCTCGGGCTGGGAAAAAGAATTTCCCTTCAAGGGCCAGCACGATCCTCCGCCAATCATTATCATCAGTGACATTGATGATACCTTGATCGAGACTGGAGCCACCGCGATCAGAACCATGATCGCCACGACGATTTTCAAGAATGCACTCACCCGAGATCTCGTTCCGGGCATGGCGGCGCTGCTCAAAAAGCTCAGTGACAACGGAAAATACCCCCTCTTCACTGTCACCTCTTCCCCATGGAACCTCGAGGGCTTCCTCAAGAACGTCTTCAAGCGCATGCAGCTCAAAGTCGATGGCATTTTCATGACCGACTGGGGCCTCACGGTCGATCAGTGGGTTCACCCCAATCACGATGACCACAAGCTGGCGGCCATTCGTAAAATTCTCAACTGGTTTCCCCAATCACAGGCAGTTCTCTTAGGAGATGACACTCAGGTAGATCCCGAGGTCTACGCACGGGCCTGTGAGGAATTCCCAGAGCGTATCCAGGCCATCTACATCCGCCCGGTCAGCGGAGCCCGGCGCAGGAGAGAAGTCGAACGGCTCCTCGAAAAAGTTTCCTCCGATTCCCATGTGCTCTGTCTATGCGGAACCGACCCCACTGAGGTCCCTTCCATGATTAGCGAATATCTTTCAGAGCAGGTAGTCTAGCGAGATCATGGAAATCCGCTAGAAATTCGAAGATTCAGGTTTAGACTGAGGTGACGACTTATATTTGTTCCCATGCCATTTACCACTCTCACTTCGACCGAACTCAAGCACGCTCTCTCTAACGAAATTGCCCCCACCCTCCTCGATGTCCGTCTAGCTTCGGACTTCAAAATTAGCCACCTTCCCGGCGCAATAAACAATCCCGTCTTCGAAGTTGGCTTCACGGACCGACTCCAAGATCAACTTCCCGATAAGGACGAACCAATCTGCCTCTACGGCTCAAGTCAGGACAGCTATGAAAGCCGGATGGCGGCAGAGAAAATGCACCGAGCAGGCTACACCAAGATCCTCGAACTGAGAGAAGGTCATGACGCTTGGAAGGCCCACCACTTCGAGACGGTGGCTGAGGAGATCCCTCCACGTCCAGTGATCGGACCGCTCAATGACTCCTACGAGATTGATGTCGAGAGCTCTCGGCTCGGTTGGACAGGGCGCAACCTTCTCAATCAGCACCACGGAGAGATTAAGATCGCGTCCGGGCACCTCGACTTCCGCGACGGCAACCTAGCCAGCGCGGAAATCGTCGCCGACCTTAACCAGATTACTTGCTCCGATCTCGATACCGAATCCGGCCATGACGTCCTCATTCAGCACCTTCAAGACCACGACTTTTTCGATGTCAGCCGCTATCCCAGTGCGACCTTCGAGCTCAACTCGGCAACCGCAATTCAAGGTGCCCGTTCTGGTGGACCTAACCTCGAAATTTCAGGCGACCTGACTCTCCGCGGCGAGACCCACCCGATCAAGTTCATCGCCGTCTCGGGCATTACCAAGGAGGGCCTGCCCGCCGCTCAAGCACGGTTCGCCATCGACCGCACCCGATGGGGCGTGCTCTACGGCTCTGGAAAATTCTTCAAGAACCTGGCTGGTCACCTCGTCAACGACGAGATCGAGCTGGACCTCAAGCTAGTCGCTAAAGAAGCCTAAAACTCCGAGCGGAAGGCGAGGAAATAACTCACACCTGAGACCTGCCCAGAACGCGTGGAAAGCTCATCATAGGCCACCCCGGTCATGATCTTGGTATTGTTCTTCCAAGGGTGATAATTCACCCCGAAGTAAGCGGAAAAATGCTCGTCTCCTCGACCATTTTCAATCTCGTAACCCCGCTGATCGTCGATCTGGCGCAAGTAGCGTGAGGCAATGCGGATCCCTTCCGCCTCTTCGGAGCCCTGCCACTGAACTTGCCCAACAATCTGCAATTTCTCCTTCTTGACCCAATACCAAGGCATCACCATGGCACCGTAGAAGTTCCCCTGACGGCGTGCCCGCACATTACCAGATTCAGCACCTCCATTGTCGCCATAAGCCAAGGTCACGGCGACCCCTTTGCGCTTGGTCTCGTAGGAACCGCTTAGCGCGCTTACCCAACCGTAACCAGTCCCTTCCCCCACTCTGCCCTCGGAATCCGACAGGACCAAATCCGCACGGAAATCCCATTTCTTATTCGGCTGGTAGCCCAGACTTGCATAGTAAAATCCGTCTCCGTCAAAGGATGCGAGAATTTCATCGGGAGAGACCGAGAAGTAGCCAAGATCAAGAGCAAAGTCGCCCTTCTCCGCCGAAAGCATGAAGCCCGTAGGTCGGCCCTCCTGTCCACTGATGCGATCTGACAAGGCGGAGCGCTCGACCGTGTAGATATCATTGGAAGACTGCCGATGCTCGTAGCCGACCTTTACCTTCTGCCGTCCGAATTGCAGATCAAGATCGTCAACAACCTTCAGATCAAACAAATCCTCAAGGTCGACCGCGACCCATGCATTCACAAAATCATCGTAGCCGAAGCCAGTGTTTCGCTCACCTCGAAAACGGCGGTCGTCTACCAAGTTCACCCCGACTTTGGTGGTAAAGTAGCGCAGAAAATCAATCTCAGTTTCCAAGCGGACCCTCCGAAAGTCGCTGTAAGTCTCCCAAAAATCAGTGCCACGAACGTCCGAGCCGTCGACAGCTGCCGCTTGATATTGAAAACGTCCCATGAGCTGAACTCGCTGGATCCACGGGCTATCTTCATTCTCATAGAGATCAATCGTGCCATCAGTCAGATCTTCCCAGTAGGTTTCGCCACCAAGCTCGGCGTCCAGAGCGGAGTCTCCCGCTTGCAAATTCATCGCTAGGCCCAGTGAGACCAGCCCTCCTAAGATAAAAGCTTTCATGAGTTGAACTCCTCTTGACCGACAGGCGTGATTACCACGCGGTTATTGCCACTTGCTTGCTGCAGTTCTTCGAGAAATTCGGCGGTGCGACCTTCCTGCTTCAACTGCAATCCGTAACGCAATTCGGTCAGCATCCCAGCTTGAACGGAGGCCACCCGGAGTAACTGAACCTTGTCAGCGAATCGATCGAAAACCGGATTGAGCAGTTCCTCAAAGTCCGTATCACTATTCATCCGCAAAGTCAGCAAGTGGGATGCCTTGCGCGGCGCAAAGGCGTTGCTCACCGTCAGGAGCCAAATCGCCGCACTGACTACGAGCGTAATGATCGCAGCCATGGGATAATGGCGGGCTCCTACCACCATCCCGATCGCCATGGCGAAAAAGACGAAACCAAGATCGCGGGCCTGGGGCAGTGTCCGGCGGAAGCGGATCACCGAAAAGGCGGCAAACATACCGAAGGCAATGGCCCCGTTGCCGCTGACGACCATGATCAAAATGGTCGTTACCATCCCAATCATGATCAGCGTTTGCACAAAGTCCTGCGAGTAGCGAGCCCCTCGGTAGGTTTTTTGGTAGACCCAGGCAATCAAGAGGTTGAGCACCAGGCTCAGCAACATCGCAAAAACAATCTCACTCGGTTGAGGGACCGAACTAGTGGTTACTTTTTCAAAGGACAGCCAAGCAAATGGATCAGCGGACGGTGTAGCTTGTTGAGCGAGATATTGAATCATGAGGTTTGATAATGGTAGCGGGAAAGTGCGGTGGTGTATTTGCTGAAGCCTCGTGGCACCAACTTGAATTTTGAAATGGTCTGGCGGAACCAGTAAGGAACATTGCCAAGGGTCTTAACTTCCATGACGGCCTCGCCAGGCTCCAGCAATGGAAGCTCCTTAGCCTCACCATCAAGGGCGGGAAATGAGCAGCGTAGTCGACTATCAAAGGTCACCCTTAAGCGACCATCCTCACCTTCATCGAAGGCATGACGGTGATATCGGATCTTGACCACTGCTTGTCGCTCATCGGACTCAAGAAGGTCCCCCAGCTCACGCCCGACCCGGCACCGTTCTTCATTGGGAGGCAAGGGCAGGTGCCTGCCATCAGCAGTGATCAGCTCAGTGTAATCGACCAATAAACGCCGCTTCACCGAGAGCCCTTCGTTCTTGTGCTTCACTTCCAGAAAAGCCGTCGGTGCACGCTCATCGCCCTCCTCGCCATAAATTCGAGTCCGCACGCGGCGGCGGTTGGGGTGGCCGAGCTGCTTCTGCCAGTAGGTCTCATGGTCATCGGTGTCGAAATACTCCGAATACACCGAATACCCTTCAATGGCCCCTTGATCCACCGGTAGGTGCTCAGCGATGGCAGCACGCAACTTCAGGTCATCTCCGGCAGGGAGGATGAACTTAAATTCGCGGCGGGATTGATTGGCATCCATGGGGTTCTGTGGGCCTTAGCAAGTCGATGAGGATTTGAACATAAAAGATTTCATGCTGACTGAGTTTTCAGCCGTCCCTCGAAAAAAAACTTGTAATACTCATTCTAATTCCCAGTCAAATAGATTATCGAGGCTCTATCAACACTGCGTATTAATCTAATCTTCATCAATGAAACCACTCCATCTTCTCATCACCGCCTTGCTCTGCAGTCCCTTATTCGCTGGAGAGCACGTGCTCTGGTTCGACAAACCTGCTGGCGAACAGAATACCAAGAGCCCGCTCAAACCTTGGACGGTCGAAAATCAAAACCCGACCCACAAGCCAAACCCCGATCAGGCTTGGGAAAAATTCGGGCTCCCGATCGGCAACGGCTTCATCGGCGCGATGACCTACGGCGGGGTCGAGGTAGACCGCATCCAGTTCAACGAGCACTCGCTCTGGACCGGCGGACCCGGCTCTGAAGGATGGGCGCAAAACCTTAACAACCCTGAGGCAGCCAAGATGCTCCCCGAAATTCGCAAGGCCCTGCTCAGTGGCGACACCAAGAAGGCACAAGCCCTCAGCACTGAGCATTTGCGCGGTCTCGGACCGGAGAAGCGTGAAGACGTGAACAAAATTTTCGGCATGTATCAGACCTTCGGTGAGCTCCTCGTCGCCACCGGGCACGAAGTCCACCAGAACTACCGCCGACAGCTCGACCTCTCGACAGGAGTCGTTACGACCACCTATCAATCCGGCGGTGTCGACTACCAGCGCGAGGCCTTCTGCTCCTACCCGGACCGATGTCTCGTCCTCAGCTACAGCGGCTCTAAGCCTGGTTCGCAAAACCTTAACGTCACCTTTGATACCCCTCACAAGATCACTCCCAAGCTCGAAAATGGCGTCTGGGTGCTCAATGGCAAAGTCGAGAACAACGGGCTCCTGATCGATGCGCGCATCGCTGTGCTCAATGACGGTGGCAAAGTCGACATCGACCAAGATGCCATCACGGTCAAAGGGGCGGATTCCGTCCGGCTCGTCCTCACTTCAGGAACAAATTATGCCCCGAATTTCCCAAAGTATCGAGGTGCCGCCCCCGACGAACTGTCTCGCACCCAGCTAAAGTCGGCCGTCGCCAAGGGATACGATTCTCTCAAAAAACGTCACACCGAAGATCACGGCAAGCTCTTCAACCGGGTTAGTCTTGATCTTGGAAATGCCGACGAGTCCAAGCAAAAGCTGCCTACCGATAAACGCGTCGCTGACAACAAAAAGACGCCCGACCACGGGCTTGAAGAACTGTATTTTCAATTTGGTCGCTACCTTCTCATCGCCTCCTCCCGCCCCGGCGGTCTTCCCGCAAATCTACAAGGGATATGGTGTAATGAGACCGTTCCCGCATGGCGCTCGGACTACCACCTGAACATCAACCTGCAGATGAACTACTGGCCCTCGGGTCCGTGTAACCTGATCGAATGTCAGGAGCCCCTGATTGACTACATCGACGCCCTCCGCGCTCCCGGAGCCGATACCGCAAAGGCCTACTTTGGGGCCGAAGGCTGGACCTCGATGCTCGCCTCCAACATCTGGGGCTTCACCGCTCCCAATCCTGGAAAGAACCGCCCGCGCTACTGGGCCTTTTTCCCGGCAGGCGGCCCTTGGTTGGCGACCCATGCTTGGGAGCACTACGCCTTTTCACTCGATAAGAAGTTTCTCAAAGAAAACAGCTGGCCCATCCTAGAAGGCTCCGCCAAATTCGTGAGCGGAATGCTGGCTCCCCTGGAAGACGGCAAGCTCAGCTCCTACCCCAGCTGGTCCCCCGAGCACGGCCCCATCTCAAAGGGCACCACCGCCGATCTTGCCATCATTCGTGAAGTTCTGGCTTCAGCCGTCGAGGCTGGCCGCATCACCGGCGCACCAAAGTCGCAGCTTGATGCCTGGCAGAAGACCTACGAGCAACTTATCCCCTACCAAGTTGGCAAGCACGGCCAACTCCAAGAATGGTATGAGGACATCGACAATCCCAAGGACAAGCACCGCCACCTGAACCACCTTTTCGGCCTGCACCCGGGCTCGCAGATCAGCCCGACCCATACCCCGGAGCTCGCCAAAGCAGCCCGCACCACCCTCGAACAGCGCGGCGACGGGGCCACTGGTTGGTCCATGGGCTGGAAGATCAACTTCTGGGCACGAATCCAAGACGGCGACCACGCTTACCTCTTGGTTCGAAATCTACTGACCAAAGGCACCAATCCTAACCTGCTTGACGTTCACCCGCCCTTCCAGATCGATGGCAATTTCGGTGGAACCGCAGGCATGGCCGAGCTGCTCCTTCAAAGTCACTACCGCAAGGATGGCGCTGAGCTCGAGCTCCTCGCCGCCCTCCCCTCGGCATGGGCCAAGAGTGGTAGCGTCAAGGGACTTCGCGGACGCGGAGCCTACACCGTCGACATCACGTGGAAAGATGGCAAAGTCGCCAGTGCCAGAATCAAGGCAGACCAAGCGGGCAAGCTCACCGTCCGCTACAATGGCAAAGTCGAAGAACACACCATGAAGTCAGGCCAGACGCTTGAGCTGTGAGGCACGAGCTGCTAACCACAGCCCATGTCGTTTCGGCTCGTTCACCTATCAGATCCCCATTTTGGCACGGCCGATCAAGCGCAGGCCGAGCGCTTGGTCAGTCTATGCCATGAGCTGGAGCCCGACTTCATGCTCATCAGCGGCGACTTTTCCATGCGCGCCCGCCTTCGCGAAATGCAGGCCGCCAAGGAATGGCTCGCCCGACTTCCCGAACCACAGCTAAAGATCCCAGGTAATCACGACGTCCCACTAGTCAACCACCTCTTCCAGCGCTTCTTCGCCCCCTTCAAGCGCTACCGCGACTACATCCACCCCGAGCTCGAGCCCACAGCAGAGCTACCCTTGGGCAAGCTCGTCAGCTTCAATTCATCCACGCCCTTCGGCTGGCACGCCGACTGGTCACGAGGCTTCCTCGATCCATTCCAAGCCCTGCGCATGCAGCGCGAGCTGGCCGACGTCGATGGACTCCGGCTAGTCACCTTCCACCACCCCCTCTGGCGGCCCGATCATTCCAAGCGCGCGCTCATCGCCCCCCTGCCGATGATCCACCACGCCCTCGCCGAGGCCCAGGTCGACATCGTCTTTTCCGGCCACTTCCATCAATCCACCGTCCGCACCTTGGATTATACCGATGGTTCCGGCGGCAATCACCTCATCTCGCAGGCCTCAACCGCCTGCTCCACCCGCCTCAAGGGCGAGCCCGCCGGATTCCACGTCGTCGACCTAGAGCCCCAATACGCGAAATTCACTCGCTACCATTGGGAAAACCAAGACTACCGCGAATTCGAACACCTGAACTTCAAAAAAGAAGCCAAGCGTTGGAACCAAACCGCTCAATGAATCCCCAAGAAAATCCCGCCTCCCCCTTCGCCTGGATACTAGTCCGTTCTGTAGGACTTCTCCTTTTCCTCTGCTCGTTGATCTCGATCATTGACCGAATCCACAGCTACCTGACGCTCCTTGATCAACTCAACAACGCCCCTGGAGGGGTCTTGTTCTTCAATGACTACGACAACACTCTGGGAGATCAGTTGGGGAAAGACCTACTCTTTTACGGCCTACTCCTCGCCTTCGGCTACTA
>CAXIBU010000122.1:0-9515 GCA_964021555.1 uncultured Verrucomicrobiales bacterium | reverse complement strand
AAAGATGTCCCAAGCGACCTCCCTTTCGAGGCCATTGCGCTGCTTCGCTCATCTCAACCCGGCCGCCCCTTCGTCGGCCCAGATCAAAAGATCGACATCAAATTACAGGGCCCCCTAAAGATAGCCCAGTCCTCAGTCAAACTGTCAGGCCCCAGTCAAAAACTCAGGTTCACGCCTACAGGTGCGGGTCCCGCCAGCATCACGATCAGCTGTGGCGAGCTCAAGCGGACCTTCGAAGTGAATCTGACCGAGGTAAAAAAACGCAACGTGATCGTGTGGACTTTCGGCTCGGATGGCAAAGACATCGCGGCCTCGAAAGGAAACCTTCCAGTTCAACCCAACGGCTCAGCCCGTCGCAACCAGGACGTGATCGAGGTGACCATCGACAATCAAGTCCCCAAACCCGGCCATGACCGCTTGATTGAATTTAACCCACTCAAGCTCCCCTTCGATAAAGCCGCCGTCGGCGGGGTGACGATGAAGGTCCGGGTGGATCCTAGCCTCGCCGAGAGCAAAGGTGCGTTTCTCCAGATCATTCTACAAAGTGAGAACGATCACTGGATGAATATCGCCCAGATTTCTCTCAAAAACTTGCCCAAAGTCAAAGATCAACCCGAGGAATGGATCCCTCTAGATATCGAAATCGATGACCCTGCCACACTTAAAGCAATGAGCGGACTCTACTCCATTGTCATCCAGTTCAAATCCAAGAAACCTCTCAAAGGCTCGGTCTACCTCGACGACTTGGGCTTCATCCTGCGACGTTGACTCCCACACCGGGCGCAAAACAACACCTGATGCTGAATTTTTCACGCCAGCGGGGGGTTGCGATGCTGCCATCAAACGATCAATCTCTTCAAATGCTCATAGCCTCAAGAAAACCCATTTTCCTATGCCCACTCCTCTTGGCCATTGGCGCGCTTCTGCTGGGAACGAATACTGGAACCGCTGAGGATACTTCTAAGCCTAACCTTCTATTCATCCTCGTCGATGACTTCGGCGCTCGCGACCTCGGCTGCTATGGCAGCGACCTTTATCAGACGCCCAATATGGATCGGCTCGCTAAAGAGGGGATGAAGTTCACCCAGGCCTACGCCGCCCACCCACGCTGCGTGCCCTCACGCTATGCCATCTTCAGTGGCCGCATCCCCGGCCGCGATGGCGTTCCGGGGTTTGAAGATCGTAAAGTTTCCAAGCACACCCTTAAACTTCCGACAATCACTTGGGGCGAGGTCTTGAAAGACGCCGGCTACTCAACTGGCTACATCGGAAAATGGCACCTCGGTAAAGCTGGTGGCGAGCCAGACAAGCAAGGCTTCGATGACAGCCGGATCGCCAACCAAGCCGGGGCGCCACCTTCTTATTTCTACCCCTTCGACGAAGCTCGCAAACCCGGTGGAAAAGAACACTTCCCAAAAGTCGAAGGCACTCCCGATGAATACCTTACCGATCGACTAACCGAGGAGAGCCTCGACTTCATTGAGCAAAATAAGGACAAACCCTTCGCGCTCGTGCTCGCCCATTACGCCGTGCACACCCCTCTTGAAGCCCCTGAACAAACCGTTGATCAATATTCCAAGCGGATCAAAGAAATGGGCCGTGAAGTCGCCGAAGGGCGCAAGGACAAAGACATCAAAACCGTCGGCAACGGCTCTTTCAAAACCGTTCAAAACAACCCTACCTACGCGGCCATGGTCGACCACGTTGACCAAGGAATTGGTAAGATTTTGAATAAACTCGAGACTTTGGGAATCCTAGAAAATACCATCATTGTCCTAACCTCAGATCATGGCGGCCTGTCGACCCGTTCGAAAGACAACGGGCGCCCGCTCGCTACCAGCAACAGCCCATTTCGTAATGGCAAGGGCTGGCTTTATGAAGGTGGCGTTCGCGTCCCTCTGATCGTTCGCTGGCCAGGCCGAGTTAAGCCCGGCACCGAATCGACCTACCCCGTTCTGGGCACCGACCACTACCCGACGTTCCTCAATATGCTTGGTGCGGCAGTCCCCGCTGAAGCCAAGATCGACGGCATCAACTACCTTCCAGCTCTCAAAGGAGAGAGCACCGAACGGGAAACGCTGTTTTTCCACTCGCCTCTCGGTCGCCCCACGCAGACGGGTGACCACCCCGCCAGCGCGATCATCGATGGAGATTGGAAACTGATCGAACTTCACCAATCGGGGAAATTCGAACTCTACAACCTCAAGTCCGATCCCTCCGAACAAAAGAATCTCGCCGAAACCGAAGACGACCAACTTCAGAAGATGATCGAGAAGCTCAAACAACTAAAACAAGACCTCGGCACCAAGCAGAAGTCCTGACCCCCCAGACCAACCATTTTTACCATGAAGCTAGCATTACTCAAAATCAGCGCTCTATGCGCTGCGCTTTTCGTTCCTTCTCAGGCAGCTGAAAAGCCTAACATCCTGTTTATCGCTATCGATGACATGAAGCCCGACCTTGGTTGCTATGGGGTGGATATGGTGAAGACGCCCAACATGGACAAGCTCGCTGCCCGGGGCGCTCTCTTTCTCAACAGTCACTGCAATCAGGCCGTCTGCGGTCCATCACGTGCCAGTCTAATGACCGGCCTACGCCCCGACCGGACCAAGGTCCATGACCTCAAGACCATCACTCGTGAGGTCACTCCATGGGTCACCACTCTTCCCCAGCATTTCAAAAATCACGGCTACATCACCGCCGGCACAGGTAAGATTTACGATCCTCGCAGCGTCGATAAAAAGTCGGATGAGCTTTCTTGGTCTCAGCCTTTCAAACTCCATAGCGGCCTCCCCTACAACAAGGACTATCCAGAACCTGTCCTGGGCTCCTACCAGAGTGAAGCCGCCCACAAGGCCTACGAAGAGATCACTGCCAGTGGCAAATCCGGCTACGGTCCCGTTTCCAAAGCCTTCTTCAAGCGCGGGCTAAAAGTCACCGTCGAATCCACCGATGTCCCCGACGATGCCTACGCCGATGGCGCTTACGCTAAGATGGGTGCCAAATTCATCCGCGACCTGAGCAAAAAGGATGAGCCTTTCTTTGTCGCAGTCGGCTTCAAGAAGCCCCACCTGCCCTTTATTGCTCCCAAGAAGTATTGGGACCTCTACCAGCGCGATTCAATGCCTCTTGCCAAATTTAAGCAAGCCCCCGAAGGAGCACCACCATACGCGCTTCACAACTCCAACGAACTGCGTAGCTACGACGGCGTGCCGGCTGACGGCCCTCTTTCCGAAGCTCAACAGCGCGAGCTGATCCATGGCTACTACGCCTGCATCTCCTACATCGATGCCCAAGTTGGCCTGCTCATGGAAACTTTGGAGAAGGAAGGTCAGCTAGAAAACACCATCGTCATTCTGTGGGGCGACCACGGCTGGCACCTCGGCGATCACGGGATCTGGTGCAAGCACACCAACTACGAGCAGTCCACTCGCTCGCCACTGATTATCGCCGGACCTGGCATTGAGTCGGGCGTCAAAACTCAGGCCCCAACGGAGTTTGTTGATATCTTCCCTTCACTCTGCGAACTAAGCCACATTCCGAATTTGGAAAACCTTGATGGGATCAGCTTTGTTCCCGTCGTCTCCAAAAAGGCTGAGAAGGTCCGTGAATCCGCAGTAAGCCAGTTCGGTCGCGGGCAGCGCATGGGCTATGGCTTGCGCAATGAACGATTCCGCTATGTTTTATGGGTCAATAATTCCGAGAAAAAGCCCCCCCTTAGCAGCCTCGAAGGCAAAATTGCCGCCGAAGAACTCTACGACTACGAGACGGATCCCCTTGAAACCAAAAATTTGGCCACGGATCCGGCGCACGCCGAGACCTTGAAGAAGTTGCGCGCCGAAGCCTCAAGCTTCCTCACGGCACAAGCCGAGCGCATCGCCAGAGAACCCAAATAGACATTCACCATGAATTTCCGCCGCCTGCTCAATTCTCTCGCCTGCTCCATCCTATGCGTGACACCTCTGTCCGCACAGGATAGGCCCAATGTGCTAATGATCGTCGTCGACGATCTCAAACCCACGCTCGGATGTTATGGAGACCAGACGGCGCAAACACCCCACCTTGATGCGCTCGCCGCCCGCGGGATTCGTTTTACACGTGCCTACGCCAACCAGGCCGTTTGCGGCCCATCACGCTGCAGCACCTTTACCGGACTCCGCCCGGACCGCACCAAGGTTCACGACTTGAAGACCGACTTCTTGGAGGTCAGCCCATGGGTCAAATCCCTGCCCGAGCTCTTCAAGGACGATGCTTATTTCACGGCAGGAACCGGAAAGTTGTTTCACGGCGGAAAGTCGGATTCCATCATGGAAAGCCGCGCTTTTGACAAAATCGTGCACGAGGGCCATCTCCCCTACCACCCCGATCATCCAAAACCCGTTCTCGGATATCAGAGCCCGAAGGCCCAGCAGGCTCGGGCTGAGCTTCCCGCCAACCAGCAAGACAAGTGGGGTAAACTCAAACAGGCTCTCAAACAGAGCGGCGCAGGCGTGTCGACCGAAGCACTCGACTTACCCGATGACGCCTACCCTGACGGCGCAATCGCCAAGCAGGGTATTGAGTTCATGAATCAAGCGAAGCAATCGGGAAAACCTTTTTTTATCTCGCTCGGTTTCAAGCGCCCTCACCTCCCTTTCACCGCCCCGAAGAAATACTGGGACCTCTATGAGCGCGATCAACTTCCCGTAGCCAGTCTGCAGGACCTCCCCGAGGGAGCGCCCAAATTCGCCGGGCAATCGTGGGGCGAGCTCCGCAACTACGCCGACATCCCAGCCAAAGGTGACCTGAGCCCTGAAAAGGCAAAGGAGATCGTTCATGGCTACTACGCTTCCACCAGCTATGTCGACGCTCAGATTGGCAAAGTCCTCACCGAGCTGAAGAAGCGCGGTTTGGAGAAGAATACCATCGTCGTTCTCTGGTCCGACCACGGCTGGCACCTCGGAGATCACGGGCTTTGGTGCAAGCACAGCAACTACGAACAGGCCACACGCTCGGTCCTGATGTTCGCAGGGCCCGACATCGCCACCAATCAAGAATCCAGTGCGCTCACCGAGCTAATCGACGTCTTTGCCACAACCTGTGAATTGGCCAAAGTCGAGGCTCCGAAAAATCTCGATTCGAAGTCCTTAGTCAAAACGCTCAAGGACCCAAGCTCGCAGCACCGAGTTTATGCCCAGAGCCAATACCCACGCTGGAATGGAACCATGGGCTACGCCTTTCGCAGCGATACCCATCGCTACGTCGCTTGGGTCAAAAACCCGGATCCTAAAAATGCACCCTCCTCGCTTCCAGAACTCGTCGCCGAGGAGCTCTACCATTTGGAATCCGATCCTGCCGAGACCACGAACCTTGCGGCGTCCAAAGACCAGCCGGAGATCACAAAGGCACTCGATACCTTCCGCACCGCCGCAGATCAGTTTCTCAAATCCCAAGCTGAGCGCATCGAAGCGCAGCCCAAGTAATTCATAACTCTTTTTATCATGCTAAAATCCATTCTTATCGCCTCGTTCTGCTGCCTAAACTTTGCTGCGCCTGCGCTTGCCGAAGACCAGCCCAAACGTCCCAACATCCTCTTTTTGATCACCGATGATCAATTCAAGCACCACATGAACTGGATGCCTGAAGGCAAAGGCAAGAACCTTACTCCCAATACCGATCAACTCGCTGGTGAGGCAACGATCCTCGACCGACAATACGTAACCTCTCCAGTCTGCACCCCGAGCCGCTTTGCCTCACTCACTGGCCTCTATCCCAGCCGTTCCAAGGCCAATGCCTTCATCAATCGGATGAACGACCTCGGCGGCCAAGCCTCTGTTGAATGGAATACCTTTATCACTCGCGGCATGCCGACTCTGCCCAAGCTCCTGAGAGAGTCCGGCTACCGCACTGGTATCGTCGGCAAAAACCACGTCGTGCAGGTGCTCGGGCTCGAAAAGCCTGAATGGCTCGCAGGCCCCAATGATCCCAAGATGCTGGAGATCCTCGCTAAGAACCATAAGAAGCAGGACGCCGCATTATTAGAAGCAGGTTTCGACTACGCCGAGAGCGTTTACTACGACAATCCCGACTTCATCGGGGTCAAGGCCCTCGCCTCGCATAACCTCGATTGGATCGCCAAAGGAGCACTCGACTTCCTCGACGAGAAGTCTGAGAAGCCATTCTTCCTCTACTGTGCCGTCACCATCCCACACGGCCCCGGCGAAGCCTCCCGCTCTTGGAATGCTGACCCTCGGATCACCGCCGATGGCATGCTCGAAGAGCCACTCAATGTCATGCCTCCACGTGAAACCATTCCAGCCCGTCTGAAAGCAGCCGGAATTAAGGACAATTCACGCGCCAATTTGCTCTGGTTAGACGACATGGTTGGCGCGGTCGTGAAGAAATTAAAAGAGACCGGACAATACGAAAACACCATCATCCTTTACTTCAACGACCACGGCCAGAAGGCTAAGGGCACCGTTTACGAAGGCGGTGTTCACTCAGAGGGCTTCATCCGCCGCGAAGGCGGTTTCCCCGTGGGACCACGGACCGATGCGCTTGTCAGCAATATCGACTTCACTCCGACCCTTCTCGACTTTGCCAAAGTCGATTACTCCAAGGAAAAATTCGATGGCGTTTCATTCAAGCCCGTTCTGGAAGGTAAAAAGGAAGAAGTTCACGATGCTCTGTTCTTCGAGCTCGGCTTCGTGCGCGGTGTGATCAAGGGGGATTACAAATACATCGCCCTTCGCTACCCGGAATCTGCCGAGAACATGCCGCTCGCCAAGCGGCAGCGCATCCTCGACCGTTTTAACAAGAACCAGCGCCGCCGGGAGCGTCCGGTCTATACCGAAGATCCGATGTCACCTTTCAGCCACGTTCAGCTCATTCCCGGCGGTGGCGATGCCGAGCACATGTCGATGACCAAATACCCAGCCTTCTACGACAAAGACCAGCTCTACAAGATCAGCGAAGATCCAAACGAACAAAAGAACCTCGCCAAGGATCCCGCTCACGCCGAGAAACTCGCCGAAATGAAGGCCCTGCTCACCGAGCACCTGCAAGAGATGACCGGCACCTTCGGCGACCTGAAAAAGTAAGTCTCCGAGCATTTTTCACTCCGCTTGAAGATAGCCTCTTCATTCAACTAATTCTATGACAAGGGCCGACGCTTAGCGTTGGCTCTTTTTTTGACCCTTAAATCTAATCACTTTTATGAAATTCGGCCACTTTGACGACGCCTCGCGCGAGTATGTAATCACTCGACCAGATACTCCAAAACCCTGGATCAATTACCTCGGCTTAAATTCCTTCTTCGGAATTATCTCCAACACCGGTGGTGGCTACTGTTTCTACAAGGATGCCAAATTACGTCGCCTGCTCCGCTATCGTTACAACAATATCCCTCTTGATACAAATGGCCGCTACTTCTTCCTCCGCGATGAAGATGGTGAAGTTTGGTCATCGACTTGGCAGCCGGTCCGCAAGGAACTCGATCACTACGAGTGCCGCCATGGCTTCGGCTACACCAAGATCAGTGCTAAATATAAGGGTATCGCCAGCGAGGTCACTTACACGATCCCAGTCGGCGAGAGCTTCGAATTGCATCGGGTCAAGCTGACCAACGAAGGCGACAAATCACGCAAGATCAGCCTCTTTTCCTTCGTCGAATTTTGCCTGTGGGATGCCTCTGAAGACGACCGGAATTTCCAGCGCAACCTAAACATTGGTGAAGTCGAGATCGAAGGGTCAGCCATCTACCACAAGACCGAATACCGCGAGCGCCGCAATCACTATGCCTATTACAGCGTCAATCGCGATATCGATGGCTTCACCTCGGATCGCTTCGCATTTACCGGCACCTACGGTTCCCTGGAGGCCCCGGAAGCCGTGATGAAAGGCCAGCTCGGCAATGAAGTCGCCTCCGGTTGGTCGCCAGTCGCCTCACACCAACTTGAGATCGAGCTCGCTCCCGGTGAGTCCACCTCGCTGGTCTTTGTCCTCGGATATGCAGAGAACCCAAAAGAAGAAAAATTCAATGCCGACGGCACACTTAATAAGTCCGTTGCCCAAGACGCCATCGATCGCTACCGCACCGACGAGCAAGTCGATGCCGCACTAGCCGAGCTTGCTCAGCGCTGGGATGCCATTCTCAAACCATACCAAGTTCAGTCCTCCGATCCTCGTCTGGATCGCATGGTCAATCTATGGAACCCATACCAGTGCATGGTGACCTTCAACATGTCCCGCTCGGCTTCGTATTACGAATCCGGTGTCGGGCGCGGCATGGGCTTCCGCGATTCAAACCAGGACCTACTCGGCTTCGTCCACCAGGTTCCCGAGCGAGCCCGCGAGCGCATTATCGACATCGCCTCCACCCAGCTCCGCGACGGCGGTGCCTATCACCAATATCAGCCCCTTACCAAGCGAGGGAATGCGGACATCGGCGGCGACTTTAACGACGACCCCCTCTGGCTGATCCTCGGAGTAGGCGGCTACCTTCGAGAAACCGGCGACTACGCGATTCTCGATGAGAAAGTCGACTTTGAAAATGACTCTTCACTCGCAGCCCCGCTCCTAGAGCACCTTGAGCGCTCCTTCCAATTCACTCTTAATAACCTTGGCCCTCACGGGCTCCCATTGATCGGGCGCGCTGATTGGAATGACTGTCTAAACCTGAATTGCTTCTCGGATACTCCTGGCGAACCATTCCAGACCACGGCCAACCAAGAGGGCAAAACGGCGGAATCCGTCATGATAGCTGGGCTCTTCGTGTATTCCGCCCGCGAATACGCTGACATCCTCCGCCATCAAGGCCACGAAGCCAAGGCCCAGGAAGTCGAAAAGGCAGCCCAAAAAATGGCTGATACGATCGACGAACACGCACGAGAACCCGAATGGTTCCTGCGTGCCTACGATTACTTCGGAGACAAAGTCGGCAGCCCCGAATGTCAGGACGGCCACATTTATATCGAATCTCAAGGCTGGTGCGTCATGGCCGGTTGCGGGATTGAAGACGGCTTCGCCCGCAAGGCTCTGGACTCCACAGAAGAAATGCTCGGCACCAAGCACGGGCTAGTCCTCCAGCACCCACCTCATGCCGAATACCAGCTCAATCTCGGTGAGGTCTCCTCCTACCCACCCGGCTATAAGGAAAACGGCGGTATTTTCTGCCACAACAACCCTTGGATCATGATTGCCGAAGCCATGCTGGATAACGGTGAGAAGGCTTACGATTACTACACCCGCATCGCCCCCGCCTTCCGCGAGGAGATCAGTGAAGTCCATGGCCAAGAGCCCTACGTCTACGCTCAAATGATCGCGGGCAAGGCAGCAGCACGCCATGGCGAAGCAAAGAATGCCTGGCTCACCGGAACCGCGGCGTGGAACTACGTTGCCATTACCCAATTCATTCTCGGCGTTCGCCCCGGCTTTGCCGGACTAATCGTAGATCCCAAGCTTCCAAACTCGCTCGGTGAAATCAAAATTCAGCGCGAATACCGTGGCTGCACCTATGACATCACCCTCACGCCAGC
>CAXIBU010000121.1:0-9544 GCA_964021555.1 uncultured Verrucomicrobiales bacterium | reverse complement strand
CTCCTCAAGCTCGCGGGTAATCCACGTTCCGTCATCCCGTGGCAAAATGTTGGATTGAATTCACGAACCCAGGGGATAGAGTGCCCAAATCATTCACAATCATCAATATCCCTTCATCAAATCAACTCTGCTCTGCCTGCTGCTGACTCTCGTCGTTAGTCCGCTTAAAGCAGAGCCGATCATTTCTGAATTTCTCGCTTCAAATGCGAACGGGATCGATGATGAAGATGGCGACAGCTCAGATTGGATTGAGATTTTCAATCCCGATCCAGCTCCAGTCGACATGACTGGCTGGAGCCTTACCGACGATGCTCTTAATCTCACCAAATGGACGCTCCCAGCGGTTAGTATCCCCGCAAACGGTCGCTTGATCGTATTTGCCTCAGGCAAGGACAGAACCTCCCCGCAGGCCGAACTTCATACCAACTTTTCCTTAAGTTCCAGTGGTGAATACCTAGCGCTGGTCAGGCCTGATGGCGCTTCACTGGCAAGCGAATTTAACCCTTTCCCCGCACAGAAGGCCGATATCAGTTACGGCACTGCCTCCAATACGACTCAGCGAGTCGGGGCTTCGACGCCCCTGCGCTACGTCCTAAGTCGTCCGCCAAACGATACCGAGGGCGACACTTGGACCGAGCATGACTTTAATGACGGCG
This sequence comes from uncultured Verrucomicrobiales bacterium, assembly GCA_964021555.1. Taxonomy (GTDB): domain Bacteria; phylum Verrucomicrobiota; class Verrucomicrobiia; order Verrucomicrobiales; family Akkermansiaceae; genus CAXIBU01. The sequence continues at coordinate 8,888 of CAXIBU010000121.1, read as the reverse complement.
CTTGGACCTCCACCTTATCAAATTCAAGCACCTTGGCCCAAGGTGCCATCGGTTACGATAATCGCTCCGAATACCCCATTATCACGGAGATCCCAAGCGGCACGACCGAGGCTTGGATCCGCTATCCGTTCACTCTCGATGACCTGGACGGATTAACGGGCATGACTCTCAGAACGCGTCAGGATGATGGTTACGAGGCATTTCTCAATGGCACCCCAGTCCATCAGATCAATTCCACCCCACCGATCCAGGCCGGAGATTCAGGCCCTTTTGTGGACATCGACATCAGTGCATCGACTTCATCGCTTAGAATTGGTGAGAACGTCCTCGCTTTTCGACTGATCAATAGCTCATCGACGAGTAGTGACATGCTTCTCCAAGTCGAACTTTCGACTTCGGGCTTCGCCTCCGGCTATCGATATTCTCAGACACCAACTCCAGGCTCATCCAACCAAGGGCACGAATTTACCGGATTTGTTGCTGATACCAAATTCGTCGTCAACCGTGGGATCTTCAGTTCTGCTTTCAATGAGACCATCACCTGCTCGACCTTAGGTTCCAGGATCGTCTACACGACCGATGGGAGCACTCCCAGCCTCACTAACGGCATCCAAGTCAGCGCACCGACGCCAGACTCTCCATGCACTGCCGTGCTCAATATCTCTTCAACCACCGTGCTGCGCGCCGCCGCATTTTTGGCGGATTCCTTGCCATCGAATACAGACACCCAAACTTACCTGTTCACGGATCAAGTCGTCACCCAGCCCGCCGCACCGCTTGGTTGGCCAGCAAGCCCGGTGAACGGGCAGGCACTTGATTATGAGATGGATGCCCCGTCAGCCATCAACTCAACCTCGAGCCAAGTCAGAGATGCACTTGAATCTATCCCCTCCCTCTCAATCGTCACCGATCAAGGCAACCTCCTGAACAATTCATCAGGCATCTATGTCAATCCTGGGAACCGTGGTAGAGCTTGGGAACGCCCTGCCTCCGTGGAGCTTATCTTGCCTCCAGGCTACAACAACCCTGACGGCAATCTCTCCGGGTTCCAGAGCGAGTGTGGAATTCGCATTCGCGGCGGATTTTCACGCACCAAGAGCAATGCCAAGCACTCATTCAGACTCTTTTTCCGTAGCGAATATGGTGACTCCGAATTGGATTATCCCCTTTTTGGCTCGGAGGGAGTTTCAAGCTACAAGCGCATGGACCTGCGAACCGCCCAGAACTACGCGTGGTCTCTCAATTCAAGCAATCCGGCCGAGCGAAATACCTTCATCAGAGACGTCTTCAATCGCGACACCCAGCGCGACATAGGGCTCCCTTACACCCGTAGTCGATATTATCACCTTTATTTAAACGGCCTTTATTGGGGCTTATACATGACTCAAGAACGAGCTGACTCGCACTTCGGAGATAGCCACCTTGGCGGTAAAGATGAAGACTTTGACGTGGTGAAATCCGCTGGTTCTAGCGGTGGTTACCAGACCGAGACCACAGAAGGCGAACTGACTGGCGGAGCTTGGGAGGCCACTTACGACCTGGCTAAGACAGTCCGCGATGCGTCGCCATCCAACAATGATGCCTACTTCGAGATACAAGGTTTCAATCCTTCGGGCAACCCGGACCCAGCGCTACCCACTTACCTCGAAGTCAACGATCTGATCGATTACATGCTGATCATCTTTTACGTTGGCAGCGCGGACTCACCTTTGACTCTCAGCGGCGGGGCATCAAATAATTGGTTCGGTATGCGAAACCGAGCCACTGACACCCACGGTTTCAAATTCTTCGTTCATGACACCGAGCACAGCATGGATGCATCGAACCGCACCGACGTCACCGGCCCCTTTTCCATCGGTCAATCGGATGCGATCAACCGTAGCAATCCCCAATACATGCACGAATACCTCTCCAATAACGAGGAATACCGCGTGCGCTTCGCTGACCGCGCCCACCGCGCCTTTGCCAATGGCGGCCCGCTAAGCTTCGGCGAGACGATCACTCGCTTCGATGCTCGCGCTTTGACCATCGATCAAGCAATCATCGCGGAATCCGCCCGCTGGGGCGATCAACGCAACAATGGCACGACTTACACCCGAGACAATTGGCTGACTGCCGTCGACAACATGACCAACTGGATGGCCTCCCGCGAGGCGACCGTGATCGGGCAACTTAAAGTCGATAGCCTGTATCCAAACACCTCACCTCCATCGTTCAATCAACATGGAGGTGTCGTGGGCAACGGCTTCCAAGTCCAAGTATCTCACGCAAATTCGCAAGGGGTGATCTACTTCACAACGGACGGAACCGACCCACGTGCTATTGGAGGGGCCATATCAGGAAACCTCTACAACAGCCCAATCACCATCAACAGAGCCATGACCATCAAGGCCCGTGTGCTCAACAATGGCGAATGGAGCGCCCTCAACGAAGCCGAGTTCACTCTGGGCCAACTCCCCTCAGTGAGCAACCTTGTGGTCAGCGAATTCTCCTACCATTCCGCGCCATCATCTCCAGGAGCAGAGGACGATGATGATTTCGACTTTATCGAGATCATGAACATCGGAACCGAACCGATCGACCTAACCAGCCTGCGCCTCGAACTGGGAGTGACCTTCGACTTTTCCACCCTAAACATCGGCCAGCGCACCCTCGTGGCAGGCGCAAGAGCGATCATTTGCGAGGACACCTCAAGCTTTGAATCTCGATATGGAATTTCTCTTAACGTTCTCGGGCAATGGTCGGGTAGATTGAGTAATGGCGGAGAGAGCATCCGGCTCGCCACCGAGCTCGGTAGCACCGTCCAAGAGTTCACCTACAACGATAAACTACCCTGGCCAGTCTGCGCCGATGGTGCTGGCTATTCCCTGGTTCTGATCGATCCGACAAGTGGCCCCAATCACAAGGACCCGAATAGCTGGCGCTGTAGTATCCAACTCAACGGCACGCCAGGAAGTTCCGATTCCCTGCCTGCATTCACTGGAGATCCTAATCTCGATGCAGATAACGACGGGCTCGACGCGCTCCTCGAACACTTCCTCGGCTCAAGTGACCTAGATTTCACCTCAGGCAACGATCTCCTTTCAGCCTCAGTCGAGTCATTTACAGAAGATACTTTGACCACCGACCACCTCGTTCTGACCCTTCAGCGAAAGCTCGGAACCGACGACCTCCAGCACCATGTCGAAGTCTCCAGCACACTCAAAAATGACAGCTGGGCCAGCGGGGATCAACACGTCATCCTAGTCGACGAAATCCACAACGGGGACGGCACCGTCACCCAGAAATGGCGGAGCGTCGCAAGTGTCAGCGGTCAAAACCCGCTGTTCATTAGACTAAAAGTCGTGACAAGAGCAAATTGATTCACAGCCACTAAACTCACCCATGAATTCCCTTATCGCTCGACTCAGCAAACTCATCATCTCCTGCCTTCTCCTATCCCTATCATCGTGCGACAGCGGTCCTGCGGTCAAGGGTGCCCAAAGTTCACCAAACGACTCGGAGCCATCAGCAAAACAACAAGCACCACCCATCTATAGGTCAGAGGTAGTCATCGAGATCAAGAATCCCAATGTTACGATCAAGCCAAGCTCAGACGAAACTAAACTCCTACTTCGAGACGAAATCACAGAAGAGGAGTTGGAGAGAATTCATCAGCAACAAACTGAACGGGTCAAAGAAGAACTGAACAAAAAATGGCCTTCTGACATTGAATCCAAGGACTAACAACAGATCGGAGAAGGTGCTCTCCATTCTAGTGGCTTTCTTTTCGTTGCTGGCGTGGACCTGTGTCTTTTACGCCTTCTTCGCAGGCTTAGGCAAAGGGAACACAACCCCGCACTGGATAAATGCTACGACATTCATTGCCATCTTGATCAGTAGTCTTTTAGGCTCCTACACAATCATTCGTGAAATCTGGAGGCCTGCAAAAACCTTCGCCATCTGGCCTTCTAATCGTGGGGTTCTTGCCATCACGCCAGCATTCGCGCTTTGGATCATTCAGTTCATCTAACGAAACTCTGCGGAATCTCGTAATCATCAAAAACCAAAACAGCCATGAATGACGCAGACTACGACCGCTGCAAAATCGTGACCACGGAGCGAATCGTCGCGAGCATTCTCGTGACCTCGTGGGTCGCTTGCGCATTCGTTATCGGTGGTATTAGCTTGGCAGTTCGGGCTGGCCTCTTGTTTATGCTCCCACTTGCCTTCATTTGGCTTCCAGACCTGTTTGCCAAGATCGCAACCCTCGATGTCGATCTGGAGAGCCAGATTTCCCCAAAAACATCCCCATTCATGATCAGATTAGTTGCTTGGCTCATCATCATTGGCGTCCCGGCTTCTTGGTTCGTGTTCCGGACCGCTCTTGAGCCATGACAGGAAGGATACAGCAAGTATGTTCATTGCCCGTTGGGCAAACCGAAGTCCCTAATTCTAGCTATTCAGTTGGGAATCCACAGCGGCGAGAAGATGTCCATAGGAGTGTTTCTTCTAAGCCATAATGTGCTGCGCATATTCCTCGCTCCAGCCATTTCCCATGAGCCGCGCAAATTCTCCAACGAGACTCAGGCGCTGCATTGCGCCTGGGCTGCTTCCTCCTGCGACGCCATCTAATTGCTGACTCATGAAAAGAAAAGCCCCGCTTGGACACAAAAACCCCATTCAACTTGTTAGAGCTGAATGGGGTAGTAAATCGACCAATAATCTGGATACCGCTATTTGCGGCGGCGCAAGATCAAAGCCAATCCACCGAGGCCAAGAAGCGCTGCGGATGAAGGCTCAGGGATAGCTGTAATATCACCATTGATGACAAGACCAGTTGAGTTTTGGTCTTGAAGTTCGAAAAAGGTGGCTCTACCTGCTCCTCCAGGATCTACTTCATCAATCGAGAATACTAAATTATAGGTTGATGCGGTAGCCACGGATGACGCATCCCATGTGAGGATCTGATCAAATGCGTTAGTTGTCACAGTGGACTGAGTCCCAATATCTGTGCCATTAACAGAAACGTTGACATCAACGCGACCCCCACTAGAGAACAAATAGTAACTCCAAGTAATGCTTGTCAGATCAAACTCATGGGTAGTGGATGAAAAGGAAATTGTCTCTGAGATTCCTGTTCTCAATGCAGCGTTTCCAGCCAGAGTATAAAAGTATCTATCCCCGCCACCATCCATGCCACCTTCATCGAAATTGAAACTCGACGCGGTGACGGATGAGTCTGCTGTGCCCTTGAGGGCAAGAGGTGGCCCCGAATCAGGCTGCAATGTGTAAATGACAGCAGCGTTTGCTGCCCCGACTGTAAAGCCAGCGATGGCTAGACCTAGTGTAATTACATTCAATGGTTTCATTGTTTTCTATTAAGGTTGTGATCTGATCTGAATTGGTCTCAAAAGACCTGACGTGCAGAAGGTCTCATACACTCGCTGTAACTAGCGAGCGACAACCACCTCTTCATAGTGGACCCAAAAAAGACCCACTTCAGGATTGAGAAAGGGAGCCGAGGCATGCATCCTTCATCTCAATGAAGAAATCTGTGAGAAAAATATGCTTGGTTACACAGGCCGCTAAGGCTATCGAGGACAATATAGAGTCTGGATACTGGAAGGATATTCTTCCTGGCTCAAGGACGCTTGCAGAGATGATCGGCGTTAGCCGAAATACAGCCATAGCAGCCATAAAAGTTTTAGAAGAGAAAGGGGTAGTGCTACCTGCTTCAGAAAGAGGAAAGGCTAGAAGCATCTGCACCGATAAATCATCACAAGAGATCTCGGTAAGAAATCGCAACTTACTTTTCCTCCACCCTAAAAGACACCAATTAGACAAAGTTGATCAGGCTATTCTATCTGAAATCAGAGCGATGTGGCGCCAGGGTGAGGGCGAATTTTTTCCACTGGCAGTAGACTTCCAGAAATTCAATCGCTGCGAAGCAAAGTTGAATGGTTTAGTAAAAAGGTTTTCCGCCGATGCTCTTACCCTACTTAATCCCACTAAGCCCTGGGCACTACAAGCACATAACATGTTACCCACTTTTCTTTTGGGTGGTGACGTGCCTAAGGGCTGGGAGGGAAACTTGATAGCTTACTCTATCTACGAAACCCTTCTGCACGCATTGAACATGCTGAAGAAAGGTAGACACACTCGAGTATTAATACCCTCAGGATCACTAGGGATAGGTTATCGAAACGCCGCAATTACGGCACACAGAAGTGTTTATGGCAACAAGACACTGGATCTGACGGCAGAGGACTATTGCCCCAACTTCAAAGAGGCCACAGCAGAGTGCTGGCAAGGATATTGGGCTGACTCGTTCCCAAAAACAGACCCAACAGCAGTTATACTCTCAGATGCAAAGTATGCCTGCTCTCTATACAGCTATTGCCTCCGCAATGAAATACGAATCCCTGAGGATCTAATCGTCATCGTGCTCGGTGATTGCGACTTGCTGGAGTGGTTTTGGCCAGCTCCTATCATGTATCATTTCCCAATCGACAAAGCTACAGGTCACTTTAGAAAGTGGATGACAAGTGATTTAGGCATAATCGGGTCTAGCACCCCAGTATTGAGAGCTTCTTTATAGGGAATCGCTGATTAAGCTTAGGTCCTGATGACCCGAGGTATCTTGCCATAAGGCAAGGCGCAATGAAGGAGTGCGCGGAGGCGAATGACTGAAGCGCAAAGAAGCCTAAAGACAAAAGAGCCAGACACCTCTGCTTCGAGCTTCGCGAGTCAAGACTCCTCACGACAAGCACAGGTTAATCAGCGGCTCCCTAGTTGAGTGTGGCACGTTTGTGAGCTTGCCCAATGCGTATTTCCAATTCCCATGGGTCACCGCTGAGCTGAAGGCATGAGGCCTTAGATTCAGCACTGAGGTGTCTTCTTTTTCGTTTCACAAGTATATTTTCGAGTGTTTTCACCCCTCAAAAAAGGATCAACTTCTCAATGGAATACTGGCTACGTTTACCGAGGCCTCTTCACAGTTCTTTGGATCGTGTTCCGGATCGTTTTTGAGCCTTGATCAGAAAAATGAAGCAGGTAATATCATCCCTTGTTCAGGCAATCATAGAACACTAAACTACCGCCACCCAACCAGCGGCTCCTGACCTCGAGGCAATTTTGAAGAAAGCATGCAGAAACATTTTTCCAAAATTAGAAGTCTAATGTTAATGGCCGCCGTTCTGAGCCCATTGGCTGGGCTTGGCGCATTTCTTTGCTTTGCACGTGGGTATTTCGTCGGGGCACTTGTCTTGTTGATCGCTGCATTGACGATGACAGCCGCTTTTCCAATCACTCAACGAATCCCCTGTTTCCCAAAAGCATCCAGCGGCAAATTGCGCGACATTGCTACAACAACGAGCACTGCCCTCGTCATGATTTGGTTATTCAGTTCACCTGAATTAACCGCATTTTTGGACAGTGTGTTCGAACAGCATTCCCTTTGGGATTGGCGCATCATCTCAGCCGCGCTCGTATGGACCAGCTATTCCATCCACTCAAATCTTAACATCGTCAGAACCTGCACCGAAAATACTATAGTCAATTTCTACACGGCTAATTGACCCCAAACAATAAGGGTGCTATGAGCGACTATCGCCTTCATTGAAGGCGATTGGAATCTGAGCTTCGTGCTTCTCTTAAAGCCCTGTCGCTTATGAGCATAACACTTCACCAAGTCAGTCGAGCTACCAGTTTAACCAAAGCCCAATGGTCGTCCAGATTAGAACTCAATCCGCTCTCAAGACCTACAGAAAATGACCGATAAATCTCAACAAGAACCACTGTTAAAACGCCACGCTATCATTGCGGTCATTTTTACTATCGGAGGCCTAAGCGTCAGCTTTGTTGTTGGTCTCGCTTCGATTATTGCCTGTTCCATGGCGGGATGGGGAGATGGATCAACGGGCGACGCAGTTAGTAACCCCACGCTTTCCGGATGTCTCTTGACACTACCGTTTACGATCTACTTCACGTTAGGAGTCGTCGCAGCGCTATCACGGTCACGATCGATTCGAGTTGGGTCGTCGTGGATTGCTAATACTTGCCTAGTTTACATGGTCATTTTGACAGGGATAGCCGTGATCAGCCTATTCCCGATAGGCCTCATTGCCTTAGTGGCGCTTGTTGCACTCTTTACCAAATGTTGGCGGATTCTGTTACCTAAAGAAGAAATTCACGCTGACTAATCTGTTAATACCATTGAGCAATTCGAAAGAGATAATTCGCTGAGGCTATTCTTTGATTCGACAAAGCGCAAGGAGGGTGTGGTGCGCGCATCTCGACCGACGAGAAACGCCGCGGAATTGAAGAAATGCCCGGCCCAATCAAATCGCGAAGAGCATTCCGAATAAGACCGCATGAGGTTCCAGCCAATCACTCCATTTTCTTAATCTGCGCCTCTAGTCGGTCGAGGTATTTGCTATCTTTGCCTTTTTGGGATTTGAACCATTCCTCGGGGATGTCCTTGGTCCATTTTTGACGGATCAATAAGTTTAAGATCGCTACGCTTTCAGGTTCTGAAATCGGTCTACCTAGCCCCTTGAGCAACGCATTTTTCGCTAGCTCTTGCCTTCCATGTTGGATCAGAGCCTCGGCGGCCGAGCACACAACGGCTAACTCTGAATCTTTAGTCATTTGCTCTAGCTGAGAGATTAGTTTCTGCTCCGGCGTTTCCTGGTTCAGCACCAACTGAGCGGCCCAGTATCGGATCATCGAATCGGTGGATTTCATCCATTCGAGGGTCTCTTTTGCCGACGTCGGCTCACTTTTGCTCGCCTGGAAAGCCAAATTCAAACAGTTTTTATATTCGGACCACTGCTGTGCGAATCCGGCGATAGTTTGGTGATCTTCAAGCAAACCTGGAAAGAAACTCTCGGCGATGATACCAGTAT
>CAXIBU010000120.1:0-9550 GCA_964021555.1 uncultured Verrucomicrobiales bacterium | reverse complement strand
GAGGCTTGGCTTCTGCTGAGGCTTTGCAAAAGCCTTCTCCTTAGGTGGTCGTTGCGTAGGTGAGGGCGTGCTGCTTCATTTGGGCTGCCATGGTGGTGAGGGCATTGGCACGGGTTGGCGCTAGGTGCTCGCGGAGGCCGGTTTGGTCGATGAAGGTCATGTCAGAGGCGAGGATCTCTTCGGGCTTGTGGCCGGAGAGGACGCGAACGAAGAGGGCGATCATGCCCTTGGTGATGACGGAGTCGCTATCGGCTTCGTATTTGACTAGTCCGTCTTCAAGGCTGGATTCCAACCATACCTGAGATTGGCAACCGCGGATGAGCCGGTCTTCGGTCTTGAGCGCATCGTCCATCGCCGGCAGTTGTTTGCCGAGTCCGATGACGTATTCGTAGCGTTCGGTCCAGTCCTGGAAAAGATTCAATTCGTCGAGCAGCTCTTGTTGCGCCTCACTAATGGTCATGCGGGGAAGATGCCCAAGTGCGCGCAGAAGTCAAAAACTTGCCTGATCATTTCGCCAAATCGGCAGTCGTTTCCGCGGACTCTTCGTTGAAATCGAAATCCTGCTTAGGCTGCTCGCGCGGCACGCGGATGTCGAAACGGGTATCGACTCCTGGCGTGCTGCTCACCTCGATGGTGCCGTGGTGCGCCTCGATCCCGCGTTTCACAATCGACAATCCGAGCCCGGTGCCGCGGATTTCCTGAGAGTGATGAGTCTCGACGCGATAGAATCGCTTGAAGATAAAGGGCAGGTGAGAAGAAGGAATGCCCACTCCATCGTCGGAGATCCAGAGGTGGATCTTGTCGCCCTCGGACTGAGCACCAACTCTGACCTTTAGGCCACTGCCTGGGTTCTGTTTGATCGCATTTTCGACGAGATTGAAAATGATCTGAGTCCAGTAAAAGCGGTCGCCCTCGAAGCTGAGGGAGCTGTCAGAGACCTCGACCTCGACCTGGGTGCCGGTTTCGTCGATCATGTGTTGCAGGCGTTCTACCACGTCCTGGATGCAATTTTTGACCTTGAATGGCTTAATTTTAAGAGTCGAAACCTCGCCGGATTCCAACTTGGAGATCACCAACATATCTTCGATGATCCGCGCAATCCTAGTGCTGTGTTTGCGCATGGTTTTGAGGAACTTGCGAGCCAGCTTGGGTTCGGAGACGAGATCGTCATCGATTAGGTTTTCGAGGTAGCCATTGATGATGGCCAGTGGTGTTCTTAGCTCGTGGGAGGCATTTGCGACAAAGTCCTTTCTCACCTGTTCGGTAATGTGGGACTGGGTGACGTTGCGGATGCTGATGCGCTTGAGGTGCATGGAGCGGGAGAAGGGAGCGGTGTCGATCTCCAGGGTGACCTCGGCTTGCTGGACCCCATCCCGAGCAGGGTGCCCTTCAGGGAGCCTGATCATGACGCGGCGCGGGTTGCCTTCGCTATTTTTTAGAGAATCGTTGAGAACATTGAGCAGGCGCCCGTCCAGAACCACTTCGTTCAAAGAGCGGTCTTGCAGTTCACGGCCGTCGAACAGGGTCTTGGCCTTTTCATTGAAGACCCTGATGATGCTCTCATCTTCGACTAAGAGAAATGCATCGCCCAGGGCATCAAGGAGCTTTGCCCGCTGATCGATCGCGCGCTCGACTTGTTCCTGCAGCGCGGCCTTTGATGACAATAGGGCGGCTTTGTCCTCAGACTTACGCGCTATCTCGATGCGATGCCGACGCTTGAGAACGACCAAAAGGCATATCGAACTAATCAGTGTGATTACGAAAAGTGTCGCGAAAAGAGCGGTCATTCTGCTTCAAGTTCGCTGAGAGGTCGCAAGCGATAGCCGACACCACGCACGGTCTCGATCATGTCGGCGCGGTCCTCGAGTTTCTGCCGGAGGCGCTTCATGTGAGTGTCCAAGGTGCGGCTGTGGACGTCATCACTGTATCCCCAAACGGTGCGCAGGAGGTCTGAGCGGCTCTGAGCCTTACCCGGACGCTCAACGAGATGAACCATGAGTTTGAACTCGGTCGAGGTGAGGTCGACGGGTTGATGGTCGACGAAGAAGCTCATGGAGTTTTTGTCAAAGCGGAATGGGCCAGCCGAAAATTCTAGCATGCCAGGGCTAGGATTGCTTCGATTGAGGATACTCTTCACTCTGAGGACAAGTTCTTTTGGACTGAAGGGTTTGGTGAGGTAATCGTCTGCACCTGATTCAAGTCCTCGGATCCGATCTTCTGTTTGAGCCTTTGCGGTTAGCATAATGACCGGCGTTTGTTGTGTCCTTGGATCGCGGCGCAGGTCCTTGAAGACGGCGAATCCGTCCTTACCTGGCAACATTAGATCAAGAATAATGAGATTGGGGCTTTCCGAAAAGGCCTTTTCGACACCTGTGATCCCATCGTGTGCCTTAACTGGATCAAATCCCGACCGCTCGAGGTTAAACGAGATGAGTTCGGCAATGTCGTGCTCGTCTTCAATGATCAGAATTTTTTCCATAGCTGCATTTGTTCCCATAGCTGGATAAGTGATCTCACCAATCCCATACCAGTAGAGGGTCAAAAGGGTGACACATTCGTCACATCAAGTCAGTCTCGACAATCATTCCTGGTCGGGTAGTGCGGCCACGTCCGATTTTTCGACCGGGTAAGATGACGGTATTGACCCCGGTGCGCACGCCGTCACCAATGATAGTGCCGAATTTGTATCGTCCGGTATCGACAAGCTTGCCCTCTACGCTTGAGCGGTGGCGCATGCCGTCGTGGCGTGCATTGGAGATGACCGTTCCTGCACCGAGGTGGACATGAGCGCCGAGGATGGAATCGCCAACGTAGCCGTAGTGAGCGACGCTGCTGTGGGGATAAATGATGCTGTTCTTGATCTCCGCGCCGTTACCAATGGAGCAGTGATCGCCGATGGAGACGGTGCCGCGAATGTGGCAGTTTGGGCCGATTCGGCAGTTGCGACCGATGACGACATTGCCCTCGATGAAGGTTCCCGGGAGGATCTTCGAGCCACTGCCCAGTTGCAAGGTTCCGTCAATCTCTGCGAGATGACTAACCGTCCCTTTGACCTCGGAATCTGTGATCTGTCGAAGAATCGAATCGTTTAGCTTGAGCAGGTCCCAGGGATAGCGGATGGAGAAAACCGGGGCTTGTGTCACCATCTTGGCCTCGCATTGGGCGGGGTCGCGATTGCCAGCCCACGCGACTAACTGGTCATCCGTGGTGTAGAGTGAAGTCGGGCGCTCGGTGCGGCCAAGCATGCTCAGGATGGCGGCATCGATCCAATCGTCGACGGGGACGTAAATGATGCGCTTGCCCGGGGCATCGGCCTCGACCATATCAAAACCCGCTCGGATCAGTTCGGCACTCATCCACTGGCGGAGTGGAACATTTGCGACGAGGCATTCACCCAATTGTCGACCTTGTGTTAGAGGGTCGCACCATTTGGAGTGACGAGGAGGAAGGAGACACGCTTGCATGATAAATAGACTAACGCTTTCTACGCCTCGATGCACGTGAAAGATTTGCCAAAACTAGGAAAAATACGCACCCTCCTCAAGATCTGATAAATCCGTCAATCAAGTGAGCCAGTTGCTCGGGGTGTGAGAAGGGCAGGCGATGCCCTGCACCATCGATCACTCTGTGCTGGCCGAACTTAAGTTGAGGCATTGCCTCGCCAGCCAATTGGGTGAATTTCGTATCCTGACTGCCGGTGATCCACAGCACGGGGCAAGGAATTTCACCGAGACGTTTGGCAAGGTCCTGTTGCATGCCGAGGCTCCATGCCGTGTAAGAGAGGGCGATGGAGCGCCTTCGCTGCTTGAGAAAATGACGATCTGGAGTGGGGGTGTCGTTGAGGACTCCTTGGGCATTCCACTCGGTCAAGAAATGTTGCCAATCGCCATCCAGGCACTTGGCCGCCCAAAGGGCATCGGCCTTGAGGCGCAGGCTCCTTTCCTCTGCCGTTTTGAGTCCGGTATGGGGAGCGATTAGGATTGCGCCATCCCAAAGTTCGGGTTCATCGAGCAAGGCGTGCAATCCCAGGCGCGCGCCCATGGAGTAGCCGAGCAGGAATTTCTTCGGGTCAGTATCAGTCTTGGCTTCTTGATTGATCGCGTTTGCGGTGTCCTCCAAGCTCTTGCTGCAACAGTCGAGAAATCTCCAGAGATCGACGGATTTCAGGCTGTGCCCACGCATGGCGAGGGCGGATGCGATGGGCCGCCAGTCGCTGTGGTGGCCGAGGGCTCCGTGGAGAGCGTGGATCATGCTGGGGGGTCGTCTGCGGGAGGTGCAGGTGCGGATTTGCGCGTGGGGACGACTGCTGAGAAGACCGTTAGGACCGCTGCTCCTACGGGGTGCACCAAGAAGAGAGCGAGCCATTTTCGCAGGCCGGCATTTACCAAACGCGGGATGTAGAGGTAGATCACCATGTAGAGCGCGCAGAAAACCAGAGCGAGGGCCTGTAGCTTACTCAGTTCTGGAAGGGCATCTTCTACCAGCATGCCGCTGAGATTGCCCATGGAGAGATGAATCAGAGGCATGATGACCAAAAAGCGCAGCACAAAGCCCCATCTACCGATGCTTGAAGGGAAGATGATGTTGAGGAGTTTTATCATTTGATCAAATCGTAGGCCTCCCAGAATCGTTCCGTCTCTTCGGTTGAGGGGCGGGCTTCCAGCAAGGTCAGGCCCGAATTCGGTTCAAATTCGAAGTCGTCGATGCTGGTGGCGAGGTGATAATGGCAGCCCCATAGCTTGGCAAGGTGTTCGAGTTTGGCCTCGGTCTCTTGTCGGATCCACTGTTGGCTCTCATCTGGGCTGGTCTTGACTCCAGGTAGACGGTCGAAAATTCGACCTCCACCATTGTTCATGACGACTAGGATGCGTCGCCCTTCGCCGAGCTGGCTCTCAAGCGCTGGAGCATTGGCGTCGTAGAGCGTGGTCAGATCACCCAGGACTGCCCAGGCGTCTCCGCCATCCGCCGCGTTGCCAAGGAAGCTGGCTATCTGACCATCGATGCCGTTGGCACCGCGGTTCGCGCGAACGAGCGAATAGGGATGCTCGGTCTGGGCAAACAAATTCCATTCGCGAACGGGTAAGGAATTTCCGAGATAGACGAGATCGCTGATGGTTGCATAGAGGGAGATCGCGCGGATCATTCCGGGCTCACTGTCGGGGTAGCGCTCGATCAGCTCGGAGAGCTTGGATTGACGGGACGAACGATTGATGAGGAGGTCGATGGTGTCACCAATCTCGGTGACCATGCCAAGCGATTCCAGAGCCTCTGCAACGGGGCTGTGAATGGTCGTGGAGGCCCTGGCCAGGCCTGAGTATCCATTGGGCGAAACCGAAAGCACTTCGACTTTTGGCAAATTTTCTAAATCGCGCCAGAAACGTCCGATTGGGACTTCTCCGAGCCGCAGGACTTTGCCGGGCAACTTTGCCTTTAGCACACGATCGCCATCAGCGAGGCTGAGCTCGCCGAGCGCTTCGCGGAGTCCGCTAGTGCTGTCGGCTAGGACGGGGACCTTGAGGTCCTTGAGGAAGTGGTAGACGGGGTCGCGCTCTTCTGGCTCGAGGCCGCCGAGCATGACAACCAAGCCTTTCCAAGTGCCTTCGCCGATGAAGCGCGCGAGATCAACGACACCAGGTTGCGGGCGGGTGGCGAGTTGTTCGGGTTCGTGCGGGGTCGGTTCTTCGCTACTGACTTTCAACAAAGGCTCATCCAAGCGCACGTTGAGGTGCCTGGGGCCCTCCGCCGTCCACCCCTCGAAAATTGGCCCGCTATTCTCGATCTCAATGCTCTGATCAACGTATTTGCCGAATAAGTCGTGCTGCTCAATCGATTGAGGAGCACCCGATCCAGCAAATTCGACAGGACGATCGGCGGTGATTAGTAGTAGGGGACGTGCTTGATAATGGGCCTCGATACAGGCGGGTAGTAATTCCGCAGCGGCTGTGCCGGAGGTGGTGATGACAGCGACAGGTCGAGCAATTGCCATGATACGACCAAGGGCGAAAAAGGCGGCGCTGCGTTCGTCGAAATGATGCCAAACCCGCACCTCATCCTCCAGTTCGGCCAAGGCCTGAGCAAAAGGCGCATCCCGAGCCCCGGGGCAGAAGACAAATTCGTCGATCCCGATGCTGAGGCAGCGAGAAATGACTTCGTTAGCTAGGTCGCAAGCGTTCACGGCGCGAACCTAGTCAGGGTGCTGCTAGGGGAAAGACCAAAATCATCGAATTCCGAGAACATTGATCAGAAGAACCAGATCGGTGGTGTAATGATTCTGACCTTGCCGCCGCCTTGGTCCTCGGACTCTTCAATCGCGGTAATCGCATCGCCCTCAAACTCCAGAGAAATCTTGCCAGTTTCTTCCTGCGTGACATGAGTCAATTGACGGAACAATTGCCCAGTCTGCTGATTGCGAACGTAGGCGTAGTGTTCTTGTTCTTCGTAAGTGATGTATTCGTAGGTGCCGGATTTCCCGGTAGCAGTGGTGCGAACCTTGGTCTTGGTGGGCTTGCCAAGAACTTGTTCGACCTCATCGAGGCTCATCCCGATGGCGACTTCCCCTTTTTCGATCAGTTCTTGGACGAGCATTTGGCGTTCGTAGAGCTTCTTCAAATTGCCGACGAATTTAGGGTCTTGTGAGGCAAGGTAGCGTGGAGCAGTCCAGCCGACGATCTTACCGTTGCGGCCAGCCCCCTTGATCCGGTAGGCCTTGTCATCCATGGCGAGAAGTTCGACTTTGGTGCCCTCTTCAATGTAGCCAATCCGCCGTCCACCGGTCTTTGAGACGTGAATTGGGGTCTTTTCGACGGTGAGGAGGATCAGAGGCTTCTTTGAAAAATTCTCAAGGTAAACGACTTTGGGATCCTGATTCAATCGAGATTCCGCAGCGATAAGCGGGCTGAGCGCGGTAAGAGAATAGCCAATGATGAGTGTGAGAATGGCAGTTTTCATGGTGTAAGTAGTGTAGGCATGGAATGAATTCGGCGAAAGCTGAATTTACCGTTGGACGCAGGCCGCAAAGGTATTATTCAAAACCCATGCAAGAAAATATCTCGGCAGCCCTTTTCGATAAAGCCAAGCGTCTCATCCCAGGCGGGGTCAACTCTCCAGTCCGGGCCTTTCGCAATGTGGACGGCGATCCGTTTTTCCTCAAACGCGCGAAGGGCTCTCGGATCGAGGATGTCGACGGCAAGCACTACATCGACTACGTCGGCACCTGGGGGCCGGCGATCTTGGGGCATGCGCCGATGTGTGTGGTAAATGGCATCCAGCAGGCGGCGCGCGATGGGGTGAGCTTTGGTATCCCGAACCGCTGGGAAGTCGAGATCGCCGAATTGATCATCGATTGGGTGCCCTCGGTTGAAAAGGTGCGCATGGTCAGTTCAGGAACCGAGGCAACGATGTCAGCGATCCGCTTGGCTCGCGGCGCGACGGGGCGGAAGAAGATCATCAAATTCGAAGGGTGTTATCACGGTCATGTGGATTCTCTCTTGGTCGCAGCTGGATCCGGTGCGCTGACCTTCGGTAAACCCGATAGCGCTGGCGTGCCGGAAGAGCTTGCCGCACTGACCATCACCTTACCCTACAATGATACTGCCGCCGTAGAGCAGGCATTCGCCGAAGCCGGCGATGAAATTGCGGCGATTATCGTCGAGCCATTTCCGGCGAATGCTGGGCTGATTCTTCCGCGCGAGGGCTACCTCGAATTTCTCCGTGAGATCACCGAGAAACATGGAACCATTCTGATCTTCGACGAGGTGATGACTGGTTTCCGCCTGGCGAAGGGTGGGGTGCAAGAGCTCACGGGCGTGATCCCCGATATGACCGCGATGGGCAAAGTCATCGGTGGAGGGCTCCCTGTGGGGGCCTTTGGTGGTAAGGCGTGGATCATGGATCACTTGGCCCCGGACGGTGATGTTTATCAAGCGGGAACCCTCTCCGGGAATCCGCTGGCGATGGTCGCTGGCTTGGCGCAATTGCGCGAGCTGGAGCACCAGCATGGTTACCGCAGGCTCGATGAAATCGGTGCAATGTTTGAAGAGGGAGTGCGCGGCTTGCTCGCCAAGCATGATCTCAATTACACCTTCCACCGGGTCGGTTCTATGTTCTGCCTGTTCTTCTCGGAGCATGAGATCTGGAATCTCGATGACGTCGCCGGCGCCGACATGGAGCATTTCAAATCCTTCTTCTGGAAGTCGCTGAAAGCCGGGGTCTATTTTGCTCCATCCCCCTACGAGGCTGGATTCATTTCCCTAAGCCACTCGGAGCAGGATATCGAAGAGACGCTGAGAGTGATGGACGAAGCCTTGAAGCGCTAGCAGGCTGAAATGCTGGATAAAATTCCTATCCTTGAAAGCTGAAATCAAGCTGTCAGACTCATTCTATGAAACCGATTTACCTTTTCCTATTCTTTCTCCTATCGAGCTCATTCTTGAGTGCTGCGGAGGCTGAAAAAGTCGAAACCTTGGCACTTGGTGCAATTGCTCCGAATTTCGATCTTCCTGGTGTGGATGGTAAGCGCTATCAATTGTCTGACTTCCAGAGCGCTAGAGCTTTAGCCGTTGTTTTTACGTGTAATCATTGTCCGGATGCAAGGGCCGCTCGTGGTAAGCTTATCAAGCTGCAGAAGGACTATCAGTCCAAAGGAGTCGCAGTAATCGCCATCTCTGGAAATGACGACAAGGCCTTGCTCGAAGAAGAAATCGGATATTCCGTCTATGGCGATTCCTTCGAAGACATGAAGGCCGTGGCTAAGGAGGAGGGCTACGAATTTCCCTACCTCTATGATGGCGAAACTCAAAGCGTCACCAAGGCCTACGGTGCCCAGGCTACCCCGCATGTCTTCGTCTTCGATCAAGCGCGCAAGCTGCGTTATGCAGGTCGCTTGGATGATGCCCGCCGCAGCCGCAAAGATGTCGGGCCTGCCTATGTTCGCCAGGCACTTGATGCCATCCTCGCTGGCAAAGAGGTCGAGACGAAATCCACTCGCGCCTTTGGCTGCTCGACCAAGTGGTCATGGAAGCGTGAAAACGAGGTGAAGGATGAAAAAGAGTGGAGTGCTCTACCCGTCACCTTGGAAAATTTGGATACCAAACAAGCCAAGGCACTCGCTGCCAACAAGACCGAAAAGCTACGCATCATTAACTTCTGGTCGACCACCTGCGGCCCATGCATCGTCGAATTTCCCGAATTGGTGGAGACCATGCGCCGGTTCCAATTCCGTCCCGTAGACTTCATTACGGTGAGTCTAGATCCTGTAGCTAAGAAGGACCAAGCGCTGAAGTTTCTGAAGAGTCAGCGGGCTGCCCTCGCGCCAAGACTTGCGAAGAGCGTCAATGAAGAGGGACGGGTCAGCAACAACTACTTGTTTACCGAGCAGAATCTCGACCAGCTTGCCGAAGCCATTGATCCCGAATGGAGCGGAGCCCTGCCACATACCGTCATTATCGCCCCTGGCGGAGAAATTCTCTGGCGCCACACCGGCCGCTTCGACGTCGTCGAACTCCGCAGAGCCATCATGAAGCACTTCGATGCGGTGGACGGGGAGTGAATT
>CAXIBU010000119.1:0-9613 GCA_964021555.1 uncultured Verrucomicrobiales bacterium | reverse complement strand
CATCCACAAAAAGGCTCGATCAGTCGAAGAGGTCCATTTGGGCGCGGTCGGACTGGGGCATGGGATTGTCTTCGACCTTGCTGGGGCGCTTTTTCTTGGGTGCCTGGGTGCCCCCGGGACGACCGGCGTTCATTTCGAGATGTGACAGGATCGCCTTGGCTCGGTTGAGGATCTTCGGCGGCAGCCCGGCCAGGCGTGCGACTTGGATGCCGTAGGACTTGTCCGCTGGCCCTTCGATGATCTTGCGAAGGAAAATGATCTCCTCGTTCCATTCACGAACGGCGACGTTGAAATTCGCCACTGCATCTCGGTTCGAGGCGAGGTCGCACAGCTCATGATAGTGGGTGGCGAAGAGCGCGCGGCAGCGAATTTCATCATGCAGAAATTCAGCGACCGACCAAGCGATGGACAGCCCATCGAAAGTCGCCGTCCCGCGGCCAATTTCGTCCAAGATGACTAGTGACCGCTCGCTGGCGTTGTTTACAATCAGCGAGGTCTCGTTCATCTCGACCATGAAAGTGGATTGCCCTCGCGCGAGGTCATCGGACGCCCCGACACGACAGAAAATCCGATCCACCAGGCCAATTCGCGCCGAGCTAGCCGGCACGAAGCTGCCAATCTGGGCCATCAGCGTGATGAGAGCGACCTGACGAATGTAGGTCGACTTACCCGCCATGTTCGGCCCCGTGAGGATCTGCAGCCGGCTATTTTCGGGGTCCATCCGGGTATCATTGGGCACGAATTTCTCATCAACGAGGGTCTGGTCGAGCACCGGATGCCTCGCATCCAGTAGGACCAGCTCGCCGCCATCGGATAGCTCGGGGCGGCAGTATTGCTGCAATTGTGCCAATTCGGCGAGCCCGCACAGAACATCGAGCTCCGCGAGGGCGCCCGCGGTGCGTTGCAGGGCATCGACCTGCTTGCAGACCTCGGCCCGCAGATTGACAAATTCGTCGTGCTCAAGCTGCTTGGCCCGCTCTTCAGCCCCGAGCACCTTGCCCTCTACCTCTTTGAGCTCGGGCGTGATGTAGCGCTCGGCATTGGCCATGGTCTGCTTGCGCTGATAGTCGTCGGGAACCTTATCCAAGCGCGCCTTGGAAATTTCGATGAAATAGCCGAAGACGTTGTTGAACTTCACCTTGAGTGAATCGATCCCCGTCCGCACCCGCTCGCTCTCTTGCAGCTCAGCAATCCAGCGTTTGCCATCGCGAGAAGCCGCTCTGAGGTCATCGAGCGCGGGGCAGTAGCCATCGCGGATCAAGTTGCCGTCACGCAAATTCGCCGGTGGTTCATCGACAATCGCCCGCCTCAGCAGCGCCACCATTTCCGTGAAGTCGCCGAATTTCGATTCCAGACTCAGCCCGAGCGAATCCGGCGCGAGCCCGAGCGCTGCAATGTCGCTCCTCAACTGCGGCAGCTTCTCCAGCGAGTTCGCCAGTGAGTTCAAGTCGCGTCCATTGCCCGCATTTTGCGAAAGTCGTGCCGTGGTCCGCTCGACATCGCGGATCCCTTTGAGAGCACTCTGAATTTGGCTCAGCAAAAAGGGCTCGGCGAGCAAGCCCGCAATAAATTCCTGCCGTGCCAGCAATTGCTGCATGTCATCAAGCGGATGCAAAATCCACGTCCTCAACAGCCGCGCGCCCATCGGGGTCGAGGTCTTATCCAGCGCGGCCAAGAGCGTGTGCTTGGCGCCGCTGCGACTCTCAACGAGGTCCAGGTTGCGCTGCGAGGCGGCATCGACCAAGACCAGCCCGGCGCTGCGCCGAACCGTGATCCGCCGCAGGTGGTCGACCTGACGCCGAAGCTGATGGCGCAAGTAGTGCATCACCGCGCCCGCGGCCCCAATGGCGGCCTCCAGCCCTTCGCAGCCGTAGCCATCCAAGGACTTTACTTTGAAATGATCGCACAATTCGGTGCGCGCCGTCGCCGGCAGGAAGGCATAGGAATCGTGTGCCTGCGCCCCGCGCAATCGGCCAAATTCGGACAACTGCTCATCGCTCACCAGCAGTTCGGAAGGAGCCAAGCGCTCCAGCTCGTCATCGAGCGCCGCCCGATTGGCGAACTCAGCCAGGCTAAATTCGCCGGTCGTGTGGTCGACACAAGCCAGCCCGTAGCTCTTACGCTCCAGAAAAACCGCCGCCAGGTAGTTATTGCGCCGGTCATCTAGCAAATTCATGTCCGCCACCGTCCCCGCCGAAATGATCTGGGCAATCTCGCGCTCCACCAGCTTGCCGGGCTGGGGCACGCTGGTCTGCTCGGCGATCGCCACCCGCTTGCCCGACTTTACCAACTTGGCAATGTAAGCCTCCGCCGCATGATAGGGCACCCCACACATGGGAACGTCATGTCGTTTAGTCAGAGCGACATTCAGAATCCCCGAGGCCACCTTGGCATCCTCAAAAAACAGCTCATAAAAGTCGCCCAAACGGTAAAACAAGAGCACATCCTCGGGCAAACTCCGGCGCATCCGATGGTATTGCTCCATCATTGGTGTCAGACCTTTACTCTTTTTCGCTGCCATCTTGAGGGGAGCAAAACGAATCCGAACGAATTTGACCAGTCAGGAAACGTCGGATCGAATTGACACCTCGCATTTCCTGACAAGAATGCCCCCATGAAAGCGAAACTCTTTTCTCCTCTCGCCCTCGCCCTGCTCGGTCTAGCCACCGCTCACGCTGATGAAGCCGATAAACCTCTCTCAGGTGCAGATACCGGCGCTGCTGTTGGTGGTGGCGGAGGTTACCTTTACGGAAAAAGCGGGGAGGCCGAAAAAGCTGAAAATGGCGCCGCCGCTGGCGCGGCCATCGGAGCCCTGATCGGCGGCCAAGCCGAGGAAGCCGATGCCCCGGACAATCTTCACGACACAATGGAGGTCATGGGGCGCTCGCTCAAGGCTCTGCGCAAGTTGGAAGAAAATGACTGGGACGGCGGTGCCGCTCTTGTTCTGAAAGCCCGAAATGCCGCCTACCTCGCGATCAACATGATCCCCGACGAAGTCCTCGAGATCCCCGATGCGGCCATCAAGGCCCGCGAGATCGCCAATTATCAGCGACTTTCAGGCCTCGCCTACTCCAATCTCTGCGAACTTGAGCTGGCCTATCGCGCTCAGGACCAGGCAGCCATCGATGCCGCCAAGAAAAAAGTCTTCGCCACCAAAAAAGAGGGCCACGACAAATACGAAAAAGACGACCACTGATGAGCCAGCGCCAACAGAGACACTCCTGGCGTGAGCTGGATGAGGACGGGGAGACCGTCTATTACAAGGCCGTCATGCACGGCAAAGAATGGACCTTCGAGACCCAAATGAAGGGCGATGAAGAGTGGACCCGTCACGATCCCATCCAGCGCCACCAGTGGGTCATGCTGCGCGAGATCTTATGGCGCAAATACCAGCGCAAGCGCACACCATGGAAGCTCATCGAGCGCATCGACAAGCTTCTCGAGGACATGCCCGAAGAGTCATCCGAGTAAGACTCACCGCGTTTGGCGAGTAAGGGGTAAATTACAACGAACTTATGATCAGATCACTATTCACCCTTTTGCTCCTCGCCTCCACCCTCCGGGCGGAACCACCAAATGTCGTCGTCATCTTGGCGGACGACCTCGGCTGGGGCGACGTCTCATCTTATAATCCAGAGTCTAAAATTCAGACCCCTGCGATCGATTCGCTCGCAGCCACGGGAATCAAGTTTGGCGATGGCCACAGCAATTCCTCTGTCTGCACACCGACACGATATGGCATCCTGACCGGGCGTTACGCCTGGCGCTCGCGCTTGAAGCGCGGCGTGCTCAATGGAAGTAGCCCCACCCTCATCGAGCCCGACCGCCCGACTATTGCTTCCGTCCTGAAGGAGGGCGGCTACCACACCGCCTGTCTCGGCAAGTGGCATCTTGGCCTGGATTGGCAAAAGGATGGGAAAAAAGTCGACTTTACGCAGCCGATCCAGCGCGGCGTCAATGAAGCCGGATTTGATTACTTTCTGGGCATCGCCGCCTCGCTCGACATGCCACCCTACGCACTGATCGAGAACAATACCATTACTCAAGATCTCGACCAGAAACACAGCGGCACTAGGGGTCTCGATTTCACCCGTCCCGGCGCCAAGTCCTCCGAATTTGAATTTATCGACTACCTCCCCGGGCTGGCCAAATCCGCCACCGCCTACATCAGCGAGCGAGCCAAGTCCGACCAGCCCTTTTTCCTCTACCTTCCACTACCCTCACCCCACAAACCAGTCATCCCCGCCAAGGAATTTCAGGGCAAATCCGGCATAGGGCCCTACGGCGACTACGTGGTGGAGACCGATTGGGCCGTCGCCCAGGTCATCGATGCCCTGAAGGCAAGCGGTGAGCTCGACAATACGCTGATCATTTTCACCAGCGACAATGCCTCATTCGCCATCCCAGAGTCCTACGGCGTCGTCCAACAAGGGCACCAGCCCAACGCCCACTTCCGCGGCCAAAAAACCGATGCCTACGAGGGCGGACATCGCGTCCCGTTCATCGTTTCATGGCCCGCCCAGCTCAAGCCGGGCACCAGCGACGAAGTCATCTGCACCACCGACATCATGGCCACCGCCCTGGCCGCGGCTGATCTGAAAATGCCGTCTGGAGCGGGTGAAGACAGCTACGACTTTCTTCCGCACCTGAAAGGAGCAAAGTCGAAGCCCGTCCGCGAGGCCACCATTCACCACTCCATCAACGGCACCTTCGCCATCCGCAAAGGACCATGGAAATTCATTGAAGGTAAAGGCTCGGGCGGACGCACCAAGGTCCCGGCGGACTCCCCGAAGATTCAACTTTACCACCTCATTGACGATCCATCAGAGGCTAGGGAAATTCACGCTCAGCACTCCGAAATCGTCAAAGAACTGCAAGCACTTCTCGAGCGCTACCGCCAGCAACCCAGCAGCCTACCCAAGCGCTCACCATCATCGCCATGACCTGCCAAATTTTCGAGGTATTCGAACATCAGAAAGAGGACTTGCTCCTGCACTGGTTCCAAGGGCAGGACTCGCCCGCTCCGATGACTATTCTCGTTCGCGCCCGCGAGAGCGCCCACGAGATCACCACCGCCCTCAAGCAATCAGGGGTCGATGTGCTCAGCCTGCATGGCAACCAGAAGCCCCAGCTCCGCGACAGCACCTGGCAGGCCTTTCAGAATGGCGAGGCCCCGGTTCTCGTCGGCACGCACGCCCTGCTCCGCATCCTCGATCAGGCTCACTGCGCCACCACCGTCAACTTCGACCTACCAGAGCAAAAGCCCGACTTCGAAGCCCAGCTCCAGCGCCAGACGAAGCTCGTCACCTTCCTGTCGGAAGCGCAGAAGAACTCACTCGCCAAATGGGACATCGACTTTCCCGAGCCCGCCGAATTTCTCACCATCGAGGACTTCAGCTACGACCGCGTCGCTCCCAAGAAGAACGCCAAGCGCACCAAAACGCCCAAAAAAGGCCCGCGCTCAAAGCCACTTCAAAACAAAAAACCGAAGCTGAACCCAAAGTGGGGACGCTAGACCTACTCTAACTGCCCACATCAGCGACTCCGAACCAATGAACAAGAGATTCTTCCTCCTCGCCATCATTGCAGTGGGGCTTTGCTTTCTAAACCAGGTCATCCTTGCTGCCGATCAACCCAATGTCATTCTCATTATGGCCGATGATGTCGGGATCGAGGCCTTTAAAACATACGGCGGAGAGAGCTATTCGACGCCCAATATCGACCGCATGGCCGCCACCGGCATGCAGTTCCAACATTGCTATTCACAACCTCTCTGCACGCCCTCACGGGTCAAGCTGATGACAGGGCAGAGCAATGTTACCAATTACTTCGACTTCAGCCTGCTCCACCCCGACCTGACAACGATCGGTCATTACATGAAGAGAGCAGGCTACACCACTGGGATTACCGGTAAATGGCAGCTCTATGGGGCCTCCCACTACAAGACCACGGCAGGCTTGGGCATGCGCCCTGAAAATGCGGGCTTCGATCAATACCGCCTTTGGCAAATTGAGCAACTCGGCTCGCGCTACCACGATCCCCTGATCATCGAGAACGGTAAAAAGCTGGAAGGAAAGGGGAAATACGGGCCTAAATTGTTCAACGACTTTGCCCTCGATTTCATCCGCAAGCATAAGGATGAGCCCTTCTTTCTCTACTACCCCATGGTCCTCGTTCACGACCCCTTCGTCCAAACACCTGACAGTGAGAAAGGCGGTAAACTCGATCAAGAGCAACAGCGCCACGCCTATTTCGCCGATATGATGGCCTACATGGACAAAGCCGTCGGCAAAATCATTAAGGAAGTCGAAGCACAAGGTCTCAGCGATAATACCCTAATCATTTTCACCGGTGATAATGGGACGCATCAAAGCATCACCTCACAGTGGAAGGGTGCCCCAACCCAGGGAGGCAAAGGTCTCTCGACCGATGCCGGGACTCACGTCCCGCTCTATGCCATTTGGCCGGGAACGATCAAGCCAGGCACCCGCACGGATTGCCTCGTCGACTTCTCCGACTTTCTCCCAACCGCTCTTGAAGTCGCCGGCACCAGCGCACTGCCCGAGGCCCAGTTAAGCGGTAAAAGCTTCCTCCCCATTCTCAAGGGCGATGAGTCGAAGGCTCGCGACTTTGTTTATACCTACTCCAATCCACGCCCCACTCGAAAAGCCTTTCGGCGGGCCGTCTTTTCCCGAAACCAGAGCTATAAACTATATGCCGATGGAAGATTTTATCACGTAGCGAAAGATCGGCTCGAAAAAAACAACATCACCTCTGGTAGCGAAGCTGATCAACCCAAGCTACGCGCCGAACTCCAAGCGGTCATCGACAGCTGGCCCAAACACGGCGAAATGCTAATCGAAGGTTCCGTTGTGGAGTGATTGAATTGGGATCACTTCAGCAGCTCAGCAAAGCCGCAGAACAACTTCGAATTTTCCGGCGGCAGCACTGGTAGCGGCTCGTCATTGAGGAGAAATTCGTCGCAAATCCCGAAAAATTCCGCCTCCTCCTTGGATCGGCGCAAGCGCTGCTCAAATTCCTCGCCTATCCCCTGCGCGATGTAGACCCCGTATTTCTTCATCTTATTGGTGTGCTTGCGGGGATCGAACTTCTTCTTTTCCCGCGCTGTCTCCTCCCACAGCGCCGTTAGGTAGGCGTGCAGGTCGCGATGGCTCGGCTGGATTGGCTCGCGCCCCTCATGGGTCGCCCGCAGTTGGTCGAATAGCCACGGATTACGGATCGCACCGCGCCCCATCATCAGCCCCGCCGCGCCCGTTTGCGCTAGCAGCGCCTGCCCCGTCGCCACGTCCACCACGTTACCATTCGCAATCACCGGGCAGCTCATCCGCTCCACCGCCGTCTTGATTGGCTCGGGGTCGACTGGGGTCTGATAGCGGCCCACCACCGTGCGCCCGTGGATCGTCAGCGCATCAATCTCATGCTTGGCGAAGACATCGAGCAAATCATCAAATTCCGCCCCCGTCTCGAAGCCCACCCTCGTTTTCACTGTGAAACGGCCATCCACAGCCTCCCGCAGCGCCCCGAGCAGGCGGTCGATCCGTTGCGGCTCACGCAAGAGCCCACCCCCCGCGCATTTCCGATAAACCGTCGGCGCCGGGCACCCGAGATTCAGGTCCACCCCTGCGATCGGATGCTCCATCAGGCGCTTCGCATTTCTCACCAGCACCTCCTCATCATTGCCAATCATCTGGGCAAAAATCGGGCGTCCTGTGGGATTTTCGGTGATCGAGCGCAAGATCCACTTGGACAGGTGCGACTCCGCATGAACGCGGAAATACTCGGTCACATAAAGATCCGCCCCCCCATAGCGAGCCATCACCCGCATGAATGGAAGGTCGGTCACATCTTGCATCGGAGCCAATAACAGCCCCGGTCGCCCCTCTGGTAACAAATCTCGCACACCCAGACGCTGCACCGCCCGGGCCCAAAGGTCAGTCTAAAAATACAAGCCCACCTCAGCGATCTGCTCAAAGGTGCCCAGAAAGCAATTCTGTTACTCCCCCGCCCCATTTGCTATCTCTAGGGCATGAAATTCACCACCTTCGCCCTACTCCTGGCTCTCCCTCTTGGCACCCTCGCGCAGGAGGCGCCTGATACCGCTACCGAGCTCACCAGCGAAAGCGCCGCCAAACTTGTCGCCACCACCTGGACCAAGCTCCAGCAAGCCCAAAAGGACACCGCGCTCGCCGAGCTGGAGGCGAATAAGATCACTCTCGGTGACAAAGAAATGCGCTTCGGCGTCAAGGTCTTCGGCGAGGCACCGAAGGGCGGGCATTCCCTGTTCATTTCCATGCATGGCGGCGGTAATGCGCCCGCTCAGATCAACGACCAACAATGGAAAAACCAGATCGGTCTCTACCAGCCCAAGGAGGGCATCTACGTCGCCCCACGCGCCCCGACCAATACCTGGAACCTCTGGCACGAATCTCATATCGATGACTTTTTCGACCGCCTCATCGCCAATTACGTCCTCACCGGACAGGTCAACCCCAACAAAGTCTACCTCATGGGCTACTCCGCTGGTGGCGATGGCGTCTACCAGCTCGCCCCGCGCATGGCCGACCGCTTCGCCGCTGCCGCCATGATGGCAGGCCACCCGAACGATGCCTCACCACTCGGCCTCCGCAACCTGCCCTTCGCCCTCTACATGGGCGGGAAGGATGCCGCCTACGACCGCAATAAAATCGCCGCCCAATGGGGTGAGAAGCTCGCCGCCCTGCAAAAGGAAGACCCCAAGGGCTACACCCACCGCGTCAAGATCTACCCCGAATTTGGCCACTGGATGAACCGCGAGGACGCCGAAGCGCTACCCTGGATGGCCAAATTCACCCGCAACCCGTGGCCGAAGAAAGTCGTTTGGGTCCAGAGCGGCGGACACCTCCACCAGCGCTTCTACTGGCTCGAGATCGATCCGAAAACCGCCAAGAAAGGCGAAACCATTACCGCAGACGTAAGCGACAACCAGATCGCCATCACCACCGACAACGCCGAGCGGAAATCCATCACCGTCAACCTCCACGACAGCCTCATCAACCTCGACCAGCCCGTCACCATTTCGGTTAACGGCAAGCAAGTCTTCAGCGACCTCCTCGTCCGCTCGCCTGACTGGATCAATCGCTCCCTCAAACAGCGCCCCGATCCCAAATCCGCCGCCTACGCCGGCATCGAGCTCACTTGGTAATCCCACCTCGAATTTGTCTACGCACCTCCTCAGAAGCCGAAAATTCTGGCTCACCCTGGCCACCCTCACTGCCATCACGGCAGTCACTTGGATCGCCATCGACCAGCTCGGCAAAAAGAAGCTCCGCGAAACCATCACCCAGCTCACCGCCGAGGGCTATGCTCAGCCGTGGACCGATCCAAGCCCAAGCAAACCCAAGAGTCCCAAGCTGACGGCGCTGCTGGAAAAGATCGCAACCGGTCAGGGTCCCGAACTCAATGAAACAGAAGAGCTAGAGAGTTTAAAACCGCTGACCGAGACCCAAGAACAGGACTTCTCCCTGCTCCTGCAGGCGGACGACCTCATTGTCCTCCCCAAAAGCCACGACCTCGACGGGCTTTTCTCATCCGTCAAGACCCTCGAGCTCGTCTC
>CAXIBU010000118.1:0-9726 GCA_964021555.1 uncultured Verrucomicrobiales bacterium | reverse complement strand
CACACACCCGTGTCGTCTTTGACGGTGTAACGGCCTTCTACGCAGCTCTTGGAAGGGGAACAGATGGGCGTGGAATGAATCCCTTTTTCTATGTTACCAGCTCGCCATGGAATCTTTTCGGCCTGATCACCCGAGTTTTCAAGCTGCGCGGAATCCCTGACGGCACTTTGTTCATGAAAGATTGGGGAGTGGACGAAAATAAATTTATCAAGAGTGGGCATCACGATCACAAGCAGAGGGCGATTCAGGCGGTTCTTGACCGATACCCCGAGATGAAATTCGTGCTAATCGGCGATAGTGGTCAGGAAGATCCAGAAATCTACATGGCGATTCTTCGCCAGAACCCGGATCGTATTACCGCTATCTACATCCGCGATGTTACTCAGACTCAGCGAGACGAGGAGGTAAAAGCTCTAGCCACGGTCGCCCGCGATTGTGGAATCGACCTCGTGGCTTGCGAGACTAGCTTGGAGGCTGCGGAACATGCGGCTAGTATCGGTATCATACGACACTGTGAGCTGCACGCCGTTCGTGGTCAGAAGGCGATGGATCAAGAAGAGCTTACCACTTCAGTGGAATAGAAATTTCGAAGATTTTTAGTATTTCTTGGTTCTTACCCGCGCAAAACGGAAGTTCTCATTGAGGCCGCTGAGGTCTAGTATCACCTGCTTCATGGCGTCCGAAAGATCAGATGAGGTCGACGAAACATCCTCCACGACTTTAAAATCTTCACTCGCGTAGCTAACAGCGATGGTCTGCCAGTTGATGAGGTCAGTCGAGGCCTCCACGCGGACCACTAGGTCCTTGTTTCCACCATCGACCGCGAAAATGATTTGCTGAGTGTCTGGATCGAAGTTGATTGGCTGAGAAGTTTCTGGCGTTGCCGGAGCTGTGCCGAGGGTATACTCGAGCAAGTCGGCGACGCCATCCGAGTCTTTGTCTTGCAGACCATTGGGCGCGAGATCATTTAGATTGGCAAAATCGGAAAATCCGCCACCAGCTCCTGGGATAACAACCTGATCGACCCACGCGGAGTCCGCCCCTTCGGAGACGCTGCCGTCCTTGGTGTAGCGCCAAGTGAAGGTGTGGGATGAATTGCTGAGTCCACTTCGGGAATACTGGCTCCAACGAACATCGCCGCTCCACCTTTGCACACGATTGCCGTCGATGAAAAATTCGAGGTAATCAAAGTCTTCCTCCGAGCTCACGCGATACCAGAACTGGATCTGATCAGTTGCCGCAGTGATAGAAAATTCGGAGACTTGATCATCGGTGATCGGGGCTGAAACCGCGGCATCGACATTGTCTTGAGACGTTTCAATTTGCCCCACCCAACTGGTGGCAGGAATTGGCGATGCAATTAGCCCGTAATACTCGAGCGCTTGATTCAAGCCCAGGCCCTGGTCGGGGATGAAGCTCAGCTGATAATTTCCCAGACTGCCGTATGATGACCAACCAGTCGGCGAAGCTGCTAGCGGGGTGCCGCTGGAGTCACCGCTCACGCGAATTTCATAAACTCCGGGCTGTAGAGTCAATTCGGAGAGGGCGGTCTGGAGATCGTCAGAGGTAAAATCGAGTAAGGTAGTGGAGTTCGCGTCGATGACCTGAAGGCGCAGATCCAAATTGTTGGCCGGTGCTTCGACTGAGCCTCCGTTAAGTAGGATTCTTCCAAAGTCTTCGACGGTCACGACAAATACATCAATGTCCGTATTTCTCTCGATCAGGCCCTGAATATCTTCCCTCGTTCGGCCTGTAAATAACACTGGTTCACCACTGGCCAGGCTGTTTCCAAAGTCATCGTCCCGATAAGAAATTCCGTTACGAGTCATGACCGCAAGGTCATCCTCCCGCTCATTGGCTCCGGTGTAGGAGCCGTTACTCCATTGAACTAAAGTCGCAAAACTGGCAGCTCCCATTATAGGCCCCCATTCGACTGAATCAGACCCGTGGCCGTCGTAGTATTCATCGTTAAACTCGCCATCATGATCGAGACCAAGCGTGTGGCCAACCTCATGTGAGATAGTGTCTCCAGCACTCTGCGCGCTATCTAAGTTGAAATTCCAGCAAACAAGATCATCGACGAAAGTGAAGGTGCCGGCAATCCCACCCGCTCCGGGACCTGCGGTATCGGTCGGGGTCGAAATGCACATGACTCTGCGGTTCGCAGACGTTGCATCGAACACAGCTCGCACGTTGGTCACGTTAACATCGAAGGGGGCAAAGTCTTCGGCAACGATGCGCATGACCTCAGCGACTTGAGCATCGCTTAGCCCGGAGGGCTGGGCATTGATCCTGAAAGGTTCCCAAAAGGGCTGATTAACGGATTCACCATCGAAGTCACAATAGACGACAGCTCTTGCACCAGGCTTGCTCTGAAAGGCGGCTGGTGCGCTTGATTTCTGGGGAGTCCCAGATTCTTCGGTGGCTGGAGAGCTGCGTTTTGGTAAGCCCATCCCTGGTTGCAAGGGGTAGGTCGCGCGGCGGCTGGCGCACATAAGATCGGAGAATTTCACCGCGGAAACGAGCCATTGATTCTGCTCAAGTTTCAGTTCGAGGGCATCCTCAGAATTATCGAAAAACACGAGGGCCCGACTACGTTCGGAGCTCTGGAAGTAGACTAACCGACCCGGTATTCCATCCAAGCGAACCCCGAATGAGGAGCCGGAAGTGTTCGCCACGTAGGAGTCGATCTTGCCTTTTAAGATGCGCCCGTCCGACAGCTTAAGTGAGAAATCTTGCCCGACGCTCTTGATCTCTTCTGGCTTGAAGGCTTCCGCATGAATTCTAGGCTTCTTTTTGCCCGAACTTCGAGATTGGAATTCTCGTGGAGTTACTTTCGAGACTCCCTTGCTACCTTCTTGGGAATCTTGATTCTTCGCTCCCTCGACTTGATTTGATTGCCCGAGTTTATCGTCATTAAAGAACAGGAATGGAAGGCAAGCTACGATTGCCAAGCAGACTGGACCGATGACGATAATGCCGGATTTCCCCCCCTTGTTACCGTTCATGCGAGAAAAGTGCATGCGGTCAGGGGCATGGGCAAGGAAAAGGCTGAATTTTGCTGTATGACCAGCTAGGAGACAAAATACGGAACCGCGAGGTCTGGAGAAGAGTCAATCGTCGTATCCGTCCCAGTTCTCAGCGAGGTCAACAATCATTCCGTGGACTTCTACTTCGAACCAGTCGAGGAACAAATCCGACGTGCGCTCTTGGGGCCAGTCGTGGGGCTCGCTCCACCAATTGTCGAGCTCGTGCTCGAAGATGGATTCCCAATAGCCGCCCTTGAGCAACTCGATGTCATCGTCGTAATCCCGATCGGGGACCAGGTAAACGGATGGCTCGACGTTGATCTGCTCGAGGCTGAGCGTGATCGGAGAGGGGAGGCCTGCCAGCCATTCCCGAACAGGTTCCTTAGCCCGGATGCTGACGGCGAGACGGCTTTCGAGTTCCTCCATGATCTTTTTAGGTGTCGGATTCGGGGTCAGGCGCGTCCGTCAGTCATTTCGCCCTCAGCGGTCAATGCTTCGCGGGCATCGCCGAAGCCAGACTTCTCAAGGAAGTAGTCGTAACCGCCTGAGTAAGGTTTGATACCACCTCCGGCGATATGAAGCGTCTTGTCAGCCAGGTTGCGGATGAAGTGAACGTCGTGCGAAATAAAGACCAAGGTCCCGTCGAAGTCCTTCAGCGCGGCCACCAGTGCGTCGACCGATTGGATATCGAGGTGAGTTGTCGGCTCATCCATGAGCAGGAGGTTAGGTGGGTTGACGAGGAATTTCACCAAGCTCAGACGTGACTTTTCACCACCTGAAAGAACGCGAACACGCTTTTCAACGTCCGCACGTCGGAAGAGGAAGGAGCCTAGGATGGCACGGGCCTCGTCTTCACGAAGGTCAGGACTGGCGGACATGATCTCGTCAAGGACGCGATTGCTCTCATCGAGACCTTCCGCACGGTTCTGGCTGAAGTAGCCGATATTGGTGAGGAAGCCTGCCTTGCGCTCGCCTTTCTGAAATTCTTCGACGCCTGCGAGAACCTTGAGCAGGGTGGACTTACCCGCACCGTTGGGGCCAACGAGGACGATTCGTTCGCCGCGCTCGATGACCAGATCCAGGTTCTCGTAGATGACTTTGTCGCCATAGGCCTTGTGGACGCCCTCAAGCTCAATCAAGCGCTGGTTGGAGCGCTCGGGCTGGGGGAATTTGAATTTGAGGACTTTGCGAGGGGACTGGGGCTTTTTGAGTTTCTCGGTGAGTTTCTCAATTTGCTTGATCTTGCTCTGGACCTGCGAGGCCTTGGAACCGACCTGGCGGAAGCGGTTTACGAACTCCTGGATGTGATCGATGTTCTTTTTCTCGTTGCGGTAACGGGCCACGGCCTGCTCGTAACGCTTTTCCTTCTGTTCTTGGAAAGAGGAGTAGTTGCCGCCGTAGTTAACGAGCTTGCCATCATCGATGTCGTAAACGGTCTCGACGATTTCGTCCATAAAGTCGCGATCGTGCGAGATGAGCAGGATCGCGCCCGGGTAGTTCTTCAGATAGTTCTGGAACCACAGAAGTGACATCAGGTCGAGGTGGTTGGTGGGCTCATCGAGCATGAGAAGGTCAGGCTCCATGGTCAGGAGACGGGCCAAGTGAGCGCGCATGATCCAACCACCGGAAAATTCACTGGCCGGACGCTCGAAGTCCTCTTCCTTGAAGGCGAGACCGCGTAGGATCTTCTTCGCCTTTGGCTCCAACTGATAGCCATTGAGGGCATCGAATCTATCTTGGGCTTCGGCAAACTCGGGTGATCCGGTTTTACCCGCCTTTTCGCCCTCACGAATGATGCGTAGAGCCGACACCATCTCAGGGGTCACGCCCATGGCGATTTCCAAAACAGTCTGGTCTCCGGGGTCGCCAGCTTCCTGCGAGAGAAATCCGGTCACCGCGTATTCATCACGATCAATCTCGCCCTCGTCTGGCTGATCTTCGTCGAGGATCATTCGGAAGAGGGTCGATTTACCAGCGCCGTTGGGGCCAACCAGAGCGACACGTTCGCCCCAGTTAATGGTCATCTTGGCATTGGAGAATAGCGTGCGGCCGGCAAAGGCTTTGGTGAGGTTACGAATTGCTAGCATGTCTGAAAGTCCTTGGTTGAGTCGAGCTTAGGTCGCCTGACGGTGTATCTCGGTTCGGGCGGGTGGATAGCTTGCATCATCCATCGAAGCAACCCCATAAGCGGTGCAAATTCGCCCGTTTTCGAAAAAAGTCTGTCTTCAAGTGCTCTGAGACAGACAGCGCTTTGCTTTCGTGGCGTTTTCCTTATAGTCCCCATCGATCACATGACCGCTCTTTTAAAAGCTCCAGCCCAAGCCACCGGTTGCTCTGATTTCGACGCCTTTGATGAGGCAGTTGAACAGGCGCGAATTTTACAGCGGTCGCCAGTCGACGAGATTCTTGATTCTGGAACCGTTGATGAGGAAAGGTATCTGGAAAATCTCGCGGGATCTGTCGGTTATCCGTGGGTCGAGGTTCTCCCTGAGCCCGAGAATCCACTTCCGCTACGAGCGCATTGCGGTCCGACGGTCGCGCTGAGGCATCGCGTGCTACCCATGGCCCTGACAGGGGATGAAGATGAACCGGAAAAAATCGTCATCGCCACCTACGATCCTCTGAATTTGGCAGCCAGGCAAGCTGCGGTGCAGACCGTCGATCTGCCGATTGAATGGGTCATGGCCTCAAGAAAAAGGATTCATAACGGCCTGCAAAAGCTCTACGGGGTCGGGGCCGATACTTTCGAGCAGATCCTAGAGGGACGGGATCTTGATCTTGATAACTTGGAGAATGATGACGAGGCGAATGTCATCGATGCTGCTGATGATGAAGAGGCTAGCGTGGTTAAATTCGTAAATCACATCATCCGAAATGCACTGGAACAACGAGCCACGGATATCCATGTGGAGCCCTTGCACCACAATCTTAGGATTCGTTACCGGGTCGATGGCGTGCTTCTCGACGTTCCGGTGCCCGACAATATCAGGGCGCTGCAATCATCGGTAATTGCGCGTTTGAAAATTATGTCCCGCCTGGACATTGCCGAGCGCCGACTCCCTCAGGATGGTCGGATCAACCTTCAGTTCGAAGGGAAAACGATCGACGTTCGGGTAGCGACCGTCCCAACGGTTGAGGGCGAGAGTGTTTCACTACGTCTACTTAACCAAGAGAAGTTCAATCTGGGCCGCTTGGGAATGGAGAGTGCAGTGGAACGTAAGATTAAGGACCTGCTGAAGCTCTCGAACGGCATTGTCCTGGTGACCGGCCCAACTGGTTCAGGTAAGTCTACCAGCCTCTACACCTTCCTTTCCGAACTCAACACCAAGGAAACCCGAATCGTAACCGTGGAAGATCCGGTGGAGAATAAGCTCGATGGCGTGATGCAGATTGCGGTGAAGAGCGAAATCGGGCTCACTTTCGCTGCAGGTTTGCGCTCAATCCTTCGAGCTGACCCCAATATCGTGATGGTAGGGGAGATTCGTGACCTCGAGACCGCCGAGATTGCCATTCGCGCCTCATTGACCGGTCACTTGGTTTTCTCCACCCTTCACACCAACGATGCAATTGGAGGCATCAGCCGACTCATCGATATGGGCGTCGATCCCTTCCTTGTCTCAGCTGCGGTTCGAGCCTTCCTCGCCCAGCGCTTGGTGCGACGGCTTTGCCCAAGCTGCAAAGTGCCGCGAGAACTTTCGACTGCTGATCGTCTTGAAATCGGCATCCCAAGCGATCTTGATGGTCAAGCCTACGATCCGGGCGGCTGCGACAAGTGCCGTGGGACAGGGTTCTCCGGCCGACTCGCCATTTACGAGATCTGTGTTCTAACCGAGGCCATGCAG
The DNA here is from genome assembly GCA_964021555.1 of uncultured Verrucomicrobiales bacterium. Classification (GTDB taxonomy): domain Bacteria; phylum Verrucomicrobiota; class Verrucomicrobiia; order Verrucomicrobiales; family Akkermansiaceae; genus CAXIBU01. Next base: position 2,855 of record CAXIBU010000118.1, on the reverse strand, counting down.
GATGTTGTGGCTCACAATCGAGGCTCGTCAGCGATTAAGGATCAGGCATTCAAGGACGGCTACGTTAAAATGCGTGATTACGGTTGGTTCAAGGTCATGAAAGGGGAGACCACCATCGAAGAAGTCATCTCCGTCACCTCGACCGATCTTGGAATTTAAGTTTATCGCCTGTGCCTTTATTCAGCTTTAAAGCCCTCACGACCTCGGGATCCGTCGAAACCGGCGAGATCGATGCATCGGATCGTCCGCAAGCCCTGCGAAATCTCGAACGCAAGGGATTGAAGCCCGTCAAGGTCAGTCAGATCGATTCCTTAACCGCGGCACAGAAAAAGAAAAAGCCACAGGCCAAGAGCCGGGGGAAGGTATCTGAAGCCGAGGCTAATTCGGATGAAATGCTAAAGCTCAAGCGCCCGGAAGTGGTGATGTTCACCGAAGAGCTTGCCGACATGTTGGCAGCGGGGCTTCAATTGGAGCCCGCATTGAAGTCGATGGAGAACCGTCAGCAGTCGGGGAATTTGAAGGATGTCTCTCAGCGAGTCCGACAGTTGGTTCGTGACGGGAACAACTTTTCTTATGCCCTGCGGCGCGTGAGCCCGAGTTTTGGGCCTCTCTACTGCTCTCTGGCAGCGGCTGGGGAGGCGTCTGGAGCGCTGGATACGATCTTGAACCGGCAAGCGCACTACCTCAAGACCATCCAAGAACTGCAGAACAAGATCATCTTAGCACTGATCTACCCCGCGTTCTTAATCACTGTGGGGGCGGGTGTGGGGGTAATCTTCGTCACCCAGCTCATCCCGCAGCTGATCACGCTCATCGAGAAAACTCCAGGTGGTAAAATCCCCGGAGGAGTGAAGTTTCTCATGGCGATCACTGGTTTCTTCGCCGATTGGGGGCTGATCCTAGGGCTAATCTTGGTGGCCGCCTTGTTTATTTTTAAGGCGTGGAAGGACCAGGAAGAGAATAAGCCAACTTGGGACGAGGCAAAATTGCAGATACCAATCGTCGGGAAAGTCGTTGAGAACCGTTTCTACGTTCAATTTCTCGAAACGATGTCGAATTTGGTAGCGAACGGGCTGCCCTTACTCCGAGCTCTCGAGCTTTCACGTGATGCTACCGGGAATCTTTATTTGCGGGGGAACATGGATCAGGTCATTGATCTGGTTGGTGACGGACGGTCACTATCGCGATCTTTGGTCCAAGTTGGTGAGTTTCCACCAGTGCTCATTGATATGGTGTCAGTGGGTGAGCAGACGGGCCGACTTGACCATGCTCTCGCCCGGGCGGCTGAGCGCTACGACAAGGAGCTGAGTAATTCGATCGCGAGGATAACGGCCCTCATCATGCCGACCGTTCTGATATCGCTGGCCCTTTTAGTAGGCACGATGGCCTACCTCATGATTACCGCGATCTTCCAAACGATCTCAAACATGGGCGGAGCAGGAGTGTAAATTTGGCAGTTGGATTAAATGCGCGAGTAGCAGGTCTGCTAATGACCAGCTTGGCTGTCTCGGTGTCGCTTCACGCTGAGGTGATTGGGCTTAACGCGAACTTGGATTTGGTGCACCGGGCATCGCTTGAAAACCGGCGCGACGCCTTTGCCATTTTAGTCGATCCGTATCGAAAGATCCCCAAAGCGAGTGTGGTCAATCAGCGACCGGACTACCTCCGAGACCCTGCGGATTGGGTGGAGGCGATAACAGCAACCGTCTTTTGGGTCGGCGAACAGGCGACCGAGAATAATCCAGTTCCCAATCACAAAAGCGCTTGGGATCAGAACTGGCAGGCTAATTTTGGTGGATTCGACGATCCACGGAATCGGGATGGATATTGGCCTCGTGAATTCAAGCCCAAGTTGAACCCTTTCTACATCGCTCTGCCTTACAACGATGTCATGAGTGGTGGTCGTCATCGCCCTGAAGCTTCAAAAGTCATCCCTAATTTCTGGGAAGACTATCAAGGGCCGGGAATCTCCGTCCTGAAGGGGCGATGGGTCGCGGTGCAAGCAAATGGTAGGACCGCTTATGCTCAGTGGGAAGATGTCGGGCCCTTTGTTGTCGATCATTGGCAATACGTCTTTGGATTCGAGAGACCAAAAAAGAATCGCAATAAGCAAGCGGGGATCGATTTGAGCCCGGCAATGCGAGACTTTCTCAAGCTGCGGGGAGGCTACGGTCAAGTCAGGTGGCGCTTCGTAGAAGAAGAGGAAGTGCCACAGGGACCGTGGTCTCAATGGGTTGAAAAGCTGCCTTTGCCCAGGTAAATTTTGGAGCTTCTCCTTTTTTGCTTGTCGTGCAGCCGCTTTCTGATAATTCTTAGGGTGTTATGAAAACCATCTCACATTTGTTGTCTGTGACATTACTTATTGCTGGTTCGGGGGCGGGCTTTGCTGAGTCTGACGAGCCGATCGGCTCACTTACCGTCGAACGCGATCTCTATTACGTGGGCGTTGCTCCCAAGCTTGCTTGGAATATTGACTACCCAGGTAAATCCTTCGTCGTCACGCCTCCCGGCTCGATCGGCGTCGAGGAAAGCACTTGTTTCCAAGTCCGACTTACAAATTTATCTACGCCCGCCAGCACCGATGTGATGGTTTCTATCGGTATCGATGGGCAATGGCTGCCGATCTTTTACGGCAACAAGAAGGACGTCGCCGCTGCGGCTCCTATCTACACTGGAGCAGTTGCGGAAGGATCTGTCGTTCAACTAGCCGCCTCTTCAATTTTCAAAGGTTTGCCAACCGATGCCATCGCAACTGATATGGCTGGTGTGACTTCGATGAGTTTCACGGAAAGCGATGACAGTAACGATGTCTTCTATTCTGGAACAATCGCCGGTAAGGCAATCAATCTTAAGGT
>CAXIBU010000117.1:0-9734 GCA_964021555.1 uncultured Verrucomicrobiales bacterium | reverse complement strand
TTCAGAGTTCCAACTTGATCCGCTTCCGGACTTCTTCGATTAGGGTGACGGCATTATCTTGGACACTGGAATTTTCGGTATCCAGGAGCACGTCGGGATGCTCCGGCGCTTCGTAGCCGCTATCTTTACCGGTGAAATTCTTAATCTCCCCTCGTCTCGCTTTTTCGTAGAGCCCCTTTGGATCTCGCTCGGCGCATGCCTCAAAACTGGCTTCGACGTAAACTTGGATGTAGTCGTCGCCTATGATATCTCGAGCCAAGTCGCGCATTTCACGTTTGGGAGATATCACGGAAACAAAGGTGATGATCCCTTGGCTGGCGAACAGCTTCGCAACTTCTGCGACTCTGCGGACATTCTCGAGTCGGTCTTCATCGCTGAAGCCAAGATTGGCGTTGAGCCCGGTTCTCAAGTTGTCGCCGTCCAGGATGGTTGTCATTTTGCCAGCTTTGAAGAGCACTCGCTCAGCCTCGTTGGCGATGGTTGACTTCCCTGAACCAGAAAGACCAGTCATCCACACAACAGCGCCTTTTTGCTGCAAGCGTTTCTCTCGATCTTCTCGGGTGAGAAAGCGATGGAATTCGGGGTGAATATTAGACATTTTTAAAGAATGATGAGAACTTTGTTTGAACAGGCAGAAAGGACATTCCCACCGTAACTTTGTGGTTCCTCAGTGCCCTTTGACTCTAGGAAAGGTGCCATGGGGAATGACCTGCCACAATCGCTCGTGGCCGTAGTAAATGAAGAATTTCGCAAAGAATTCGATTCCTCCAATCGCGAGAGCAGGTCCGATATCTCCGTAGATAAAGTAAGCGATAGTGATTGTTGTCGCGGACGCAATGATACGCCAACTGATTGCTTTGAGTAAGCTTCGAAGATTTGACTCGCGCTGCTCAATTGGTGCTTTTTGCATTCTGAAAAATTGGCTTCTGGGAATGAGCTTAAGCTCAACTTAAAAAGGTGAAAATGACTTCGTTACCCAGCTTTGGATGGTCTACTGTCATTACCACTTCGGATTCTGGTGCCAATTCCAAGCGGTCTTAACGACCGTATGGGCATCCTGATGTTGGGCGACCCAACCAAGGGTATTTTTGGCCTTCGAAGGGTCGGCGATGAGCTGTGGTGGATCACCTTCACGGCGGTCTCCGTAGATCACAGGGACTTCTTTGCCAGAGACCTTTGAAGCAGCATCGATGATTTCTTTGACCGAGAGCCCACGCCCCGTGCCCAAGTTAAATGCATCGGTAGTGCCACCTTTGCTCAGGTAGTCGACCGCACGAAGGTGTGCATCGGCGAGGTCATCGACATGAATGTAGTCGCGGATACAAGTGCCATCGGGTGTTGGATAATCCGTGCCAAAGACAGTGATCGCGTCTCGCTTGCCCGAGATAGCGTCGAGAACCAGAGGGATCAGATGGGTCTCTGGATCATGATCTTCGCCAATCGCACCATCAAAACTGCACCCAGCAGCATTAAAGTAGCGCAAAAACACCGATCGTAATCCCCAAGCGGTTTCGCAGTCCCTCAGAACCCGTTCGAGCATCCATTTGGAAGCACCATACGGGTTAATTGGAGCCTGATTTTGAGTCTCGGCAATTGGAACTTCATCAGGGACACCGTAAGTGGCACAGGTGGAGGAGAACACAAACTGCTTCACCTCGTATTCCTGCATGACCTGAAGAAGAGTGACGGGGGCAGAGAGGTTGTTCTGATAATACTTGAGCGGATCGCTTACCGATTCGCCCACGTAAGCATACGCAGCGAAGTGAATAACAGCATCGAAGGATTTCTCTGCGAACAGAGGCTCGATAACATTACGATCGCCCAGGTCTCCAACGATAAGGCACACTGAATCGTCGACGATAGACTCTGGATGACCATAAACAAGGTTGTCCAACACGGTGACGTCGTGGCCAGCTGCGACCAATTGTCGAACGGTGTGAGAGCCAATATAACCGGCACCACCTGTAACGAGTAATTTCATAGATCTTAACGTGGATTTCTACGCCCCTAGGCGAGGGAAATTTTTGAGGCCCGATTGTTGAAGTAAAATCCCACCCAAAAATCTGGGGTTATTTTTCAAATAGCGAGAGGCCAAGCGTTTTGGGTCCTTGCACATGCGGTAGAACCATTCCATGCCGCTACCTCGAAGCCAAGTAGGGCATTCATCAACGATACCCGCTTGGAAGTCAAACGCGGCACCGACTCCGAACATCGTGAAACCTTGATCGACGAAAGTGAGTTGATCACGATATTTATCGAGAAAGGCAGCCATGAAGCGCTCTTGCTTTGGAGTGCTGAGACCGACCCAGAAAAAGTGGGGTTTGGTCGCGCGGATTTGAGCCACGAGTTCGAGTTCCTCTTGCTCATTCAGAGGACGAAAGGGAGGGCTTATTTTGCCAACGATCTGGACACCCGGGTGACGCTGTTCGAGCTTCTCTTGGAGGGTATCGACCACGCCGGGTCCTCCACCCCAGATGAAATGGCGCTCACCGTTTTTCACACTTCGCGCCACGACTCGTGGCATAAAGTCGGGGCCGCAGGTTTGTTCGATTCCTGAAAAACCCTGCCAGCGGCTGACCCAGACCATGGGGATACCATCGGGCGTCGAGACAAAAGAACGGTTGTGGATTCTTTTCAATTCAGGATCGTCCTGAGATTCGATGACGCCGTGAACTCCGGTCACTGTAACGTAACCGGTGTGGCCTGGGGTATGAGCTGCCTCAAAAAACAGATCCACGGCCTTCGCGGGATTCAAGATGTTGATCCCGACTCCCAGGATATTGGAGCGTGGCGGGGTCTGAACTGATGAACTCATTAGAGCGTGGGTAAATTGATTTTGAGGTTCACGGCTTGCTCGGGCTTGATGTCACTGATGAGCATCAGATAGCCGCCGCCGCATCCGGAATAGCAGGAGCCGTAAGCGTCCTTGGATAATTCATCACGAGTGGCCATGAGTGGAGGGTTCACCGTCAAAGGTAAAAGTTGGCTCCAAGATTCGAGCGTCTCGTTTAGAGCCTGACCAAGGGCTGACGCATTGCGCTCAAGGATTGCCTGCCATGCAGCATCGCCCGACAATCCCAATCTCTGAGCTATTGCTGGATCAGGATTTTGCTCCAGCAAGGGGTTATAGCGATCAGGACGATCACCGACGTGAACCAAGTGAAGCACGGATTCGAGCCACTGTGCGGTCTCTGGATCCGTAATACGCTCGATTTTTTCAGGCCAGTAACCGCCGTTATAGCTCAGCTTTGAAATCCCCGGGAGGGTCAGGCCAAGAGCGTCTTGCGAGCCCGAGACATACTGAGATCCCGGCGGGTTCTCGGCTCCGAAGAGAAGTTTGGCTTCTGTTTCAAGATCATTAACTGGAGCAACTTGTCCCCAGAGACGTTTGGCGAGCTTGCGAGAACTGGTCGCCATGCCACAACGATCTCGGTAAGAAACATTCGCTTCCAATCGGGCAACTACAACTGATCCGGGAGCTAAGGATGAAACCCAAGGTTGGTCCATCCACCCACCAGCGAGACAGACTCGGAATGGCAGTTCCGAGCGCTGCTTGGAATCCGTGCTGCTTCGTGCTGGAAAATTCTTAGCAGGAATCCGCTTGAGCACGCGGTATTCGACTCCGTGCTTTTCACAGAGTGCTTCTTTGCCTGGAGTGTGACCGTCTTCATTTACCACGAAGAGGTCGGTTTTCTCACTTAGAAGATCGGGTTCGAAATCCAACATTCCCGAGCCACTCGCGACTTTGGCTCGATGGACACAAGACAAGCGCTCGATCAGATAGCACCGCTCGGCTTCAGAGAACAGAGGCGGACGCCCCTTGAGCCTGACGATATTGGCGTCTGCTCCAAGGCAAACGGTGAGTTCACCCAGAGAAGCAGCCTCTTCGAGAAATGCGACGTGTCCAGCATGCAGTAGGTCAAAACAACCTGAAACCATTACGGATGTCGTCGCCATCTCGAAGAGGGATTGATCAATCTCGACTTACTGGACGACTGTAGCGCCAGCCTTGCGGGCTTCGTATTGCTCTTTGATCCAGTGGTAGGTCTTTTCCATGCCCGTCTTGAGGTCAATTTCTGGCTCCCAATCAAGCTTCTCAAGGATCAACGTATTGTCCGAGTTGCGACCACGGACCCCTTGAGGAGCATCGAGCTTGTAGTTGCGCTTCATTTTGACACCAGCGATGTCTTCAACGATTTCGAGAAGTTGGTTGATCGTGACCAGTTCGCTGCGCCCCAAGTTCAGAGGATCGCTGTAGTCAGACGCCATTAACTTATCGATTCCAGTAACACAGTCATCGATATACATGAAGGAGCGAGTTTGCTCGCCATCGCCCCAGATTTCGATTTCGTTGCTTCCACTGTCGATAGCCTCGATAACCTTGCGGCACATTGCAGCTGGGGCCTTCTCACGACCTCCATCCCAAGTTCCATTTGGACCATAAACATTGTGGAAACGGAAAACGCGGACATTCATCCCGTAGTCCTCTTCATAGTGCTTACAAAGGCGCTCGGAGAAGAGCTTCTCCCATCCATAGCCATTCTCAGGCATCGCCGGATAAGCATCGGATTCTTTGAGAGCAACGACTTCAGCCTCCTGCTGAAGATAATCCGGGTAAGCACAGGCGCTAGAGGAGTAAAAATACTGTTTCACACCGTGTGCCTTGGCAGCCATGAGCATGTGAGTGTTGATCAGAACACTGAGCATGCAAAGAGCACGGTTGTTTTCAATGAAACCCATCCCCCCCATGTTACAAGCAAGGTTGTAAATTTCATCGCAACCCTTAGCAGCGGTGAAACATGCCTCTTTCTCTTCGAGGTTAAGAACCAGGTTCTCTGCCCCTTCATGCAGCTGATACCATTGATCAAGTGGCTTGATGTCAGCAACGACCACATCGTGGCCACGCTCAAGGAGGGTTTTGGTCAAGTGACCACCGATAAATCCGCCACCACCGGCGACGAGGATGCGTTGTTTGCTCATAGTAGTTATATTAATTGAATTGGATTAGAAGTTGTTGCCACGCTTTCAAAAAAGCGTCCCGAGAAAATCGTTCGACGAATCGCTGCCTGTTGGAATTCCCTTGATCATTGTAGTGCTCTGGACGGTCTAGGAAGTCAGTGATTGCCGAGGATAATTGAACTCGGTTCTTAGCTTCAAGTAGGGGCTGATCTGGGAGGGCATCTCGAACTGCGCCCACATTCGTTGCAATGATGGGTAATCGATGAGCCATTGCTTCCAAGATGGATATGGGGAATTGCTCCGTATGGGACGGAAAAACAAATAAGTCAGCACATTGAAAAGCTCTTTGCTTATCGTCATCCCAAGTTGCTCCGTGCCATTGAATTCTTGAGGCGTGTGGCCCCGTTGAGAACTTTTCTTGCAGAGCTTCTTGAGATTCGCCAGCGCCCACTCCTCCGTAAAAGTGCACTTCAAAATCAACTCTGGTCTCGCACAGCTCAACTGCTACATCGTAAAGATCTCTCCAGCCTTTCTCTGGATCCATCGACGAAAGATACATCAAGCGCTTTGGGCTGTGACTGAGCTTTGCATCGATCGGCGAAGGATCTGGAATCCCATTAGAGATCGCATTGACCTTAGTTGCATCCCCAACAATCCAAAATGGCCATTGTGAAGCTAACGAACTTGCGCAACTCACCCAGTGATCTACATTTTTGACCAAACTTGCCGCTAATCGCCTTAATGGATACGGCAGCCTGTCAAATTCGAGACGCTCTGGATCCATATGAACCCAACCGACTACTTTTACGCCGGTTCTTTTCTTGAGAGTTCTTAGGAAATACTGGTCCTTGAAAAAAGGCGCTCGAAAGAATGCGGGAGTGACGATGAGGATATCGATTTTCTCATTTCGAATGATCTCCTCCGCCTCTCGTAGATAATCTCTGAGTTTAAAGATTTTTTTTAGGCCGCCTCCTTTTAGTGCCTCTCTTGTCTCCGCGTAGGAGGTGTTCAGCTGATACAGCTCGATATCGCTCCAAGCTGCATTGGCTGAGGCCAGCTGACTCGCCATCAGAGCCTGGCCATGGATGACCGGGCTGAGGTGGGTTGCCAGCAGAACTCTTAACATCACTCGGAAGAGTTATTTCCCTTTACCGATGGTATAGAGATCAAACCCGATCTCTTCGAGTTCGTCGGCTGGTAGGACATTCCGACCGTCGAACACGAAGGCCGGCTTGAACATGCCATCGTAGATGGTTTTCCAATCGAGCGTCTTAAATTCATCCCACTCAGTCATGACCGCGACGCCGTGTGCAGCATTTGTTGCAGTTACTGCTGAATCACAGATTTCAACTTGGTTCTCGAGGATTTCATCGCTGATACCGACGTATTTCAGGTCAGCAAAGATCGTTTCTTTTGGCACTTTAGGGTCGTAGATGGCAACCGTGGCCCCTTCGATCAAAAGATCGCGACAGACGTAGATCGCAGCCGATTCACGAGTATCATTGGTGTCTTTCTTAAAGGCGAAGCCCAGGACACCAATGCGTTTCCCTCGGATCGTATTGAAAAGAGTCTGAATGATCTTCATCGAGAAGCGGTGCTTCTGCCAATCGTTCATGATGATGACTTGATTCCAATAGGCGGATACCTCCGGAAGCCCAAAGTGCTCGCAAAGGTAGACCAGGTTCAGAACATCTTTTTGGAAGCAAGATCCGCCAAAACCAACGGACGATTGTAGGAATTTTGGACCAATCCTCGAATCGGTCCCGATCGCGCGTGAAACTTCGTCAACATCTGCCCCAGTGGCTTCACAAAGAGCTGAAATCGAGTTAATTGAGGAAACCCGCTGAGCCAGAAAGGCATTGGCGACTAGTTTGGAAAGCTCTGATGACCAGAGATTCGTCGTCAAGATTCTCTCGCGGGGAATCCAATTATTGTAGACACTCACGAGCGCCTCGACAGCGGCGTCCCCTTCTGGGGTCCGCTCTCCACCGATCAAAATTCGGTCAGGATTGTTGAGGTCGTCGATGGCGGTCCCTTCCGCAAGAAATTCCGGATTTGAAAGGACCTGGAATTGGCCATCAGCCGAGTTTGCAGTGAGGATGGTGCGGATCGACTCAGCGGTCCGAACTGGGATCGTGCTTTTCTCGACGATGATCTTGGGTCCGCTGGCGACCTCGGCGATCATCCGTGCTGCGGACTCAATGTAGACAAGGTCAGCCGCTCGGCCTGCCCCTATCCCTTTGATCTTGGTTGGGGTGCCGACTGAGACGAAAATCAATTGAGCTGCCTTAATCGATGTTTCGACATCAGTGCTGAAGAAAAGATTGCGTCCTCGCGCCTCTTTGACGATCTCATCAAGTCCAGGTTCGTAAATGGGAAGCTCGTCCGAATTCCAAGCGGCGATTCTCGGCTCGTTGATGTCAACAACGTCCACCTGGATATCTGGGCATTTCGAAGCAATCATGGCCATCGTGGGCCCCCCCACGTAACCTGCACCGATGCAGCAAATGTGTGTAATCTTCATTAAAGTCGTATCTTAAAGTCCTAGTTCTTTCTTAAATCCAGCAATCGTCCGGTCGAGACCTTCACTGAGGTCGACCTTGGGCTCCCAGCCCATAATGTTCTTCGCTTGAGTGATATCCGGGCGGCGTTGCTTCGGATCGTCGCCTGGGAGATCATGAAAAGTTAGCTTGGTCTTGCCACCCACCTTTTCGATCACTTTTTCGGCGAGTTCCAGCATGGTGAATTCACCAGGATTTCCGATATTCATCGGCCCTACTACCTGCTCTTGGCTCATCAGACCAACGAAACCTTCGATCAAGTCATCCACGTAGCAGAACGAGCGCGTCTGTGTGCCATCCCCGTAGATTGTGATGTCCTCGCCTTTGAGTGCTTGAACGATAAAATTAGAAACGACGCGCCCGTCTTCCGGATTCATTCTTGGACCGTAGGTGTTGAAAATCCGAACGATCCGGATATCGACACCGTTCTGACGATGATAATCAAAGAACAGTGTTTCAGCGACACGTTTGCCCTCGTCGTAGCAGGAACGGATACCGATAGGGTTGACATGGCCCCAGTATTCTTCGGGCTGAGGGTGAACTGCCGGATCACCGTAAACTTCAGAGGTGGAGGCTTGGAAAACCCGGGCCTTGACCCGCTTCGCCAAGCCCAAGCAGTTAATCGCTCCCATGACTGATGTCTTGGTCGTTTTGATCGGATTGTTTTGGTAATGCGGCGGAGAAGCTGGGCAGGCCAAGTTGTAAATCTGATCGACCTCGACTTTGAATGGGTCGATCACATCATGCCTCATCAACTCGAAATTTGGATTCGAAAGCAGATGAGCGATGTTTCTCTTCCTGCCTGTATAGAAGTTATCCAAACAGATGATCTCGTGCCCGTCCTTCAAAAGGCGGTCGGTCAAATGAGAGCCTAGGAATCCGGCTCCTCCTGTGATTAAAATACGCATATCAAAATTAGTTCGTTAGAAAGTCTTTAATGGCACCGATGACTTCATCTTGTTGAAGCCTCGTCAATTCGGGGTAAACAGGGATACTCAGCACCTCCTTTGCCAAGCGATCGGTTACCGGGAGCGCTTGTGTCCCATCGGGCCGGAGATCCGCGAAGCACTCTTGTTGATTCATGGGGACTGGATAGTAGACATCGCAGCCGATGTCTCGACTTTGAAGAAAATCTCTAAGTTCATCACGCCGATCACCCATCACGCGGATGGTAAATTGATTCCAAATGTGCTCATTGTGATCGTAAGCTACTGGAAGGATCAGCTCCGAATTTGAAGTTTCTAATTGCTGATTTTGCTTTTCGAGGCACTTACAGTCTTCAGGCCTTGCCTGTGAGACTCCCTCTATTTTTAAGAGCTCTTTCAGATAATAAGAGGCATTGCCCTGTCGATTCTTGGTATACTCAGGGTAGTGCTTGAGCTTGATCGACAACATCACCGCCTGAAGCGGGTCCATCCGAAAATTACCACCGACAAATTCATGGTAGTATTTCGGATGCATCCCGTGGTTGCGAAGCTTAGCCGCTTTGGCAGCCAGAGCATCGTCGTTTGTCACCAAAAGACCCGAATCCCCCATGCCGCCGAGGTTTTTCGACGGGAAAAAGGAATAGGTTCCAAAATCTCCAATCGTTCCGCAGCTTGAGCCTTTGTATCGCGCTCCAAAAGACTGCGCCGCGTCCTCAATGACTCGCAAGCCGTGCTCATTGGCGAAGCGCTGAACATCATCCATATCCGCAGATTGGCCGAACAAGTGAACTGGAATAATTGCCTTAGTCTTGGCAGTCACTAGCGAAGCCGCGTGACTGAGGTCGATATTGAAACAAATCGGGCAACAATCAACAAAGATGGGTATCGCTCCAGCACGTCGGATACATCCAGCGGTAGCGAAAAAGGTAAATGCGGGGCAGAGCACTTCATCTCCGGGACGAATGTCTACGGCCATCAGCGCGAGTAGAATCGCGTCAGTTCCAGAGGAGACACCAAAGGCATGCTTGACTTGAAGAAATTCGGCACACTCTTGCTCGAAGGCCTCCATTTCAGGGCCCATAATGAATCTCCCCGATTTCAAGACACGCTCAAATGCTTCTTTGAACTCCGCCTCCAAAGGGAGATTTTGAGCATTAACATCTAGAAGAGAAACAGCCATAGATTCAATCGAGCGCTTATGAGTAGGTTGGAGTCAGGTCAGCCTTTATCTTGTCAAACTCAGCCAAGGCCATGCCGACCACTTGGTCCATGTTGTAGTATCGGTAGG
>CAXIBU010000116.1:0-9774 GCA_964021555.1 uncultured Verrucomicrobiales bacterium | reverse complement strand
ACTCAAAAATTCTCCCAACGCAAGCTCTTTCGACATGATTTTTGAAGTTTTTTGAACCACTCCGTTAGACCATCATTCTTAAACGCTCATTTTCAGTGATTAAGCTCCATGACGACCTGAGTTCTTTCTTTTGCAAAAATCAACAAAAGCCAAATCAATGATGGATATCTGAAGAAATCCCATGCACATCACCCATTCCGAGCCTTACTTAGTGAGGTCAATCGAACCGTTTTTCAGACCAAGATTCATTCATGTTTCAAAAAGCTCTCATTCTAGTGGGATTAGGAATCCTTGCAGCCGCCTTTAGGGGCTGTGGTAAGGGATATCTCAAGAAGGCAGGTGCACTCCTGGTTCTTCTCCTCTCATTTTTGCTGGGTTACTTTGTCTTCAAGAACTGGATGGGTGGGCTGGCGGTTGCCTCCATCTGGATCTTCCTTCCTTGGGTGGAGCTCCTGAGTCGCACTCGCAAGCTACGCTTTCCCGTCAACAATCGTTTGGCGCGTGAGAAGGCCCCCAATCTTCAGTTCTTTCCTGATGCCGCTGCTGCTGCTCATGCCTTGGAGAATCACTTTTTTGAGCCAGTCAACTCAAGTGGGTGGCACTGGGCTGGGATGCATCAACATTTCATCACCTACTGGCACCCCGAAGAGTGCGCCACGGCAACCATCTGTCTATGCGAGCAAGAGGACGTTGTTTTCTCTTTTCTGAGTATCACGACTGAAACCAAGGGTGGTGAGCGTTATCGCACAACCAACTTCCCCTTCGCCTCGATGCTGAAGGCCTGCGACAACCTGGTTCATAATCATCTCCCCTGTAAGCAGAAGGATTTCGAAGGTGTGCTCGATCAACACCGCGCCTTTCTCGAAGACAGAGGCGTAACTGATAAAGATCTCTTGATGCCTGACCCCGAGAACATCGACAACCTGATCGAAGCCGAGATGCAGGATCAGCTTCGACATAATGAAGCGGCTGGGTTGATTGCAACCCATGCAGATGGGACATTCAGTTACACGGGTAAGGGTCTACTCTTCCTCTGGCGCCAGTTTCTCAAGGACATGATCCGACTTTGCTGAGCCAAATTCGTGCCCAGGCATGATTGTAGCTCGATTGGCTATCTTCGACTTGATACAGTTTCATTCATGGAGCTTTTGACCCTTACTCAGCTAAAATCGCGGGCTTCCGAGAGTCCTTTGCAGGCTCGGATCCAAGCTCAGATCACTGGCATCGTTGAGAAACAAACCAAAGCTGGAAAGCCCTACCTCGATATCCAGCTATCAGACTCCCTACAGGCGATCAGCTTAAAGCTATGGGAGGACACTAAGGCCTATCAACAGGTCAACACGCTATCGAAGGGCAAATTCGTGCTAGCAGAGGGCTCTTGGACCCAGAATGACTACGGGCTCAATGCTGACCGACTCGACATCTCTCAGCTTGAAGCATCGGCAATTGATCAACTGCTCAGTGGCGACCCAGACCTAGCGGCATTTCAGCAGCAGGAATGGGACTACATTCTTGCTCAAGTCGATTCACTAGGGGATCCGCGCCTCAAGGGTCTGAGCCTCCATTTCATCGACAAATTCGGCGAGCACATGAGGAGGACGGCAGCCGCGAGAAACTACCACCATGCTCGCCGTGGCGGGCTGGTTGAGCACGTGGCGCAGATGATGCGTAGTGCCAATGCCATCTGTCAGGCCTATCAAGAGCTGAATCGAGACCTCCTAATTTGCGGCATTCTGTTTCACGACTGCGGCAAGCTCTGGGAGAATAGCTACCCAGCCGAGAGCTTTGAGATGCCTTACCACTTGGCTGGCGAGCTATTGGGACACATTCCTATGGGGATCGAATTGGTCAACCACCTGTGGCGCCAGCTGGAGCAGAGCGAGGGCTTTCAGATCGAGACCCCGACGCCTTCGAATTCGGAAGTCAAACTGCACCTGCAACATCTGATCGCGGCACATCATGGCGAATATGCCTTCGGCTCACCGACTCTGCCAAGGACGCCTGAAGCTGCTGCACTTCACTACATCGACAACCTTGACGCCAAGCTTGAGATGTTCCGTCAGGGCTATCGAGAAGCGCCCAAAGTCGCTGAGCAGATTCATGAGCGCCACCGTCCCCTACCTGCCAAGCTGGTCACCCCTCTCCCGCCATTCACGAAGTGAGCGCGAGGGTAAAAAAAAGACCCGCTCCTCAATTGAGAAGCGGGTGCTATAACTAGGTGAAACCTTCGTTCGCTTAGCCATTTTGGATCTGAGGAAGAAGTCGGGCGACTTTCTCCTTCATTTCCTTGCCTGGCTTGAACTTGACCACTGCACGGGCAGGGATCTCAACGTCTTTTTGTGGGTTCTTCGGATTACGGCCGATTTTGGCTTTCATCTCACGAACGTGGAATGTTCCGAAGTTGCGAACGACGATGGAATCTCCATCGGCAAGTCGCTCAGTCATCAGGTCGAGCGTTTCTTGAATGACGCTGAATACTTGTTGCTGGGTGAGGCCGGTCTTGTTGCTAATGTCAACGACGAGGTCGCGCTTGGTTATGGTAGCCATTGATTTCTAAGGATGATTGTAGACTGTTGAAGTAGGATCAGTTACTTGCGGGAGGCCGAGATACATGACCTCAGAGAATTGTCCCGAAAAAAATGGTTCGATATCGCTTTTCTTAGAGCATTTAGCCTTTGACCTTCAAAGTGGTCTTAAAATGGATCTTCGCCAGCTTGCCGAGCATCTCTTCTCCGTGAGTCTTCAGCACGGATTTTCCAGCCTCGATCACCTTGGCTGAAGCCCCGAGAGGCAGCTTGATTCCACCGGCCTTGGAAGCATCGTCTATCCAATTGATAAATCGTTCGCGCGCCAGGATCGAGGCGGCGGCCACCGCCACATCGCTCTCGGCCTTGGTGCGCTGCTGGAGCTTGATGGTCACCCCCTGACGTTTCAGAGCGGATTCCAGAACATCCTTGCGGGCGAACTGATCGCTCAGCGCCATCGGGCACTCGGGGCGTTTTTCCGAGAGCTTCTGAATCACCCTGGCATGCCCCCAAGCAAGGAGACGGTTGAGATTACCGAAGCTCGTGTGCATTTCATTGTATTTGGCGGGCCCGATTGAGATGACCTCGTAGGCGACTCCTGGAACAGCTCGAATTTTCTCCGCCAGAGCGCGAATTTTCGCGGGCGTGCCGATTTTCTTACTGTCGGTGACACCTGCATCCATCAGAGGACGGGCACTCCACTTGTCGGTGTAGACGCCGGCAATAACGAGAGGCCCGAAGTAATCGCCCTTGCCACTCTCATCGATACCGAAGTGCGGCTCGAACTGCTCGCTAGAGGTCACCTCTTCATAGTCGAAAACGACTTCCTTCAAGACCTCGGGCTCGAGGGTGAACTTGATGAATTCCTCAGTCCGCTTGCCCTGCACGAGGACCTTGGGGCCCTTCTCGTAAACAGTCACAGACAAATTAGGTGCCTTCGCTGAGAACTGAGCATAGGGCTTATCTGAAAATTCGAGTCCTCGCTCCTGCAAGAGTTGCTTGAGGGTATCGGCCTGTTCTTGGGTGATGATCACCGTGTGACTATTCAAACTCACGGCTTGCAGCCAAGCATCCCACGGGCATTCTGTCGATGACCCACATGCTCAAAACGCCATTTCAACAACTCCCGACCGAGAATCCCAGTGCCTTCCAAAATGCCCTAATCGACTGGTTTAAGGAAGAAGGCCGGACCTACCCTTGGCGTGAGACGACCGAGCCCTATCCGATCTTGGTCTCCGAGATCATGCTGCAGCAAACTCAGATCGCTACGGTCCTGCAGCGCGGATACTATGACCGGTGGCTAACCCGCTTCCCCGACCTGGAAAGCTTGGCTGCAGCCCCAGAGAACGAACTCCTCTCCACCTGGGAAGGGCTGGGCTACTACAACAGAGCCAGGAATTTACAGAAACTTGCCAAATGCCTGATTGCCGACCACGGAGGGAAATTCCCCACGACTGCTGAAGCACTCAGGCAACTCCCCGGGATCGGACCCTACACGGCTGGAGCGGTGGCAAGCTTCGCTTACAACGAATCAGCCGCGCTGGTCGATGGCAACGTCGCGCGTGTTTTCGCCCGTTTATTCGACTACTCAGAGCCGATCAACAAGCCCCCCGGCAACCGACAACTGTGGCAGTGGGCTGAAGAGCTAGTCTCCCCAGACGATGCCCGGTCATACAATTCGGCCCTGATGGAGCTTGGACAGCGCATTTGCAGAAAAGGCCAACCGGATTGCTTGAAATGCCCTGTCGCTCGGTTCTGCAGCACGCCCGACCCAGGCACACTCCCAATCAAGGAAGGCAAAACCAAGCTCACCGAAATCAGCGAATCCGCGATCTGGAACCTTAAAGACGGCAGAGTCCTCCTGCACCACGAACAGGGCAAGCGCCGCAAGGGGCTATGGAAACTCCCTCTTCGCCCGCACGACGAGGTTGAAAAGAGCAAACTGGTCTACCAGGGCAAATACGGGATCACCCGCTACAAGGTCACCTTGCAAGTCTTCGAGGCAAATTCGGAGCCACAAGCAGATGATCACTGGATCGAGCTCTCCGAGCTTCCCGAGCTCCCCATGGCCACGCCTTTCCGACGGGCCATGGACGAACTTCTCAAGACTCACCCGAGTTAAGACCAAGATCACGGGCTTTGCCCTTGCCTTGAACGCGCGATCCAGTGCTTCATGAGCAGACATCCATGATCGAAGTCTCGCAACTCTCCAAACGCTTCGGCAACAAGCTAGCGGTGAACGGAATCGACTTCACGGTCGAGACCGGCGAAGTGCTCGGATTTCTCGGTCCTAATGGCGCCGGAAAGTCGACCACCATGCGCATGGTCACGGGCTACTTTCCCGCTAGCTCGGGCGAAGTGCGAATTTGCGGGCTCTCCATGCGCAAGCAGCCCGCCCAGGCGAAGGCCAAGATCGGCTACTTGCCGGAAAGTGCCCCACTCTATGATGACCTTACCGTCAGCGGATTTCTCAAGTTCTGCGCGGAGATCCGCGGCTTCCGGGGGAAAGCCCGAAACGCGGCCGTCGACCGCGCGCTCGAGTCTTGTTTCTTAGGATCGGTAAGGAGCCAGCGCATCGACACCCTTTCCAAGGGCTACCGCCACCGCACCAGCCTCGCCCAAGCGCTGCTCCACGATCCACCGGTGCTCGTTCTCGATGAGCCTACCGACGGGCTCGATCCCAATCAAAAATACGAAATCCGTAAACTGATCCGCCAGCTCGGCGAAGACCGCGCGATCCTGTTCTCGACTCATATTTTGGAAGAAGTCGATGCCGCTTGCACCCGCGCCGTCATCGTCGATCAGGGCCAGATCGTCGCCAATGGCACGCCGAGCGAGCTTCACCAGCAGTCCGCTGATGGTAGCCTCGCCACGCTATTCCGTGACCTAACTCAAGCCAACAAGGAGCCTGCATGAGAGGATTCACCGCCGTGCTCAAGCGTGAGCTGACTAGCTACTTCACCCACCCGACTGCCTATGCGGTGATCGTGATCTTCCTGTTGATGTCCACGGTCTTCGCTTTCACTTACGGGAATTTCTTGGAGGCTCGCCTGGCTGAGCTAAGCGTCTCCTTCTTCTTCTACCACCCGCTCCTCCACATGCTCTTGGTCCCCGCCGTCGGCATGCGACTTTGGAGCGAAGAGCAGCGGACCAATACCATCGAACTGCTCGGCACCATGCCGATCAGCCCCTTCGCCGCGATCCTCGGAAAATTCGCAGCCGCCTGCTGCGTGTGGCTAATTGCGCTGGCGCTCAGCTTCCCGATGGTTCTGACGGTCGATTACTTGGGAGACCCCGACTTTTACACCATCACCGCCGGCTACCTTGGCTCTTTCTTGGTAGCGGCCTGCTTCCTCGCACTCACCATGCTAATCAGCGCCTTCAGTCGCGATCAGGTGGTTACCCTGATTGGCTCCATCGCAGCCTGCATGGTGCTCGTTCTCATTGGCTACGAGCCCGCTGCCGAGGTGCTCTACAAGGGCCTCGATGAGTCCGTGGCGGATTCCATTATGCGCTTATCGGTCTTCACCTACTTCGACGAGATCAACAAGGGCCTCTTCCGGCTTTCATCACTGCTGTATTTCCTCCTCATGATCGGCGTCTGCCTCTGGGGGACCGCCATCGTCATTCGCTCCAAGCGCGCTTAAAATTCCACCATCACCATGTCACTCTTGCTCTCCATCATCTTCGGCATCCTCATGGGTGTCGGGCTTGGCTTGCCCTTGTTTGATGTCGGCGGCTGGCTCGGGCCGGGCTTATTTGCCTCCGGCCTCATCGGGATCGCCTTTACCACACAGAGCCGCAGCGTGCGCTCGGCCTTCGCCGTCCTGGCACTAGCGGTCTCGGCGGTCTGCGTTTTTGTCCTCGTCGAGAGAAGTTCGCTGGCGAAATGGCGACACGACTTCACCGAGGACAAGCTCTACACCCTCACCGATGGCACCCAACAGGTCCTCGCCCATATCGATGATCCCGTCACCATCCGCCTCTACGTCACCCGCCAGAGCGAGCAGGCACCACAGACGCTGAAACGCTACATCCAACGGGTCGATTCCCTACTCGATGAATACCAAACGCTCGCCCCCGACGGCATCCGCATCATCGAATACTCGCCCGAGCCCGATACCGAGGCCGCCGATGCCGCATCTCTTGACGGCATGCGCCCGCTCGCGCTCGAAGCTGGCGAATTCTTCTACCTCGGCCTCTCAGTCAGTTGCCTCGATCGCAAGGTCAGCTTCCCACGGCTAGACCCCGCCGCGGCAAATTCGCTCGAGACCGAACTATCGCAAGCCATCGCCTCAGTCAGCCAACCACGGGATTTCAAAATCGGGCTCATGAGTAGCCTCTACCTTCAGGGCAGCCCCAACGTCTCCCCAGCGGAACCTGCGGGCAAACCTTGGTATCTCCACGAGCAACTTAGGCAGTCCTTCGATGCCGAAATGGTCCCAATGGGCGTTCGTGAGATCCCTGACGAGATCGACCTGCTCTTTCTTATCCACCCCTCGGGCATCACCCCCGCCACTGAATACGCCGTCGAGCAATTCGTCCTGCGCGGCGGCACGCTGATCGCTTGTCTCGATGCCTTTTCCGTCGAGGCGCTACTGAGCAACGGACCCGTTGGCCTGCGCGGCGGCGGGCTCAGCTCCACCTTGCCCACCCTGCTCCCCCACTGGGGTATCGGATTTACCGATCAGCGCTGCGTCGCCGATCCCACTTACCGCAGCAAATTGCAAGGCGGGCGCACCAACCTGAGCCTGCTCACCCTGACCGACGCCGCCGTCGATGAGCAATCCCCCTTCACCACCAACCTGCGCGACATGCTCTTCGTCTTCCCGGGTGGCTTTTTCGTGACTGAGCCGTCCAAATTCGAAGTCACTCATCTGATCCGCGCCTCAGACCAGGCGGGTCTGGTCGATCCTCAGCGCGCCTACAACTTCGATCCCAAGCTCGCCACCGAGCTCCAGCCTGCGACCCGCCAACTCGCCGACGGCAGCACCGAGCCGATAGCCCTGTCACTCGCCCTCGAGCTCAAGGGAGAAATTCAAAGTGCCTTCCCCGATGGCCCACCGCCACAACAAGAAAAGAAGCCGAACCCACTCCAGCTCAAGACCGCCGCCAAGCAGGAGCCAGCCGAGTCCGCACCCAGCGCCACCAAGCCTCACCTCGCCAGCGGCAAAGGGCGTGTCTTCCTCATCGGCGATGTCGATGCCTTTGGCAACAATACCGGCTACCGGCCCACAGGCTCACAAGGAGGAAATACCAGCGTCGCCTACGCCAATGACAACGTCTCCCTCCTCCTCAACATCCTCGACCGCATCAGCGGCTCAGAATACCTCATCGATGCCCGTAAGACCGTCTCGCAACGACGCCCCTTCCTCGTCTTCAACGAAATCGAGCGCCTCTATGATCAAAAATTCGGCGCCAAAGAAGTCGAGATCGAAAAAGAGATCAATGACACCCAGATCGCCATCGCCAAGCTCCAGTCGCTTGAGTCCGACCCCAACCAGGCCTTCATGAGCCCCGAGCAAGAGGCGGAGCTCGTTCAAGCGCGCAACTTCATCGCCGGCAAGCAGCGCGAGAAACGCCTGCTCCGCCGCGAGCTAAAGTCAGCCATCGACCGCGAGGAGAACCGCATTTTCATGCTCAATCTGCTCGCCGTTCCGACCTTCATTTTGATCTTCGCCATTCTCTTCCTCGGCATCCGCTATCGCCTCACCTCTGCCCGCTAATCACACGCACCATGAGCCGATCCAAACTCGCCATCTACTGGGCCATCGCCCTAGTTCTCTTACTCACCACCTGGTGGGTCACCAGCCGTGATCAGACCGAGCAAGCCAAGCTTACCGAGCTCCAGCTTGGCGATACCTTGCTGCCCGATATCGATGGAAATTCGATCACCTCCATCACCCTCACCTCCCCCGCCGAGACCGTCAATCTCGTGCAGAAGGGCCAAACCTGGACCGTCACCGAGCGCGATGGCTATCCCGCCCAGAATAAGCCGATCTTTTCCGGTCTCCGCCAGCTCGCCAACCTGACCGTCGTGCAAGCGGTCGAGACCTCGCCAGATCAGTGGGGGCGCTTCGGGCTCGATCCCGCGCAATGGCCTACCCCTGCCGAGGGCAGTGCTACCGAGAAGGGCAGCCCCTTCCGGCTGACCCTTAAAAATTCATCCGGTGATGTCGCTGGTGAGCTCATCATTGGCAATGCCACCTCCATCGGCGGCGCAGGCTCCGTGGGCGGACGCTTTGTCCGCCGCACGGGCGATGACTCCGGCGTCTACATTGTCGACGATCCTTTTTCCGTCTGGAGTTTCTACCCCGGCTACTGGATCGATCCCGGCCTGATCCGTCTTGCCTCGCCCATGAGGATCGAATTTTCCGCTCCCAAC
Source organism: uncultured Verrucomicrobiales bacterium (assembly GCA_964021555.1). GTDB lineage: Bacteria > Verrucomicrobiota > Verrucomicrobiia > Verrucomicrobiales > Akkermansiaceae > CAXIBU01. Next base: position 864 of record CAXIBU010000116.1, on the reverse strand, counting down.
GAGCCACAAGTCCGCCCCTGGGTGCTGCAGCGCAATAGCCTTCAGGACATCCTCCGACTAAAGGACAAAAAGGTCACCGAAAGGCTCAACCCCGATGCAATCGCCCCCCTGGGCAGCCTCTTCCAACCGCTCACCGTCCGCGAGGTCTTCAGCGAAACACAGACTCAAAAAGTCTACGACCGCTCGAAAGAACGCATCATCGTCATCGATACCTCGCACGGCGTCAGAATGACCCTCAGGATAGCCCCGACTGGAGAAATTCGCCCCGGCCGAGATCCAGACCTCTACCTGATGAAGGTCGCCTTCGAGAAATCCCCGCTCTACAACTCGGACAAGGCCGAGGCCGCTCTGGAACGAATGAAGCCCGCCCATGGCAAAGTCTTCATCGTCGGGCGCGTCGCCCTTTCGCCAGTCAACCGACCCCGCCGGAGCTTCTTCGAGAAGCCACGCGAGATCAATCCAGGCCAGCGCTAAACCAGTTTCAAACGATCCGCGAGCGCTCGCCCTCTTCGATCAGGTTCCAGAAGTGCTTGGATTTGCTCAGCGCCTCGTCCTCACCGACTGGCATGCTGGAGCGGAACAGGAAGTCGGAAAAGGTATTCGCGTGCAGCACTCGGTGCACCAGCACACGGTCTTCACTGACCTCGAAGTAAACCCGATGGTCCCCCACGCGGCAGCGGTAAAGGGTCTTTCCAGCACGGTCGATCTTACCGAATGTCTCGCCGTCGATATTCTGCAAAGTCTCCTCAGTCACCTTGAAGCGATCCAATAGATCAAGCTGGGACAAAGTATCCAGCTGGGAGAGCTCATTGGCACTAATCTCGTTGAAAACAATCTGAAGCACGGCGCAAGCCTACTCCCACC
>CAXIBU010000115.1:0-9828 GCA_964021555.1 uncultured Verrucomicrobiales bacterium | reverse complement strand
TGGCTACCGAGTGCTGGTGATTCCAGCTCGACCTTGACCTTATCCCCTTCTCTGCGCCACGAGCGCACGGATTGTCCGTCGATGGTTAGATTAACCAATGACTCCGGAACTTCCAGTTCCCACTCACTAACCGGCGCCCCAATAACCAGATAATTCACCAAGACCGCCCCGTAGGCCACGCCTTTTTTCAAGGTGTAGAGGTGGAATAAATCCGCCTGCACGCTCTGTGGTAGCGCCTCGATCTTCACGCTCGTTGACCAATCTGCTTCGCGAATTCGATAGGCTTGCTGCAGACCAGGCGACTGAAGACTGAACAACCCAAGTGCCAGCTCACGTAGTCCTACCTGCTCACCAGGCTCGATCCGGAATCCCGCAGCCGAGGCGATACCCAGTTCGCCACGCACGGATACCACCCCTTCGTATCGGAGCCCTGGAACCTGCGCCGTTTCCACGCTCACTCCCTGATTTTTCTCCAAGCGTAGCTGGATCAGCTGACGCCCCATGGCCTCGTTCTTGAATACCACACGCAGCTCGCGGCGACCTTCTCGCGCCTCGCCCGCCACCACGTAATCCGCCACTGCCGCACCGTTCAGCGCCACCACCGAGTAGTCCTCGGGAATGCTCATCACAAATTCACGCAACGCCGCCTCTCGGATGTCGAGTTCGAGATTCGCCGAGAGCACGCGGTCACTTTCGCCAAATTCGACCACGCTCTGTTCGCGGACTTTGACCAATGGCTCGATGGTGCTCGCCTTGATCACGAAGCCACGAGTTTCCGATGGATAGCGATAGGCGAAGAACTGGCGCACCCCCTCCTTGGCACCGCCGGGGAATTGTTCGGGAGCGAGCTGGGTCAGCCCTTTGAGATCAGTCAGCCCGAGTTTCACCGCGCCGTCGTTGACCACCCCGACAAATCCGGAGTGACGCACCGCACCGACCGGCGTGAGCAGAAGCGGACGCGACTGGGTTGGGAAATTCGCCAAACTCGTCTGGCTCGTCACCACCACCGAACTGGCACTGGTGATCGCCTCGCTCAAGCTCAGTTCCAGGAAGCGCTGCTCTCCTTCTTCGACCAACTTCCAGCCACGCACCGCTGCGCCTGAGACATCGAGAATTTGCCCAGGCCCGAGGATCTCCAGCTTGAGCGGACTCTTCAGTTCGCCCTGCAAGACTCGATAGACAAGCTGATGATTCTGGCGCATCAGCCCCGCTCCGACTTGGATGCGGTTAATCGCCTCGGAGGTGAAGAAGAGTTTCCCATCGGCCTCGCCCTTATCGACCCAGCGCAGGTCGATCTGGCCATTCGCCGGCAAAAAGGCGCTCCATTTCTCGCCATCCCAGCGCGGCACCATCGCCGTGCCTCGTTGAAACTGCACATCAGCATCGAGCCCGGAAAGGGTCATTGGCACCACCGCACCAGGAGCAAATTGAAACCCGATCAAATTCGCGCCCTGAGAAAAACTATCTGGAATGGTCAGCTCCAATTTTAAGGGGAATTCGCCGACCTTCGAGTATTCGATGAGATACTGATTGCCCTCTTGAGCGATCAATCGTGCATTGGGCGATTCCAGCGACTTCGGCGCAATCAGCCCCGAGAAAATCCGCACTGCCTTTCCAGCCTCGCGCACCCGCACCCGGCCCGTCACCACCAGGTCCATCCCCTGCTCAAGCTTGATGCCAGCGATCGACAAGTCCTGAAACTCAATCGCTTGCTCCAGCCCGCTCGAGATCACCGCCAACTGCACCGTGGGCTCGCCCGAGTAGTGAAAGCCGAGTGCATGCTGAGCATCAGTATTCTTGATCGGCGAGATCCCCTCACTCGACAGAATTTGCAGCTCCACCGCATCGGATGCCCGCCAGCGCAGCACGCCAGTGACCGAGACGGCTTCCCCCTGACCAATCAAAGTCAGCGCGAGGTTGGCGGGGATTTGCTTAAGGTTCTCACGGATCTTGATCTGAAAATTCGCCTCTCGCAGCTCCGCTTGCCCCTCCGCACGTGGTTTCAAGCTCAGCTCGAGGAATCTCTTGCCCTCGGCACTCTTGGTCACCGACCACGAGGCTAGCTCACTCCCCTGAACCAGCTCGACGGCCCCCTCGCCACGCAGCGAGTAGCGGAGTCGCTCGGCCTTGCCCTGGACGATCCGAATTTTCAAATTCGCCGTCTGCAAGAGATCATCATTCTCGTAGATCAGTTCGGATTCCACCACTCCCGAATGAAAGACCGGCACCGGCTTGGTATCGCTCGGTGGGAGCACGATCACCCGCTCTTCCTGCCCCAAGCTCACGCCAAGCATGGCGCAGAGCATCATCATCCATTGTTTCAAATTCTTCATATTGTTTGTGCGTATTTAATCTTCATCCTATCCCGACAAAGGCTCGTGCCGATGCGGAAGCTGTAAGTTTTCAGTCAATTCCTGACACTATTCTGACAAATCAGTGACATGGCCCTGAGCATTCAGCGGCCAGCCTCCATCTGGCGCATTTTCGCGACCATCTGCCGCAACACCGTGAGCTTTTCCTGCTTCATCCCGGCAAATTCGAGCTCCGCCAGCCGAGCCTCAAGCTGATCTAGCTCGACTCTCGCCCCAGCCCGACCACCGCGCAGCCGTTCTGCGACGAAGCCAGCCGAAGCCAGGAGCTGGTGCGCTGGGTCGGATTCCTCGAAACGCTTGACCCTCGACTGATAGGGAATGGTCCACGAGCGCTCGATCACTTGCCCGGTTTCGGGCACTTTGAAGCGCACGAAGACCTCGCCAATCGCGCCGCTGCCACCATCGTTGACCTGATATTCGTAGATCGCATTTCCCGTCTCGGCGGAGGCGATTTCCGCCGCATCCACCGCATCGTTTCGAAAGTCTTCCTTGGCCAGCAAGTGGTCATCGAAACCCACCAGACGGTAGCTCGGCACCCGCGCTGGATTGAAGACCACCTGAACCTTGAGGTCCTTCGCCGCCGGGCGGAAGGCCCCTGCTAGCTGACGCGCGAATTTGGCATCCGCCTCGTCCGGCTGGTTAAGCGCGTAATAGCGGCCATCGCCGGATTTGCTCAGCGCGGCGAGCTTGTCGTCGTCCAGCTCGGGAAGCCCGATCCCGCAGGCATCCAGTGCGATCCCTCGCTGACGCAAGCCCTCCACCTGCAAGCGCAACTGCTCGGGGTCATCCTGACCCAAATTCGCCGCCCCATCAGTAAACAAGACCACCCGCGTTTGGCCACCGCGCTCACTCATGCGGTCCGCCATCGCGCCGCTCAAGCCAATCGCCAGCTCCAAATTCGTGCCACCCTCGGCAGGACGCGACACCAATTGCCCGATCCGCCCTTGGAATTCCTGAGCCGTCAAACGATCCGCCAACAAATGCGACGTCCGCGCAAAGCCAATCACCGAGATCCGATCTTGCGGACCCAATAAGGATGCCAAAGACCTCAGCGCAGCCCCCAAAGTCGCCTGCCTATCGTATCGCTGCATGGATCCTGATTGATCCAACAGAATCACCAAGTTCAAGGGCTGCGACATCGCCCGCCCGCTCGACCCAGCGCGAACGCCGAGCCGCATCAAGTTCCGCCCCTGGGCGAAGGGATGCTCACTCTGCGAGATCTCGCAAGCCACCGCCCCTCTCGGCTCGGATTCCCGCAGTTCAAATCCGTTGTAAAATTCTTCAGGACGCACCGCCCCACTCTCCGGCCAGCTCGATTGCTGTAACAGCGCATTCGCCGCCATCTGAAACGAGACTTCTCCAACATGCAGCGAGAAAGTCGAGGCCTCCTCATCACTAGTCAGCGTCTCATCATCGCTGACCGCTGGAGCAATCGGCGCGGCTGGGACAGGCTCCGCCTTTGCTTCATCCTGCGCTCCAAAGACCTCTTTCTCGGCTTCAAACATCTGATCGCGCAATGCCTTCCACTCGGCCAACTCGCGCTCATACTGATCGTTCATTTGACGAAACTTCTGATCGACCATCCCCTTCGTCTTAGCTTCCTGCTTCTTGATCTCAACCATCTTCCTGAGTTCCACAGCACGGGCCTCAAGCTGCTCTTGATTGATCCGAAGAGTATCCCTCAGGCCAACGATCCCTTCTTGAATCTGCTGGTCAAGTGCCTCGATATCTTGATCAATCGCCACAACTGATGGATGATCTGCTCCAAGACCATTGGCCTGAGCGCGGGCCTTCTCTAAGCGCATCTTTTCCAGCTCGGGATAAAGTCGCTTCACCACATTTTCTGGCAGATCAATCTGCGCCGCATACTCAGCGAGCTGATCGTCACGTATCGCCTCAAGACTCTTTATCTGCGACGAAAGCTCAACTTGCCCCCTTTCCACCCCAGCTAGCGCAACCTTACTTTGAACGTAGTCTTCAAACTCCCGGTCCTTAACGGTCAAACTACTACCCGGAACGTAGATAATACTATTCTCTTCCGTGAACCGAGTCAGCCCCTCACGCCGCTCATCGACCAAAGCTCCCTTACTATCAAGGCTTTCCCTGAGAGCCATAAGCTTAGCCAATTTCGCAGATTCAACAGCCTTGTTCTGGAGATCATTCGCCCCAAGCTTCTTACGTTCTCTTGCTCGCTCGACAGGCTCAATAACCCCACGAGCATTGCGGTCAGGATTATTTACGATGTCATCAAGCGTCTCATCAGATAGCTCAAACTGACCTGAGCGATTGCCACCCGTGACGAACCCCTCTCTCAATTTTCCTGTGAAGGTTCTCAGTTTCTTCTCTTTCTCTTGAGGCCATGCATCTGAACTGTAGTCCTTATTATCTTTTGGAACGTAGAATGCCGGTGGCGTTTGATAGGGCTCAGGCTGATTGGCAGCCAGACCTTGGTCCTCAAAACCGCCAGTCTGATCGCTATAGTAAAGATCGAACCGCGTCCGATCTTGTTCTTGAGGAATCCTGCCATTCACAAAATCCGTAGCCTTTGCGGTTTCGCGTCCGTCAGTTTTGTAAGAACCATGGTAACCATAAGCTACCTTCTCTCCAGCTCCCGACTCCCCCCAGCCATCACCAAAGTCATTGCCATCTCCAAAGTTCTGATTTGAATCAGGCACTTCAATTTCCGGGACTGGGACCACTACAGGAGATGGTTCATTTGCCGCAATGGCTCGGCTGCTCGGAGCTGAGGGCGCCGCAGGCCGAGCGGGAATTTCCTTTCGAACAATACGACCTTTCTCGTCTGCGAAACCAAACCCGTCCTGATCAAGATCTGCTTTAGTCGACTCGTCACTCAGCATCCAATCAAACCCGAGTTCCTCACGGTTCGATTGGCGAGCTTCCAAAAATTTCGTGCTCTGGGCAATTTGCCTGCTCGAGCCCGCCTCTCTTTCAGCCGCTAGCCTGGCGTTCTTCTTCGGAGCACTGGGAGCAGACTGAGTTTCATCTTTAGACCCAAAAAGCCCCCGAAGCACTGGCAGATCACCCAAGAGTGGAACTTGCTCGGCATTTTTGCCTTCACCACTCACGGTGCTCGACTCCGAATACGCAACCATTGATTCGCTCTGTGGAGGATAATTCGTCCAGCCACTGAAACTGTCTTTAGTGCCCTGACTCTGATAGGCCAAGGTCCCGCCCAGCACCACCGTCACGACCGCGGCCGCAGCACCTAGTTGCAGCCAAGGGTTCAAAGGCGCTGGCTCTGGTTCTACCACGGTCACGCTAGGCTCGGAGGCGGGGGCACCGAGCTTTTCCAACAAGGCCTCTCGCTTGTCCGAGCTGAGCTTCCAGCGATCACTCGCATCGAAGGCCGCCTTGCCATGCTCGACGACTTTCTTCATCGCCTCGAAGCCTGGCTGCCACTCAGGGTGCGATTCCAGCTCGTGCTCGAACTGCTCCGCCTCAAATTCGCCCAGTTCGCCGTGAAGGTAGGCCAGTGCGCGCACCGCGGCTTCTTCATCCTCGATCCAAGCTTGTTGATCAAATTCGTCTTTCATCCTTCACTCCCTTCAATTCCAGCCTCGCGCAGTCGCCCGCCGAGACCCTTTAAAATGTGGTGCAACTGGTAGCCGACGTTCCCCGTCGAGATCTCCAAGCGCTTGCCGATTTCCTGATAAGTCAGGCCTTCTAGATATTTCAGTTTCACCAGCTGCTGTTCGAGCGGTTTCAGCTCTTCCATCAGCAGTCGCAAAGTCCCCGCAGCCTCGAATCGGGCCAGCAACTCCGGGGCTTCCTTGGATCCCCCCATCCGCTCGTCCGAGCTCTCCTCCACCGTCTCGCGCTGACTTTTCCTCAACGAATTCAGCGCCAAATTCCTCACCGCCCGGTAAACCCATGCCCTAGGCTGATCGACCTTCTCCCAGTGCTGATGCAGACGCAAAAAGGCGTCCTGAACCAGCTCCTCCGCCAGCTCCCGACGCCGCACCAGCCCCACCGCGAAACGGATCAGCCCCGCCTCCTCTTCCTCAAAAAGAGCCACAATCCCACCGGCCGAGTCCTCCATCGCTTCAGTGCGCACCGACGCCTGATCCTTCTGGCGTGGCAATTGAGTTAAGGGCTTTTCCATGGGCTAAATTCATCCTGCTTCACCCCCTAAGACACGCCAACCATTGATTCCTTAGAATTTAGTTGAGAAAAATTGAAAATGCCTCCTTTGGAGCGCGGTCAGCCATCACCCAAGTCATGTGAAACCCCTTCCCACCGTTGCCGAACCATTGGACGGACCACCTCATCCCGCGACAATCAAAGCGGCGATCCCTCGCCGCACTCCATATCTCCCAAGCCCCCTTCGCACGCGAAGCAGAATATTCGTGGATCACTGGTGACCTGACATCTTAGCATTCTGGCCCAAGCAGGCGCAGTCACCGTTCAAGCAGGCAATCGGATCGCTGATCGGAAAATCGAACAAGCTCTCAAAGTGAGCCTTCCAAGAGATCCCTCACTCAAACTCTACGCCCTCAAAGACCTTACCAGCTACTACAAGGCCTACGGGGAAGATGATCCCATTCTCCAACGAATTGCCACCAACTACCAAGCAAAGTTTATCACACGGCAGTTATCACTGAATCCGCTCAAACAAGACTAGTCACACAGGCTTGAGGGACCTATCACCTCAGACTAAACAGTCCCATCATGAAAATTCCAATCGCCTCATTCGTCCTCCTCACCCTCAGCTTCCTGACGACCTTCTCTAAAGCAGGCAGTTCTGATACCATGTGGTTCAGGCAAGCCGCCAAGGACTGGACCCAAGGCATCCCGACCGGCAATGGCCGTCTGGGAATGGTGGAATTTGGAGCCACTGAACAAGAAACGATTATCTTCAACGAGGACAGCATGTGGAGCGGCTGGCTAGAGCCGGGTAACGACCGCGAAGGCTCCTACGAGACCCTAGACAAGCTGCGCAAGCTTATCAAAGACGACGCCCCTCAGAAGCAGATCAAGAAAATGGCCATGCAATTCTGTAGCAAGCACGGCTACGGCAAGAACGACTTCGGCGCCTACCAATCTTTCTGTAATGCCAAGATTGCCATCGGCCATCCCTTCAAAGAAGTGACCAATTACCGTCGGTCTCTCGATCTTGATACCGCCATTTCTCGCACCAGCTACGTCTACCAAGGGATCAAATTCGAGCGCGAATCCTTCTGCTCTTACCCGGACCAAGTCGCCGTCATGCGCTACGCTGCAGATAAACCAGGGTCGGTCAATCTGAGCTTCTCCCTCTCCACGCTCCACAAAAAGTCACGCCTTTCAAGCAATGGCACTTCGCTTATCCTAGATGGCGAAGTCGATACCAAGAGCGCCGATCATCCTGGCATCAAATTTCAAGCTCACTACGACTTCAGGCTCACCGGCGGCAAACTCAGCACGATCGAAGGTCCCAATGGCGAGCCGCAGATCAAAGTCGAAAATGCCGATGAACTCATCATCATCGCCAGCGGAGCGACCAATTACCGGCTCTCGGTCGAATCAAAATACCTCGGCGCAGCTCCCGAGAAGACAAACCAAGAGACTCTCTCGAAGATCAAGGGTAAGAGCTTTTCAAAACTCAAAACCGACCATCTTCAAGATTACCAATCACTGTATCGCCGGGTATCGCTCGACTTCAAAGGCGCTGACCATTCGAATCTTCCTACCGACGAACGCCGTGCGAAATACCGTGCCGGCCAGAGCGATCCAGCGCTGGAAAGCTTGATTTTCCAATACGGTCGCTACCTCCTTATCGCGAGTTCTCGCCCAGGTTCCCTGCCAGCGAATTTGCAAGGGCTCTGGAATAACTCGAATTCCCCGCCATGGAACGGCGACTACCACCTCAACATCAATTTCCAGATGAACTACTGGCCCGCCGACCTTTGCAATCTCTCGGAGTGCATGGAACCAATGATACGCTGGACCGAGGACCTTAGCAAAAGCGGCAGCAAGAGTGCCAAAGTCCACTACAATGCTCGCGGATGGGTCGCCCACCATTCCTGCAACGTCTGGGGCTTCACTCCTCCCGGCCCCGCCCGTGGAGTTCACATGTTGGAGGCTGAGAGCGCGGCCTTTCTTTGTCAGAACATCTGGGAGCACTACGCTTTCAGCGGCGATAAAGTCTATCTCGAAGAGCGCGCGTGGCCTTTGCTCAAAGGGGCCGCCGAATTTTGGATCGATAATTTGCAGACCAATCAAGACGGCCACCTCGTCGTCTCACCTAGTTACTCCCCCGAGTGGGGGCCGCTCTCCGATGGCGCCTATTACCAGACCATGATCGTTTGGCAGTTGTTTCAAAATTGTATCGAAGCCACCAAGGTCCTCGATACCGACCACGAATTTGCCAAGCAGCTAGATGCTCTAGCAAAAAAGCTCCAACCTCTTAAGATCGGCGAATACGGACAGCTCCAGGAGTGGAATCAGGCCAAATACGAGAAGGACATCAATAAGCGCAAGCACCGCCACGTCTCCCACATGTGGGCCGTCTATCCCGGCCAACAATTGATCAAAGGCCGTGACGACAAGCTTATCGATGCCGCTGAGGTCTCGCTCAACTTCCGCGGTGACGAAGCCACCGGCTGGAGCATGGGATGGAAGCTCAACCTTTGGGCACGATTCCAAGATGGCGACCGCGCCCACAAGTTGATCAAGAATTTCATCGGCACCCGCACCTATGACAACCTCTGGTGCGCCCACCCGCCTTTCCAGATCGATGGCAACTTTGGTTACACCGCAGGCGTCGCTGAAATGCTACTGCAAAGCCACGGTGAAACCATCCAACTCCTCCCCGCCCTGCCCAAAGCTTGGCCTCAAGGAGAAGTCAAAGGCCTCAAGGCCCGTGGCGGCATCACCGTCAATTTGACATGGAAAGACAGCAAGCTGACCAACGCCGAATTTTCCTCAGCTACCGATCAAAGCATCACCTACTCCCATCAAGGCAAGACCAAAACGGTCAAACTCAAAGCGAATCAGCCAATCAACCTCAACCACGAGTAGCGACACCCTCTCAAAATTCCGGAACCCTCAACCCTCTTCACCTCATCCCGCGACAATCAAAGCGGCGATCCCTCGCCGCACTCCATATCGCCCAAGGCCCCTTCGCACGCGAAGCAGAAATCGAAGTTCCCGGGATTCATCTCGCCGCAGGACGGGCACTTCACTTCTTTATCAGAATTCTGCCCGTCCTCATGGATCACCTTTTGCAGGATCTCCCTCGCTCGCGAATAATCTTCGTCGTTCATCACACACAAATTCGGGTAGAACTCCGGGATGGGAATTTCTGAGAGCCCCGACATCGTCAGGTGCTCATTCCGATACATCACCGCGATCCCTTCAGCCTCAAGAATCTGCCGGTAATACGCCACCATCGTGTGGTCCTTGTGTCTGAATATCTCAAGCATCTCCCCCCAACCCTGCCTGCAATCACATCCGA
>CAXIBU010000114.1:0-9888 GCA_964021555.1 uncultured Verrucomicrobiales bacterium | reverse complement strand
AGTCCCTGAAGAAGCATACGGAAAAGGTTGAGAAGGAGACGGGGACGACAACAGGAAAGAAGCTAAAGCGTTCAGACATCCTTGAGCGGTCCGTCATCTTGAGCCATCGGGGTCAATGGACTTATGTGCCGAAAGGCGCGGTCCTACACACTCCCGCTGGTCTCGAAAGCAGAATGCCGGATGCCCCCCCGGCTGGATTGAAGTATGTAGGCTGGTCGGCCTTCCTCAAAAACAACTTACATTGGTTACGAAGCCATCCGCTCACTTTGGAGCAAATTCAAGGAAAACAGGAGATCCCTGAATCAATCATAAAGAACGTTAAACGTTCGCGTGTCGTTACCGTAGGAACTTACCTCGGGAGTCCTGTCAGCCTACCTAAGGAACGATTTCAGACCCAACAAAACAAATGAAACAACAACACCTTAAAGTTTTTATCATTGGTGCAGCAGCTGCACAAGGGCTGCTCCTTGCGGATGAATCCGATTACACCAATTCCATTCGTCAAACAGTTCATGCTCACGGAGATGTTCCCGAGATCACAATCGATATCGAGAACATCCCAGCCTCAGGTAACCAGGCCGCAACCGTCGTGATGGGCGAAAGCGGAGCTACCTTTGAGCTGATCTCAGTTGATAATGAATCCGGAGAGATCTACGAGCTAGATACGAAATATATCGGCCCAAAAATGGCTGAAGTGGTCCTCACTTCGATGGATCCTTTCACTCAGCTAGCCGATCAAGACGGCGATGGCGTCGCCGATAGTTGGCAGCGAACGCGGCGAGATATGCCGTTCTCGGTTGCTGTGAACGTTCAGCTTCCTTCGGGGTCTACCGCAACCGAAGAGTTTCTTTACATGCAGTGGAACGGCGTGGTGAACCCAATTGGCAATCACGACTTCAATGCCGGTGACCATGGTTTCGATTATGATTCAAATGGTAAGCAGGTATTAGGTTCGTTTGCTGAGACGATCGGTTTCAGCTACTCATTCCCGAATGGCTCTAACCTTTCCATTCTGCAGGATCAGAACTTCAACTCACATGCTTTGGATCAATCTGGATTTGAGTCCTACAGTATTTGGAGTTCAGATGGCACGAAGCTGGATTCGAAGAGAATCCAAATTCTCCCAGTTGCAAGTAGCAGTCTAAGCCACTCGAACGGCGTCGCATTTACGTCAGGCGTCGAATTTGATCGAGGAACTCCACTAACCGTGACTGTCGCCGATACCTATCCTGACAGTAACACTTGGATCAAAGTGAAGGCAATCACTGGGCCTAACTCTGGCGAAAATGCCACGGTTTATGAATTGGATTCGTTTACGAACACAACTAACGATCCTCAGAACTGGGTTTATCAAACACAGGATTTCATTGATGGATTGCCCAATAATGAGACTTATTCCCTCGAGGTCACGACCCAAGCGAGTTTCGATGCTAGCCCAATCGTGCTCTCTAGCGTCACATTTAAGGTGGACCGTAAAATCGCTGTTCGAGCAGGAATTAATTCTCAGTAAGACAAGAAGGAACCTTCGAAGTCTTTAATTTTTCAAAGCAGCTCTCCTCAAACTGGGAGGGCTGCTTTTTTATTTGGCCGCAGGGTGACCAACTTGAAACCTTGAAGCTTCCAGATTTGGAATAGGTCCAGAGTGCAATGGGGCTTGCACCTATGGTTTCGCCTTGATAGCAAAGTGCCCCTTGAAATGAACGCTACTCCTAGCCCGGAAAATCAAATTACTGTCATTGGGCACAAGAACCCTGACACCGACGCCATTTGTGCCGCCATTGGGCAAGCACAGTATTTAACTCAGAAAGGAGTCGCGGGCGTTTCTGCTGCGCGATGCGGAGAAATTCCACCCCGCACCGCCTGGGTGCTGGAACAGGCTGGGATCGCCTCTCCTCGATTGGTTGAGCACGTTCGCCCTACAGCTGGTTTCATCTGTGAGAGAACTCCTGTGACGGTTTGTGAGAGCGAGACGCTACAGGCGGCTTATATTTGCATGCGAGATGGTGAGATGAGGAGCCTTCCCGTGGTGAACTCGTCTAATCGAGTGGTAGGATTGGTTCAGTTTCACCACCTATTAAACCTTTTGATGCCCCCCGCGACGGACGGCTACGGGGTGCGCCGGATCAAGGCGAGTTTATCGAATGTGGCTCTGGTTCTTGGAGCTGAAAGACTAGGCGGTGGCCAGTTGTTTGAGGAAGAGGAGGAATTGATCGTTCTGGTTGGTGCGTCCAGTCCACAGGAGGTTGAAGCTAGGTTGAAACTTGCCCGCGATGAGGGGTTGGTAGGGCGTTTTTTGGTCAGCTGTGGTGATCGTCCAAACATCCTAGCGCTGGCGATTGAGTATGCCGTCCGGATGATTGTGGTAACGGGTGGGAATTGCCTAAGCGATGAGTTAAAAGCGAAGGCCGAGGAAGCCGGAATCCCAGTTCTCATCTCAGGCCATGACACGGCGAGCACGGCTATGCTTTTGCGCTGTTCACGGTCGGTGCGGAGCAAAATGGAGAGAGATTTCATTTCCTTTGACGAAAGCACTCCATTGTCAGTGGTTAAGGCACGGGTAGCTAGCACTGAACGTCAGGACCTTTTTCCTGTTCACGAGGAGAAGAGCGGTAAACTGATTGGCGTGATCGGCAAGTCTAACTTGGTGGACCCTCCCAAACCCAAGATAGTTTTGGTAGACCACAACGAATTTGGTCAAGCCGTTGACGGTGTCGAAGAAGCTGAAATCATTCAGGTCCTCGATCACCACCGCCTGGGTGGCGATCTGTGCACCAGAGAGCCCATTCACGTATTGAACGAGCCTGTCGGATCGACTTCAACTTTAGTCGCTAGAGAGTTCTTCAGGGATCAAATGGAAATCCCCGCCGGTGTGGCCTTGTGCCTAGCGGCCGGTATTTTGTCAGATACTCTGAATCTTACTTCACCCACGACAACTCCGCTTGATGGCGAGATTTTGAGAAAGCTTTCTGCCATCGCAGGTGTGAAGGCCGATGATTTCACGCGTGACTTCTTTGCCGCAGGTTCTCCGATGAAGGAAGGAACCGTCGAGGACATTATTGAGCTTGATCGAAAGGACTTCGTAGAATTGGGGTGGAGACTCAGCATTTCTCAAGTGGAAGAGCTTGGATTCGATGGATTTGAAGCTCGCCGAGCTGAAATTGAGGCGGGGCTCAATCAGAAGATCCTATCGGGGAACTATGACTTTGCTTGCCTGCTATTAACAGACATCTCATCTCACGATTCGATGCTTCTGGTGGCGGGAGAGGAAGGTATTTCGGAGAAACTAATTTACCCCAACCTCGATGCTACCTTACATCAGGCAAAAGGCGTCGTGAGTCGAAAAAAGCAATTGTTCCCTGAAGTCTGCAATGCGATCCGGCAAGTTGGAGACCGCAATTGAACCTGAGATGAAATTGGCACAGACCATCGTGATAAAAGTCGGCACCGGTGTGTTGACGGATGATCAAGGGAGGCTTGATGAGCCTTCCTTAGTCAAACTGGTCACGGGAATGGCACAGATTTCAGAGGCTGGTTCGAAGTGTGTTCTGGTTTCGAGTGGTGCGGTAGGCGCAGGAGTGGGTGAACTCGGGCTAGAGACATACCCTAATCAAGTGCAGATTAGGCAGGCTTGCGCTTCTCTGGGGCAGGCGGCATTGATGAAGACCTATGGGCAGCTTTTTAGTCACTTTGGTCTCAAGGTGGCGCAATTGCTCCTGACCGCAGGAGACCTTGCGGTCGATCTTCGTCGCGAGAATGCTCGGCAAACCTTGATGACTCTGCTGGGCTTTGATGGAGTCATTCCCATCGTAAACGAAAATGACAGCGTTGCGGTGGAAGAACTCACCTTTGGCGACAATGACATGCTCTCGGTTCGGGTTGCGGAACTGATCTCAGCAGATCTCCTCATCTTGATGACCTCCGTAGATGGATTGATGTCGGGCGGACTTGGAGGCAGCTTGATCGAGAGAGTCGAAGACATCGATGCTGTTCGTAAAAACATCAGCCAGTCAAACGGACGGTTTTCGATTGGTGGCATGAGCAATAAACTCAATGCAGTTGAAGTCGCTCTCAGTTCTGGGATCGAGACATTGATTGCCAACGGTCGGAAGCCAGAGCAATTGCTTGAGCTAGCCCAAGGCCGCGGAGTTGCGACTCGTTTTTCTCAGCCCTCGTAGCGAAGAGCCATTGACAGGAGGGCTATTTGGCCGCCTTCTTTTGTCATGGATTCTAAGCCTCTAACTCTCGCTGCCATCGGCTGTGGTAGTCGCGTCCGCACTTACCTCAAGCTCGCTGCAGAACGTCCTGATCGATATCAAGTGGTCGCGGTGGCTGATCCGGTAGAGACCAGGATGCGACAGGTCATCGAAAATGCGCCGCAAAACCAGCGCGCAGGAATCCAGTGCTTCGCATCTGCCGATGATCTGTTGGATCAAGGAAAGTTGGCGGATCTGGTCATCATTGGAACACAGGACAGTTACCACTATGCACCGTGTCGACGCGCCTTGGAACTGGGCTACGATGTTCTCTTGGAAAAGCCAATCGCCAAGACTCTGAAAGAGGCCCTTGAACTGCGTGATCTAGCACTGAAGCATGATTGTAAAGTCGTCGTTTGCCACGTTCTGCGTTACACGCCGTTCTATCGCAAGGTAAGAGAAATCGTGCAGTCGGGTCGATTGGGAGAGGTCGTGAGTTTCGCTGCTAATGAAGGGGTTGGTGCGTGGCACTTTGCCCACTCGTTTGTTCGAGGCCACTGGGGCATCATGGCGGCATCGACTCCTATGATGGTAGCCAAGTGCTGTCATGACATGGATATCATCCCCTGGATTTTGGATCGTTCCGCCGAGAGCTTGTCGTCATTTGGCGGGGTGAGCTTTTTTAATGAGGAACATCGTGTCGAAGGTCGCAGCACGAAATGCGTGGAATGGACCACCGAACCCGGTGAAGATCCTTATGACGCTCGAAAATACGCGAAGGACGAGCAAAGTCGTCGCTGGTTAAAGATGGTGTGCGATCTCCCTGATGAAGCGACAGAGGAGGAGATTTACGCATGGCTCAAAGAATCTCCTTGGGGACGCGACGTATTCAGTTGTGATAACGACCAGCCAGATCACCAAGTGATGGCGATGAAATTTTCAGGTGGGCTTACAGGAACCTTTACAGTCACCGCCTTTGACGAAGGGCGGCATATCGAGATTTACGGAACGAAAGGGCGCCTGCGCGGCGGGCATTTTTACGAAAAACACGGACCTGGGGAATTGATGGTGACCGACCATTTCGGAGAAATGGAAGTGATCAAGATCGATACCCCGGGCGAGGGCTACGAAGGCCATGGAGGTGGCGACTTTGGTCTCATCGATAGCCTATACGATCAGATCCGGAATCCCGATGAGACTGCAGGCGGCAGTTCAATCGTGGACTCTGTTCACAGTCACGTGATTGCCTTTGCCTCGGAACATGCAAGGAGGACCGAGAAAGTCGTTCGCTTGAATGACTTTGAAGCAGCGGTGCTATCGGGCGAACTACGCTACTAATTGAGGCGGGGAGACTCTCCAATTCGAAGCTGGCAATTTTTTTCAGATAGAGCTGAATATCAGCGATCCAAATGTCGTCCAATCACCACAAACCTGAGTTATCAGATGTTGAATTGGTCCTAGCCTGTCAGGGCGGGGACCGCTCAGCCTTTGACGAGCTCGTAAAACGCCATCAAGGCAAGGTCTACGCGATGATTAGAAACATGGTCAAAAATGAAACAGACGCTTGGGATTTATCCCAGGATGCGTTCATCAAGGCATGGTCGGCGCTACCGAAGTTTGAGGCACGTGCCAAGTTTTCCACGTGGATGTTTCGGATCGCCCACAACACGGTTTACGATTGGATGCGTAAGCGAAAGATCGAGTCTGCCGGGGAGATCAACGATGATTTGCTTGGCGGGTCTGCCATTGACTTCGCAGCTCCGACTTCGCCTAAGAAGGCACTGCGGCCCGATCAGTCGATGCAGAATGAAGAATTGGGCAAGCGGATCGAAGGAGCGCTTGAAACCCTAAGCCCTGAGCATCGGGAAGTCGTTTTATTGAAAGAAGTTCAAGGTCTCGCGTATAAAGAGATAGCGGAGGCTGTCGGTTGCAGCATTGGGACCGTGATGTCGCGATTATTTTACGCGCGCAAAAAATTACAAGAGGAGTTAGCTGATGAAAAACCTAGATGAATCCCTGATCACACGATGGTTCGATGACGAACTCTCACCTGAAGAAGAAGCTGAATTTGCCGTTCACCTGGAGGCCCATCCGGAGCTTCTGGAGCAGAAGGCGGAAATTCGCCAGTTGGGAGACTTACTGAGGCAAGAGGTGCCATCGGAGCTAGAAGTGCCTCACCCGGAATTTTTTGCGAGCCGGATTAGTCACGAAATTGCTTTGGAAGCCTCAGTCCGTGAGGAGTCAGCAAGCTCGAAAAGCGCTGGCTCAAACTCATCGTGGTGGTTGCCAATCAGTGCTGCTGCGGCTGCGTTGGTGGTAGGCTTCTTCGGCGGGAGCCAATTTGGATCGTCTCCATCCGAGCAAGTCGCGAATACTGATACCAAGCCTGCGAACATCGAGCACACTGTGTTATTCACTCCTGACACGGAGATTAGAGCCGAGCTTGTGGATAATGAGAATGCGACTCTGATCCTACTGAATGGGATGGAGAGCTTACCGGAGACATTTGAATTAGTCGGTTTCGGGGCCTCCGACCAAGTGATCACCAGCTTGGACGAAAACAGCCTTTAATCATGATGAATCCGTTATTCGCCATCTTTCTCGCCTGTGCGGTGTGCTTGAGTTCCTCCGCCGCAGAAGAGAAACGCCTAGTGGTTGGCAAGATTAGTGCAGAGTTAATCTTTGCCAGCGCCACGCCTGGCGATGTCGGCGAAGCGCTCAGTGAGCCGAGAGCCAAGTTGCTGGCTACACAGGAAGCGTTTAAGGGTCTTTCTTTCCGACATTTGGGAAGAGATCAGCAGCAACTCTATCGCAGCTATGTCAACTGGTTAGCACCGTTGGGTGCCTCCAAGCAGATTTTGATCGAATTTGATACTCTTGGTGTCGGAAAGGACGAGGTTCGGTTGACATTGAAGCTCTGGCAGAACGATAAAGTCATCCTCAAAACCGACATTGAACTAAAACCTGGTAAGCCACTGATCATTCAGGGACCAGCTTGGAAGGGTGGGCGAGTTTTGGTGGTCATTGACCTTCTTGAATTAAAAGAGTAATCAAAGGCATGAAATTCCTTACCAGCCTCTTCGTCTTACTCGGGATGGGCCAGTTGCTCGCGGGGCTCCGATTCGAGTCATTAAGCAAAGAGATTACCGTGGCTCCGAGCGAGCCAATCGCAGTCCTCAATTACTCTTTCGTGAATGAAAGTGATCAGGTGGTGAAGATTGAAAAGATCGCCACTAATTGCTCTTGCATCAGTGGAGAGACTGACAAACTGGACTACCAACCAGGGGAGAAAGGGACAATTCGCTTAAAATTCAAGACAGGGACTTTGACTGGCAAGGTCAGAAAAGAAGCAACCATAACGACCTCAGACCGTCAGGTTCAGAAACTTGCAGCCCAAGTGACTGTTCCCGAATATTTTTCAGTTTCTCCTAGGACACTGAAGTGGCGGACGGGTGATGCTGCAAATTCGCAGGTCATCCAGATCAAGGTTTCGGGCAAAGAGGCCATCAAAATCACGAAAGTCGTGCCTTCCACCGAAGAATTCGAGGTTGAAGTGAAAACCATCAAAGAGGGATGGGAGTATCAGATCATTGCCACGCCGAAGAATACTGCTTCACCAGGCATGGTTCTACTAAGAATCGAAACCGACAGTAAAATCCGTCGATTTGCAATCAATCAGGCCTTTCTGGTGATCAATCAAGCGCCTCCCCAAACTCGATGAAGTTTGTTCGGCAGGGTCTATTACTTTTGGCGTTAATCGCTGCGGTATCGTTCGGCATTCGCTCATGGCATCAGGCTGATGGAGGTGGGCGGTTGATTTGCGATCCAGCTCAGATTCCGGAGGGCGCTATTTGTTTGGACGATGTATTCAAGCGGTTCCAAGGGCAGGTCGTCTGGGTAGATGCTAGAACTGAAACCGAGTGGGAGAAGAACACGATTCCAGGTGCCTTGTGCTTGAACCCCTCTGCAGACCCAGCGCGCTGGGATGAGTTGATTGCAAGCGCGATGATGCCGCTAATGCAGGCGGGAGTGGAGGGTAAGCCTATCGTCGTCTTCTGCCAGAGCGAAGAATGTGGTGCCAGTAAAGAGGTGGCGGAGAAGTTGAGAGACCCTGAGCAATACGGCATACCCGGCGAGATCTACGTCCTCCATCAAGGCTGGCAAGCGATACAACGTTACCCCTACGCTCAGCTAGTCGATTAGGCCAAAAGGGGATGTCAGGGTGCCTTAGGCGCTTTCCGTCCTGTTGCGAGGAGAGCTTCGTCAACCGTGAAGTTGGTGGTGATGAATCCGGTGTCTTGATCAGCCTTCAGCTGCAAGTCATAGGCTTTCACCGGTAAGTTCCCCTCGATCTGGGGCATCAGATAAACTGAAACCACGAGAGGTCCTTTCGCCTCGGCACCGGGATCGTCCTCGACTTTAAGAGTGATCGAATTTTGGCCGAAATCAGCGCCCCCCCAGATAACTTCGGCGGTGCGAGTATCGGAAAATTCGTGTTGGCTAATCCGATTAACCGAGGCTTTTACAATACGGCCTGGGCAATCAACGAAGATTTTGGCAATGAAACGCGGTGCCTTGCAAGGTGGCGCGGTCGGTGGGATGGCACTTAAGGGTTGAAATCCCTCCTCTTCGAGGACGTTATCACCGCCCTTAGCCAATTTATTTCGGAGACCCTGCATCTTTTCCAAGTTGAAGAATCGCGCGGTATCGTATTTCCAGCCATTGGCTTCTCTGACAAAAAGGAGCGTTATCGGATTTGACTTTGGGACACCTCCAACACCGAAATCGACCGCCCCAAAATAGGTAGCGGCTGCGGAGTTGCCATTTTTCAAGACGCCGAGGAGCTTGAGCCCTGCCAAACTCGGCGGTTTGATCGGCGTATTGAAAACTGAACTGGGGAAGGGGCGTTTCTCCGAAACGGCCTGATTCCTCACCCGCATTTGGCGATAGGCTGCAGTGTATCGCTGCCAACCGCGATAGTCTGAATTGACAAAGCTGGTCCGCCACATCTCGTAGGTGGATTTCAGTTCCGGAGCTAATGAATCTGCGCGGTCCGCGGCACCCGCGGGCGACAATAGAGCAAAAAGACCAATGATTGTGATCAGGTAGTATTTCGAAATCGACATTGCAGCAACTTTGCCTTTTAGCTTCGCCTCAGGCAACGAGGAAGTGCAGTTTTTGCCTGTTTGATTATGGATAAGCCCCGAAGAGACCCTCCCATTGGCGAGGCTAGGCACCAAGCCTTGCTCCAAGGTGCGACCGTGCACCCCTATCGCACCTTTGCCAATGGAAGTTCTTTGAAGGCGTATTGCTATGGGATTCGTGAGAATTCCAGCGCCCAGCGCAGCGGAATCATCTTCTTTCACAGCGGCATGTGGGATGCCGGGCATGCCTCGCAATTCGTGCCACAATGCCTGCACTTCGCTTCGCGGGATTGTTTCACCATGACGGTGGAATATCGACTCAGCTCTCGTGGTGGGAGCCCTGTAGATGCGATCAACGATGCCCAGACGGCGGTTCTGTGGCTGAAGATGAACGCACATTATTTCGGTGTCGATCCGGATAAAATCGTGGCTGCTGGTGGTGCCGCCGGAGCTTACCTAGCCCTCGACTCTGCCTTGTTGCCTGAAGGGCCGAGCAACGGAGCTCTCGATTGTCGTCCTGCTGCTCTGGGGGCCTTCAGCGGTCTTTACGA
>CAXIBU010000113.1:0-9907 GCA_964021555.1 uncultured Verrucomicrobiales bacterium | reverse complement strand
CCTGAGCGCTTGCGCGAGCCGGCTAGATGGGTCGCAGAGCATGCCGAAATTCATTCGGACGAGGAGCTTCTGGCGATGTTGGAATGCGGGGCACTTCAGCATTTCTTGCATGATCTGGTGAAAGCGAGGCCTGAACTCGCACACATCGATACCGAGCGAATCGACTCCGCATTTGAGGAATTCAATGATCGCTTGGCTGAAAAGCAGAGCCTGACCCGAAAGGTGGTGGCTGACGAATGGACCAAGAGGCAAAAGAGTCGATTGCTAGCGAGCACGGGAAGCAGGCTGAGTAGCACTGGAGCACAGCTTCGCCAGCGCCTGATGGTGCGCGGGAAACGTGCTCTCAAATTGCGTCAGATGCTCGCTGCCGGTAGCCAGATCGAAGGGGGCGATCCTCTCTTTGACCTGTGTCCGGTCTGGTTCGCCAGTGCGGATACGGTGGCTCAGATCTTTCCGCGTGAGGCGCAGTTTGACTTGGTCGTATTTGACGAGGCGAGCCAGTGTCGCTTGGAAGAGGCGCTGCCCGTTCTTCTTCGTGCCAAAAGGGTGCTGATTGCGGGGGATCCCAAGCAACTGCCTCCGACGCGATTCTTCGAATCCGCCCTAGTGGATAGCGAGCAAGTCAACATCGAGACCGCGGAGGAGATGCACGACCAACAAATGAGCGAGGCCGAGGACCTGCTCACCGGGGCGCTGAACCTAGATGTTCATGAGAGCTTCCTCGACGTTCACTATCGGTCCCGCAACGAGGCATTGATTGGATTTTCCAACGAGCACTTCTATCAAAGTCGTCTGCAGCCAATCCCTGGTCATCCCAAGAATAAGATGCTCAGTGCTCCCATCGTCTTGCATCGGGTGGACGGGTTCTATCACGAGCAAACGAATTTGGAGGAAGCCGAGGCGGTGGTGAAATTCGTAGATGAATTGTTGGATCAGAGCGAGCCACCGAGCATCGGGATCGCGAGTTTCAACCTCAAACAGCGAACCTTGATCAACGAGTGCCTGGAGCAGCGGGCGATTGAAAATGCCGCCTTTGCCGAGCGCCTCGCCCAAGCGAGAAAGCGCCGTGGATCCGATTCCTTTGAAGGGCTATTCGTGAAAAACCTCGAGAACGTTCAAGGGGATGAGCGCGACCTCTTGATCATTTCCACAACATTTGGCCGGGACATTGAGAATCAATTCAGGCGGAACTTCGGTGCGCTATCGCAGCGAGGAGGGGAGCGTCGCTTGAATGTGCTGGTGACCCGTGCTCGCAGCGAGATCCACGTCTTTACCTCGATCCCTCGTTCCGAGTATGCCGCCGCCGATTTACCAGGACCCGAAGAGAAGACCAACGGTCGCCACCTCTTGTATGCCTATCTGCGTTACGCCGAACTGTTGAAGCATCATTTCGATGAATACCAAGACTACATCGAGGCCCAAAAAGGCGGAGCCTCACCTGATTCAACAGTGATCGAGAACGAATCACCATCCAACCTCGCCGTAGCACTCGGGGATCAACTGGCCGCCGGGCCGAGGATTGGCAATACGGTGCACTGGGGTAACGACGGATTTTGTATCGATATCGCTCTGGAGCATCCCGAGCTTCCTGAAGACGTCACGGTAGGCGTGCTGACGGATTTCAACCGTTACCGAAGGACCCCTGATCCAGTCGATTGGGAGCGGTTCAGGCTCTTGGTCTTCAAGTCACAGGGCTGGGACCTCCATCGCCTCTGGTCGCCGCGATTGCTGAGGGACAGCGATCTTGAGATCGAGCAACTGCAGAAAAGTCATCAATCGCTAATCTTACCCGATATCTCCGAGCGAGAGGTGAAGTAGTTTGTGATGCAAGGGTCTAATTATCAGTCGTTTAGTGGTTTTTTAGCTTACTCTTTGGCGATGATGGTATAGGATTTCCGCATGAATGAAAGAATCACGATCGAGCCAGGAAAGCGCAGCGGACAGCCGTGCGTGCGTGGTATGCGTATCAGCGTCGCAGACGTGTTGGAGTATCTTTCTTCTGGAATGAGTCGTGATCAGCTCTTGGAAGACTTTCCTGAGCTAGAATCTGAAGATATCAATGCTTGCCTGGCATTTGCTGCTCGCCGAGAGCGCCAGTTAGAAACAATGGCATCGTGAAGCGATTTCTTGATCAGAATGTTTCACGAAGAGTGCTTCCAAGCCTCAACGAGAGCTATTCGGGATCTCTGCATGTTGTTCAGATCAACAAATCGTTGCACTCTTGAATGGCAGCGTCGGGCATTTGGAAGCGTTTCACAGACATCAATCGAAGTCTTATCTGCTTCTGTAGCGCATGGAAAACCAGCTTCCCTACATGAACTCACTCTAGGCTAGGTTCTCAGCTCCCGATTTTCTTCGCTGAAAGGCGATTAGGCCGATCAGGCACATGGAGAGGGCGATGAGTTGGTAAGCTGAGAGTGGTCCGATGGTCTTTGGGGTGGCACGGAGAAATTCGTGGCCGAAACGAAACAGCCCGTAGGCGATTAGGTAGAGGTGGAAAAGTTGATTCCGCGCGAAGGGGCGATTGCGAATGAGCAAAAACACCAGCCAGATGCCGAGGTTGAAGCCGATCTCAACCGGGACTGCGGGCCAGTGGGAACCATCAGCTAGAAGGGCCCCTTGGCAGCAGCCTTGGGTGAGGCATCCCAAGCGACCCATGGAAATGCCCAGTGGGATGATCAAGGCGAATCGATCACCAGTCGGCTTTTGATAGGAGAGGAGCTTCTTAAATAACTCGACCCCGGCAAAGCCGCCGAGCAGGGCGCCTGTGATTGACTTGCCCACCAGCCAGTAGCGCCACCAGTCGGGGCCCGTGTGCAGCCATCCCTCTGCGAGCAAATACGCGAATTTGGCCCCGAGGAAAGCCCCACCGATGGCACCAAAGTAGATGATCAGAATTCGAGAATCCGACCGACCCTGGCGCAGCCAGTATATCAGACTGAGCGTGATCCCCAGCAGGACGAAGAGAGTGTAGGGGCCTTGGAAAAGTTGAGTTAGCATCGGTGCTAGTGATTAGTAGCCGGTCAATGAGGCACAAGTGCCCAAGAGTAATCCGAGCAAGCACGCAATGCTCACAACGATTGCCAGGCATTGGAGAGCTTGTTTTCGTTCTTCAGAGCCTTGTGGGTTACTGATGATTGCAAGGATCGGACCGATAAGAAAAACAAGCGCCAGCCCCAGTGGTAGCGAAAGGGAGATGATCAGGTTGATAAAATCCGTCTGCGATGTGGCAAATAGAGGCAGGATTAGAGCCCCAAGTAAAATCAACGACCCAGCCGAGATGTTACAATAAAACCACGCGCGACTGCCACGAGATTCCGACTCTGTCTCAGGCGAGGTGTGTTTGCGATTAGGCTTGGGCATTATGAAGTTGGGGGATTCAAACGATTCAGTAATAGAATATCGTCAGAAGATAGGGCACAATAAACGGGAGAATCACTAGAGAGAGCCCGATCCCGAAAACGATAATGAGAGACCAACGGATCTTTTTCCTATTGGCGACATAAGGCAGCTTATTCAGCGGTGCCATGATCAGTGAAATACACAAGCCTAGGTAAACTGGGACTACGTCGTCCGAAAAGGCGCCGATCGTGATCAAAATGACGCCGACTAGGAGAATCCACAGTGCACGGTCGGGATCGTGACGAATCGCCTCGTCCTTAGTTTTACTTGTGGATTGTGGTGACGGATTCATCAGCTGATATTCATGTCAGAGCAAGCTTCAGCCAATAGGCCGAACAGGCTCAAAACGACGCCAGCGCCAGCTCCGAAGGCAAGTAGTGAGAGCAAGATGAGGCGTAGCTGTCGGGTAAAAAGGAAGGTGATTAGATGAGCCACGAGTGGGGTGCCAATGGCAAAACTCAAAAAGGTTCCAAATGGGATCACTGGAGCTTGGATGTAATCCATAATGAGTAGGATGACAGCACCGGCGGTGTAAAGGAGACCTAGGAAAAGGGAGACAAAGAATGTCGCAACGAAGTCAGCGACCTTGTTTTTCTCCTCGGCCTTCTCTGGCACCGGTTCTAATCTGATCGCTGTGTCTTCAGGGGTGCTCATAGAAGGTGACCGACCATCGGACGGATCGGTAGGTTTCGGGTGATTCAAGGAGAGAATTTTTGAGTGGTGGGCGGTTGGCCAAAGTGAAATACCCGCAGGCAAAAATGGCGAAGAGCAGGGCGACGATGACGATCAGGACCCGGATGATGAAACCGACTGCGGCTTTTCGAGTGGCGGAGCCCCTTGGTGAGAAGATCAATCCGACGAGAGGGGCGATGAAGAAGATGCCGAGTAGACTGAGCCAGAAGCATTTCAATATGACACGATGAAGCTCTGGGTGGTCTTGGACATCGATGACTGTCGGGGTCAAAATGAAGAACGCAAAAAGAACGCCAAACCCGACAGAAATGCTCTCCCATAGCTTCTGTCCTAGTTCCTTTGGTTTTTGCTCAGTCATCGGCTTTACTTGCAATCTGGGAAGCCGGAGTAGTAGCGGCAGAAAGAGTCCAACTTGCCGTCGGGGCGGATGACGTGAGTGCAGCAGCGGTCGATGCGATCTTGATCCCAGTTCCAGGCGTCCATGAAGGGTTTGATGAAAAGACGGAAAGTATCCTTTTCAGTCATTTCGAATCGGTGAAGCAGAGCTCCGAGCTCGGTATTTTCGCAGCCGCAGGTCTGTAGGTCGGCGAGCTCGTAATTGACCTTGTCGCGCAGGAAGTCCTGGACTTGTGTGAAGTCGATGAAGTCGGAGATACTGCGTGTCCCAAGAGGAGTGCGTAGCAGGTAGCCGATGGTCGCACAATTGGGATCGCCGCAGGGAAGGGGGGTGAAGTCCTCGAATTTGAGGCGTCCTTCGCCTTGCTCGACACAGTTAAGAATGATGTCAGCCGTATTCAGGTGGCGGCTGCCGTTATCCTCGGGATTGCGACCGCTGAGGAACATGGGCTGGAAGGAGACCCCGCGACAGCATTCAAAGCTCAGTCCAAATTCGATAACATTCCAGAGCTGTGCAAGGTTGTGCTCGTTGACGGTCACGGCGAGGGTGACGGGGATCTTCTCGGCCTCGCAGCGCTGCATGACCTTGCGCTTCATTTCGCGCAGGTCAGCGCCGCGCAATTCCTTTTGCCCGGCTTCCTGAAGGCCGTCGAACTGCAGATAGAGCTGGAAGTTTCCCCTGCGGGCGCGTTTGCCAAGTTCTGCGAGAAATTCATCGTCCTTGGCGATCAGGACGCCGTTGGTATTGACCAAGGTGTAGTCGATCCGTGGCTCCTCGTGGATCCAATCGATCAGTTCGAAGAGCTGTGGATGGAGAGTCGGTTCACCGCCGGAGAGCTGGAGGATCTCGATCCCGCCCTTGCGCTCAAGCACGCCTGAAATTCGTTGTTTCAGGTCTGGCAGGGGCTTGGCCTGTAAGTTCGAGCCAACACCGATGGGAGAAGCGGCGAAACAGGTGGGGCAGGAGAGGTTACAGGAATCAACAATTTCGATCAGAGCGAGGCAGGTGGACAGCGTCTCGACGGTATCGATGGCATCTGGGTAGGCATTTTTCCCGAGAGTGCCAGTGAGCCCGGATGGATCAGCCGAGCAGGCGCAGCCAGCGCCGCAGCTGTTGGATTCTTTACCCGTCGAGAGCCAGTAAAATCGGGCATCCGACGAGATACAAGCGGTCGCCGATCCGTGCTCGGGGCAGGTGCGAGTGAGGTAAACCTTGGCGGGGCTCTCACCCGTCTTCCACACCCTTGCAGGAACATCGGTCTGACACTCCGGACAGCGCGAGCGCGTTTCTTTAAGCGTCGTGCCGAGTTCCGGAAGAGGCGATATCATGTCGATAGCAAACTACTTGTAGCCCCGTTTCTCAATCCCTAATAATAGCTGACCAATCACTCAATCACATCCTCCTTGGTGCCCAGTGCCTTGTCGACGAGGTAGCCATCTTTCGCTTTCAGGGCGAACTTGAGCTCGCGCCTGGCCTTGAACTTGATGACGAAGAGTTTCTCGCTGCCGTTCAAGGTCTCTTGGTTGCCGATGTTGATGAAGGTCGGGTAGAGGGCCTTGTCGCCATTGGTGTGGAGTCGATCCTTGGTCAGCTCTTGCATGGACTTCATCGCCAGTGTTTCGATCCCTTCGAAATTCAGATCTTTGGGATCGTAAGGAAGAGCGAAGCTCAGTGCATTAACCGATTGGAGGTCCTTGCCAGTGACGGTGATCTCGATGATTTCGCCCGCTTGGTAGCTCTGCTTGGGAGTGCTGAGCGTGAGCTTGCCGTCGATGGGCTTGTCCTTGCCAGGCTTTGCTCCGCCGTCGAGCTTCGTCGCGACGCGGGAGATGTCGTAGGCATCGATGAGCCCATTGCCATTGATATCGCCTTTGCTGATGTAGCCCTCAAAGTCGGAGTCTCCTTTGCGCAGGCCGGTGTAGTTATCGTAGGAGGTCAGGTCGTTAGCATCGATCTTATCATCTTCGTTGATGTCACCTGGGATGTAGCTCTCTGAGCCAGGGACCTTGAAGACATAGAGTTCCTTGCCCGATCCGAATTTACCAACGGCTTCGGTGATCTCAAACTTAATGAAGCCTGCTTGGGGCTTGCCCTCGAAGGCGACTTCCTTGGTTTCGCCGTTGCGCTCCCAAGTGAAATCAGTGGCCTTGGTCCAGACGAGCCCATTCAGGCTGTAGGAAATACTACCTTTCAACAGTGTGCCATTGCTGGCGTCGTCACGCGGGAGGTATTGGATTTTGTCCAGAGAGTTGACAGATCCCAGGTCCATGACGAACTCGAATGGCACGGCCTCGGTGCCCCACTTGGTGTGCCAGCCCTTGACTTGGTCATGGTCGAAGAGGTTATTGATTCGCGCGCCGCCCTGATCTGCCGCTGTGCTTGTGGCGACGATGCCCTTGATCGCAAATTCATAGGGATCTGACAGGGTGGCGGCACTCAACTTGGACCACTCCGATACGCCGTCACGATTAACCGAGCGGATCTGGAAATGGTATTCGGTCTCGGCTTCGAGATCTTCGATGAGAAATTCGTTCTCGCGGATGGTCGAGTAGGTCATGCCCTCGAAGCGGATCTCGTAGTAATCGGCATTGTCGATCGGCTCCCAGCTCGGGGTGAGGGTGTAGGGGGTGGTGTTGTCCTCGGTGATCAAGGCCGTGGGTGCGCTGAGCTTGCCAGACGAGGCGAGGAAAGCGCTCGGGGGATCATAGCGATAAGCATCGATGCTCACCACGATCTCGGACTTCGTGGTATCAAGAGTGCCGAACTTGACGTGGAGAACAGGATTCTTAGTGACCTCGAGCTCCGCAAATTCGCTGCCGGGCGTGGCGAAACGATTGAGATTGGGGGCGGACTCGTAGAAGAACAGATTGGCACCTTTGGCGAGCTCTTCGAGAGACTTTGCCTCGGCAAGCGCAACGGGTTTGCCATTGAGGGTGGCGGTGACCTGGGTCGGTCTCGCGGTGAGATTGACCTGAACTTCGGTGCTCTTCTCAGCAACGAAGCCATCGAATTTGCCCTCGGTCGGAGCGATGGTGATCACTGCCTTTCCTTGCTCGGTGAGTTTGGAACTCAGCTCGGTGGTGGCGACGATGCCGTCGCGGTATTGTTCGGAAACGCCGTCGTCGTTGATCTCGGTGAAAGTGCTCTCGCCGTGAGGGTAGAATTCGTAGATGCGGCGGCTGCGATCGATGCCCTTGGGGTTGTTGTGCGGGTTCGACTTGGGAATGATGGCGCCGCGGCGGACGAATACAGGGAGCTTCCAGACGGGGGATTCGAAGTTGTTAATGATGCGCCCGCCCTCGATGAGGTCGCCACTGAAGTAATCGATCCACTGACCTTCGGGCAGGTAGATGTTGTTGCGCAGGTCGTTGCCTTGATCATCGGACTTGGTGTCCTGATAGATTGGTGCGACGAGGAAAGAGGGGCCGTAGAGGAACTGATATTGGGTCGATGAGCCGAGCGTGTAGGCATTTGCCTCATCGAGGAACATCGCGCGCACCAGGGGCAGGCCATCTACCGCTTGGTGGGCGATGCTGTAGGTGTAGGGCATGAGTTCCGACTTTAACTTCAGATACCAGCGGTTGATTGAAGTTGCGGGTTCACCCAGAGCTTGAGGGTATTTGGGATTCGCGCCCCAGCCATCCATGTTGAGCTGCATGGCGGTGAAGGTCTTCCACTGGTAGTCGCGGGTATTGATGACTGGATTCTTGCCGCCAAAAATGCCGTCCATGTCCGAGGAAATATTCGACATCCCAGACAGTCCCGCGCCGATGTAGGTCGGGATATGGAAGCGGATGTATTCCCACTTGCCACCGGTCTGGTCACCACTCCAAACGCCCGCATACCGCTGCGTGCCGGCCCAGCCGTCGAGCGAGATAATGAAGGGTCGGCTGTCATTGCCGTAATAGGTCATCAAATTCGCCGCATCCGCGATCCCATTGAGACCAAATGAGTAGCCAGCACCTACCCATGCCACGTCCGTCTTCAGCACGCGCACTCCCGCATCGCGGACCTCGCGCACCAGGTCCCGCTGGAGCAAGGGGCTGATCTCGGGCTTGGGATGAAGGTCGGATTGCGTCCAGAGGCCGATCTCGACCCCGCGTTCGCGCGCGTAGTCTCCGAGCTGGCGAAGGTTCTCGACGTTGCCTTTGAGAGAATCGGTCTGACCATAGCCGGCACCGTAGCCGTCGTTAGGAAGCAGCCAGCCCAAGGGCATGTCGGCCTCCGCATAGCGATCAATCACCGCGCGAGCGGAGAACTGGTAGTTCTCCTTCTCTCCATTCAGGCTCTCTTTGATCCCTCCATTGTCCTTTTGGCTCTCCTTGTAGCGTTTGCCGTCTTCGAAGAGGATGCCGGACTCATTTTCGACCCAGTAATCGCGGTTGTAGGCATTCAAGTGGCCGAGGTAGAAGCCGAATTTTGGAAGGAGCACCGGGTTTCCGGTCAGTTGATAGTAGCCATTGAGTAGCTCAGTCGGAGTCTCGCCGGTAACGACAAAGACATCCAGGTAGCCCGTCTCATGAGCGAGCTCGACTTTTCCCTGATCGGCACTGTCGAAGTCGTAGCTGCCCTTCTTGAAAGTGTGCCACATCAGGCCGTAGCCTTGGGTCGACCAGTAAAAGGGATTTGGTGAAGCGACCCCGCCGTCGGTCCAGCTATTCTGGTTCTCGATCGCGATGATCTTGCCCTTGTGCGAGAAGCGCCCGTTCTGCACACCGCCGCCGAAGAAGTATTCGTCGTCGTGCTCCTTAAAAGTCAGCGTGGTGAGCTTCTCAGTTAATTGCGGAGCCTTGGCTTCTTCAATCAGAACAGCCTGGTCGCTGAGGCGAACGACTTTGATCTTAGCGGTGGTGTGGTCGACCTCGATCTGGATCTTGGCGGTCGTCACAATGCTGCGCTGGTCACCCTTCTTCAGGCTCAAATTCGAGACCTTGTCCCGCGGCTGGTCGACCAGAATCTGTGCAGGTGGCTTGGAGATGGGATCGCGAAGGATGCCGCCCTGATCGTCGCGAAACCAACGGAATACGTCATCACCATAGAAATCCATCGTCATGCGGCGGTCTCCGCTCAACTGGAATTCGATCGTAGTTGGGTTGATCTGCTTGGCGGAAATGACTGAGAGAGCGACTTTCTCCGCGGCCTCTGTTGGGGTGGGAGTGGTGTCGGCTAGGCCAAGGGGAGCAAGGGCCACAAGCGCAGTAAGGGCTAGAGCAGAAGAAGAGAAGTTCATGATGAAGTAATTAAAAAACGGAAGTAGGGGAGGCAGTGATACCGCGAAAACGATGAGCTCCCAAGCGATAAGATTACGATGACGAAGGTCGGAAGCTGTCGGGAATATTTCCGTGGGCTGAAAGTTTCAGAGATAGACAGCGCTCACACCCAGCCGATCTCGTCCTCACGCTTCAGGTAGATCAG
>CAXIBU010000112.1:0-10037 GCA_964021555.1 uncultured Verrucomicrobiales bacterium | reverse complement strand
AGCCCGGGCCTTCAGTGGTCCGGGCTTTTTGTTGTCAGAGATTTACGGATTTTGACTCAGCGGGAATCTAAGCTAGGTTCGTGCTATGATGAAACGTCTCTTGCTCTTGATTGCATCCGCGCTAATGGTTTCGTGTAACGCGGAACCTATGGATAAAACACCTGCCAAAATGCCAGAAGTGCCCGAAGGGGCGGAAGTCATCACCCTTGGCGCCGGATGTTTCTGGTGCACCGAGGCCGTCTTCGATCAAATCGATGGCGTTCATAGCGCAGTCTCTGGCTACATGGGCGGGCAGACGGAAAATCCTACCTATGAGGAAGTCGTTGGCGGCACCACCGGCCATGCCGAGGTCACCCAGGTCGTCTACGATCCGAAGAAGGTCAGCACCAACACCATTCTCGAATGGTTCTTTAAGGCGCACGACCCCACACAGCTCAACCGCCAGGGCAATGACGTCGGCACCCAGTATCGCTCAGCGATTTTCTACCACACTGACGAGCAGAAGGCTCTCGCAGAGAAGGCCAAAGTCGAAGCGAACAAGCTAGTCAGCAGCCCGATCGTGACCGAGATCACCAAGGCCACCCAATTTTACCCTGCTGAGAACTATCATCAGGGCTATTATTTCAACGATGAGCTAGGCTTCCGCAAGAACAAGGGCTACTGCGACGCAGTCATTCAGCCCAAGCTGAAAAAGCTCAAGCTGAAGAACTGAGCGGGTTTATTGAAGTCGCTTTGGGAACTACTCTTCGTTCCAGTTGACGGTCACCTGGACTTGACCCTGATCTTTGACGACCAAGACCGTTACCTTGCGGCCGCCGTTTTTGAGTTCGGCGCTCCACTGGCCTGAGCCGTTGGCTTCAAAATTCGACTTGGAAGAACTATTGGAGGCTCCGTCCTCTTGAGGGAACTTCTTCTCGAGCTCTGCGATAATCTCTTCCGGAGTGCCGCTGACGCTTGCCATGTATTGACCCGAGCTTTTCTCGCCGTTCTCCTTAAAGTAGATCAGGACGAGGTCACTGGCGCTGTCAGGCTGCGGCACCCACGCTGGGATTTTCGAAGGGTCGACATTGCCTAGAACGGTTTCGTTGCCGTCTTCATCGATTAGGACGATTTTACCGTCTTGAAGGTCGGAGAGCTTGGTGGTGTAGGTCTTTCCATCCTCCTTGTATTTCAGAGTGAAAGTTCCGGCATCCAAATCGGATTCGAGCAGTTCCAGGTCGGGGTGGTTCTTGATAACGGTCTGGGCAATTGCTGCCTCAGGGTGCTCAAGAAAGTCGCCAAATTCCGCTTTTGCCCATTTGACCCCTTGCCAGACCGCGATACCGGCGATTATGGCCGCAAGGAGAAGTGCGATACCACAACCGATGCCGACTTTAGCCGCGGTGGACATGCCTTGTTTTACTGGGGGAGTGTGAGGAGTATGGGGAGGGGTCTGGTTCATGGCGTTATTAGTAGCAATTCAGTCGTCGTAGATCAAGTGATCCTCAGTCTTGTTGAGGTGGTGGAGCCTTTTCGTCGGTGCTGGCTAGGACGATGTCGTAGGTGAGCTTCGCGGGGTTCTGGGGGTCCGCTTTGGCGATCATGAGTGCTTGTTCCCGAGGTTTTTTGCGCTGCAAGAGACCATCGATCTCGTTGAGCTTCTCCCCTGGGAAATACATTTGAGTGGTCAGAGTTTTGAATCCGAATTTGCTGACCTTGAAGTGGATGTGGGGCGGCCTGGTCCAGTCTTTGGCGGCCTGATAGGTTCCCGGCTTGATGGTCTTAAATGCGAAATTCCCCTTTTTGCCGGATGGGACAATCGCCCAGCCTTGAAAATTCGGATCGAGCGGATTCTTCGAACGGTCGCGGGGGTGCGCGTAGCGACCTGCCGCATTCGCTTGCCAGAGCTCGACCATCGCATCCTCAATTGGTGCGCCCGAAGTATCAATGACGCGTCCGCTGAGCTCTATAACGGCGCCTTTGGCGGCTTTCTTATGACCTTGGATCCGAGTGAGGTCAAAGTCCTCGTCCTTGGGTTTTTCAAGGGGATAGAAAGGGCCTTCGATCTCTGGCGGGGTGGGCAAATTGGCGGCACCCAGTCGGCTGAGAAGGCCGCTTGCCGAGGCAAAAGCAGTGGCCATCAGGGCACGGCGTCGAGAAATTCGGTTCATCTTAGCAGCGTATCAGAAGAGCGAGATAAGGTAAGTTTTTTGATTACCAGTCACTAAACCTTGATCGACTACTTGTTTTTCAGAGGGACCGAGATTGCCTGGTCTTTTGGTAGTTCAAGCGTGAGAGTTTCGGTGGAGCCGGGGAGGATGACTTCGACGCTCTGAGCAAGTGGTGAGGAGAGCTTGGCAGAAGTCAGACGGCCGTCCTGCCATTTTAGATCGACGATGACCTCGCCCGGCGCGCGCAGACCTGTGACGGAACCCGTTGGCCAAGCCTTTGGCAGGGCGGGTAGGAGCTGGATCTTTCCGGATTGGCCCTGCAGAAGCATTTCCGCGATGCCGCTGCTGATGCCCAAGTTGCCATCGATCTGGAAGGGCGGATGAGTCGTCCACAGATTATCGAGCGTGTTGTAGGCCAGGAGCCCGGCGACGCAATCATGAGCGCGCTCCGGCTGACCCAATCGGGCCCAGAGTGCGGTGCGCCATGCCCAGGTCCACGAGCGGCGGGAGTCACCTACCTCGCCACGCTTCTCAAGCGAGACTCTGGCGGCCTCGGCTAGCTTGGGGTCGTTTGTGAGGGTGATCTGGTTGCCAGGATGGATCGCGTAGAGGTGGCTGGTGTGGCGGTGATTGCTCTTTTCCAGGTCGGGCTTTTCTTCCATCCATTCCATCAGCTGCCCCCACGAGCCGATCTTGGGCCCGACGAGTTTGGAGCGAGTTTCTTTGAGCTTCGCGACAAATGCGGGATCTGTTTTGAGCTCGGTCGCGGCGGCGATGGTGTTGCTGAAGAGGTCCCACATCAACTGCTGCGCGTGGGCGGTCCCGTCTTCGTGCGGGCCGTGCTCATGGGACCAGGCATTGGGGACTACGAGTCTGCCGTCAGGTAGGGTCTTCAGCTGGGTCAGCCAGAATTTCGAAACATCGCGTAGGAAGGGGTAGGCAGACTTTTCTAAAAATTCGCGATCTCTGCCATAGAAATAGTGCATCCAATAGTGCTGCGCGAGCCAAGCGGTGCCCTCGATGTTCCAGTTCCAGCCAGTGCCGCCGAAGGGGTTGATCGACATACGGGTAACGAAGCCCGGCTTGTCAGCGCCGTATTGCTTGCGGGTGTGCTCGGCGTAAACTTCTTTTCCAGAATCCAGAAGGTCGAAGAGCGGGTTGGCCAGTTCGGCGAGGTTGGTATTCTCGGCGAGCCAGTAGTTCATCTGGAGGTTGATGTTGGAGTGGAAGTCAGCCATCCATGCGGGCTTGTTCGAGTCGTTCCAAATCCCCTGAAGGTTAGCTGGCAGGGTGCCCTGGCGCGAGCTGGCGATCAGCAAGTAGCGACCGTAGTGGAAGATGATCTCTTCCAAGTCAGGGTCCAGACAAGGACGCGGACGCTCCTTGGCGCCGTCGCGGTAGCGCTGGATTCTGCCCTTGAGAGGCAAATTCGCGATTTCATCCGGGGTCGTGCCCAGATCCAGGCTCACTCGATCAAAGTATTGGCGGTGATCGGCGCTGTGCTCGGCCAGCAGCTCGCTCCAAGCTCGCCCGCGCGCCGCGCTGAGCTGGGACGAGATTTTTTCAACTGGGTCGCCCGTCATCCAGCCTTGTTTGCGATCGGCAACGTAGTTGGTTGTTGCCGCGAGGTGGACGACGAATTCCTTGCTCGCTTGGATCTGAAATGCCGAGCCCGAGGGGCTGACTTTGCCGCTCTTCGTGATGACCTCCGCGCCAGCTGCGTAGCGCAGTTGATTCGGTAGCTGGCCGACTAGCTGCAAGCGCGACCCCTTCATTTCAAGTTTCTCCACGTCGCCGTGAGTGCCAGTGATGGTGAGCGATCCATTGAAGCCGTCCGGGTGGTCGGTGCTGAATTTCCACGCGACAATTCCCGCCGGGTGCGAGGCAATCGCTTCGCGCTTAAATTCGTGACCGTCCTGGGTCCAGGTGGTGCTGTGGACTGCTGTTTGCAGGTTTAGCACACGGCGGTGTCGACTAACATCCTGACCTGCCTGATCCGCCGATAGACCTGCCAATTCAATGTCCCCGAGCTGGAAGTGGCTGGCTTCCGGGCGCGCGCTGAAACGAATTCGGTAGTAGCGAAATTCGGCGGGCTTCTTGAGGGAGAAAGACCGACTTTGCAGTCGTTTCTCGGCTGGTGCCTGATCTTTGCGCTGGTCGACGGTTTGCCATTTCTCTCCGTCTTTGGATCCTTCGACGGTCCAGGCGATCGGGTCACGCTCGGGCGCGTCATTGGCGCTGGTTAAGGAATAGCTTTTAAGAAGGGTGGGCTTGCCTGCATCGACCTGCCAGATAAGCCCCTTGATATTCTCCTTGGGCACGCACCATTTGGTCTTTGGATCGCCATCATTGACCGATCCGAAGCTCTCGGGCGCATTGTTATTGTAGGACTGATCACCACTGGGGTTGCTGAAGCTGATCTGCTTCGTAGAGCTGGGGGTGAAGATGAGCTCGCCCATGTTCTGGTGGGCACCAAAGTGGTCGCCTGAATTGCCATTGGGCTTCAAATTGTAGGCCCCCCTGGCATTTTCATTGCCCATCCAGAAGGAATCCACCGTGAACTGCATGCGCGCAAGGCCGGGAGCACCGTAAAGGCAGGCTCCCAGACTGCCGTTGCCAATTGGGAAGGTATCCCGTTCCCATTTATCACCCGTGTGGGTCGCGACGAGTTCGAAGGGGCTTGCCTGGACTGAAGAAATGACCAGGACCCCTAACCAGAAAGATTTCATACAGATATTCCTACACTGAGCGATTTCTAGCGCCAACCAAATTTTCAAATTCTAGCAGAGCGGAAAACGGGGAATGTGATAGAGTGCGAAATGACCAAATATAACCGCACCAAAATTGACGATTTCATGGCTGGGTTCGACCGCCGCAACCCCGGGCAGGAGAATTTTCGGCAGGCGGTTTGTGAGGTGGCTCATTCGCTCTTCCCGTTCTTAAACGACAATCCGAAATACGATGATGCTAACATTTTGGAGCGAATGACCGAGCCGGATCGGGTCATTCAATTTCGGGTCACCTGGGAAGACGATCAAGGCAACATCCGCGCTAACCGCGCCTGGCGGGTGCAGTTCAATAACAGCATCGGACCATACAAGGGCGGACTGCGATTCACCAAGGGATTGCAGCTGGATACCTTACTGTTCCTCGGCTTTGAGCAAACCTTCAAAAACTCGTTAACGGGTCTGCCGATGGGTGGTGCCAAGGGCGGTGCCGATTTCAATCCGAAGGGCAAAAGCGACCGCGAAGTGCAGCGATTCTGCCAGGCCATGATGGTCGAATTACACCGTCACATCGGCGAAGATGTCGACGTGCCAGCGGGGGACATCGGCGTGGGTGCTCGAGAGCTTGGCGCGCTCTTCGGTCAATACAAGCGCTTGGAAAACCGCTTCGCTGGGATCATGACTGGCAAGGGGCTGAGCTTCGGTGGCAGTCACGGGCGCAAGGAGGCCACTGGCTATGGTGCGGTGTATTTCCTACGCCACATCCTTGAGCAAGCCGGCGAATCCCTCGATGGCAAGAAGGCGCTGGTCTCCGGTTCTGGTAACGTGGCGCTCTACGCGATTGAGAAACTCAATCAACTGGGGGCGATCCCCATCACCGCCTCCGATTCCTCGGGCACGATTCACGATCCCGACGGCATTTCAGGCGATAAATTCGAATTTCTCCGCGTGCTCAAGGAAGAGAAGCGGGGCCGAGTGAAGGATTATGCCGACGAATTTGGCTGCGAATACCATGAAGGCGCCGATCCTTGGGGGATCGAGGCGGATGTCGCCCTCCCGTGTGCCACGCAGAACGAGCTGAATGGCAAAGAAGCCAAGACCATGGCAGACAACGGCATCATCGCCGTCTGCGAAGGTGCCAACATGCCCTGCACCCAGGAGGCGGTCGATTGTTTCCACCAGAACGAAATTCTCTTCGCCCCGGGCAAGGCGGCCAATGCCGGCGGGGTCGCGGTCTCAGGTCTGGAACAGAGCCAGAATGCCCTGCGCATCCAATGGAGCCGCGACGAAGTCGACGACCGCTTGCAGAACATCATGAGCAACATCCACGACAAATGCGTCGAATTTGGCACCAAGGACAAGGGCCCGGTCAACTACGTGGACGGCTCCAACATCGCAGGCTTCGTTAAAGTCGCCGATGCCATGCTCGCCTACGGCACCATGTGATTCGCTTTTGAATTGCCCTTCCCAGGTCAATTCCCTAAGTCATCTCCACACCACCCACTCACGCCCCGGTAGTTCAATGGATAGAACGAGGCTCTCCTAAAGCTTAGATACAGGTTCGATTCCTGTTCGGGGTATTTTTTTGCTCGGTCAAGCAAAAGTCAAAGTGTCGTTAAGCAATCAGAGGACATTGATTACATAGCGACTCTTTGCTTGGTAATTTTGGTGGCGTTTTTAGGATACTCAGCATTGGTGGGCAGCATTGGCCTGGGAAGAGTTCATCCTACCTCACTCACTAGGATAATCCGCAGAAGTTCCTACCAATATTCTCACTTTTAGGAGATTTTAGAAAAATTTGCTGGGGTCGTTTGACAGCGTGGAAAGTCGGCTTACGTTTTTCCGCCGTCTGGGGCCACAACGTCGTGGATCACCTTGATTATGGCGGTGAGATCCCCGCTTGGTGGGATTTCCTTGGTGTCTCTCCGCTCCTTTGTGCCGGGGAGTCTAATTAAACTATTGAACAAGACTAAGAATGAAAACGCGACTGGACCTCTTGGAGGACGAAATTATTGATTTGTATGCCGCTGTTAGCCAAGTCGGCGAATTTTTCCCGCAGATGGCGGATGTGGTGGAGTCTCCTGAGCTTGAGGCTTGGTTGATTAGCCAGGCCGAGTTGGCGGATCAACAAAAGATCTCGCTGCAGGAGATCTGTGAATCACTCGAAATACCGACGGCGAGGGCAAAGTCGGTGACGGTGGAGCGAATTTTCGAGCGTATGGATGAACTCTTGGCCGATGATGCGGAAGAGGGCGTCTATGATGCGGGTCTGTTGAGCTGTGCGCAGCGTCTTGGCAATCATCTGATCGCCGGCTACCGCAGCGCTCGCCACATTTCGGTGCTCAATGAGCTCGAGGTGACCGCTGAGCTCTTCGAGGGCCTTCTCGATGAGCAGATCGAGGCCGACGTCAGCCTTAATGAGGTCTCCGTCCGGCAGATAGCTCCCTTGCTTGTGGCTTAGTTAGGCCAGTGCAGGAAGCCCGAGCACCTTTTCCAGACTTTCGGGTCCGATGAAATGGTGAAAAATACCGCTATCTCTCGGCTTGAGTTTGGCGGCTTTGACCAGGATTTGGGAGAAATCGCCCGGCAGATTTCGACTACGAGGCTCTCAGAGGTGTCTACCAATTGAGGGTAGGTGCTTTTGCTGCATTCGTAGGGCAGTTGATTTTCGGCTGGTCGGGGGAGAGGGGCTTTGGCAATGATGCGGGCATGGACGATTTGGATGCCTTGCGGGCGGCTCTTGCGGCTAGCCCGGATAATGAGCCTTTGTTGATGCTTTTTGCGAAGGCATGCATGGAGAATTGGGAACTTGATGAGGCGAGGGAAGCTTATGAGCGGGTCTGTCGTTTGAATCCGCAGTCGGAAGTGGCGCAGCTCGGGCTGGTGGGGGTGCTGCATGCGCTGGGTGATCTGTCGCTGGCGGTGGTGCGGATTGAGGAGTTCCTTTCGACGCGACCGCAGCACGGGCAGGGCCATCTCTTGCATGCGCGAATTTTGGCGGATGATCAGGATAGGGGAGGTGCGATCAGTGCCTACGAGCGGGCGATCAAATTGGATCGTAATTTGATGGATGCCAAGTTGGCTGAGAGCTTGAGGATTCCGGTTTCGGGTCGGGAATCCGAGCCGCCACAGCGGATGGCGACGACGAGTCAGGGGCCGATCCGTGACGATGACGGATTTGGGGATCAAGAGTGGAGCGAATTTTCGGGTGGGGCTGGGCCGGAGCTGCCGGCCTTTGCTCAGGCGGAGCGGCCGGATATCAATTTTGCCAAAGTCGGAGGGATGGAGGCGCTGAAGGAGGAGATCCGGATGAAGGTGCTGCACCCGATGAATAATCCGGATCTGTTCAAGGCCTACGGGAAGAAAATCGGAGGGGGCGTCCTCATGTATGGCCCTCCGGGCTGCGGCAAGACGATGTTGGCCCGTGCGACCGCTGGCGAGATCGAGGCGAATTTCCTTTGTCTGGGGCTCCACGACATTCTCGATATGTATATCGGAAACAGTGAGAAGAACTTGCACGCGGTTTTTGAATACGCTCGTGCCAATGCACCATGCGTCCTGTTCTTTGACGAGGTCGATGCCTTGGCCGCTGATCGCAAGGATCTCAGGCAAAGTGCCGGGCGTAGCCTGATCAATCAGCTGCTCGCTGAAATGGATGGCGGGACGGCAAACAACGATGGCATTCTGATCCTTGGGGCGACCAATGCGCCGTGGCATATTGATCCTGCTTTCAGGCGTCCTGGTCGCTTCGATCGCACCCTATTTGTTCCACCCCCAGACGAGCCGGCGCGTGCGACGATCCTCGAAATCATGGCCGAGGAGAAGCCGACGGACGTGCTGGATTTCAGAAAGCTGGCGAACAAAACAGCGCAATTCTCGGGAGCGGATTTGAAGGCCGTCTTTGATATCGCAACGGAATCCGTTCTGACCCAAGCGATGAAAACCGGGAAAGTCATTCCGCTGGGGACGAAGGATTTGCTCAAGGCGGCGAAGCTGCATCGCGCGACGACCAAGGCATGGTTCGAATCCGCTCGGAACTATGCGCTCTACGCCAATCAAGGCGGCCTTTACGACGAGGTGCTGAGCTACCTTGGGATCAAGAAGTAATGAATACCCAGCCCGAAGATTCTCAAGCCCAGCACGCTTGGATGCTGCTTGAGCGCGGCCGGCCAGTGGAAGCTGAGCATGCCTTTCGTGGGGCCTTGGCTAGCCAAGTTGATGAGCCGTTTTTGTTGTTTGGATTGGCGATTAGTCTCGAGCTGCAGGATGCGCGGGATAAGGAAGCGCTTGAGGTCATTGATCGGGCCATTGCGAGCTACCCATTCGCGCCGTTTTTCGCGAAAAAGGCCACCATTTTGATCGGTATGGATCGAGCTAAGGAGGCGGTGGCCGTCGCTGAGGAGGCGATTGCACTGGATCCTGATGAGGAGGAGGCCTGGATTGCGAGAGGCCGAGCGCGGATGTCCCTGAGCCAATTTGCTGAGGCGGAAAGTGACTTTAGGAAGGCTCTGAGTATCAATCCCGATGATGAAGTGGCGCTGAATTTGTTATCGATTCTGCTGCATCATCAAGGCCGTGGTAGTGAATCCGCCTCAGTGGCATCGGCGCGCCTGGCGGAAGAGCCGAACGATGCGTTTGCTCATGCGAACCTCGGCTATGTCGAATTGAGGAACCGGAATTTGCCTGCTGCGATGCGGCATTTCGAGGAATCCCTGAGGCTCAATCCGAACCTAGACTACGCGCGGCATGGAATGTTGGAGGCCTATCGAGCGAGGAGCCCTCTTTACCGGGCGTTTCTGACCTACTCGGAGAAGATGTTGATGCTGAGCCAAGGGAAGCGAACGATGTTTTTCATCGGTGCCTACGTGGTCTATCGGGTCGCTAGCTCGATAGCTGGTGGGATTTCGAGTAACCTAGTCTGGGCGCTGATGGCGCTCTACATGACTTTTGCAATGTTTAGCTACGTGTCACGTGGTCTCGCGACACTGTGCATCTTGCCGCTGCGCCGAGCCCGATTGGCACTGACGCGCCAGGAATTTGCTGAAGGGATCGTGGTGGGTGGACTTTTCCTGGTCGCACTGCTGGTGCTGATTCCTTCGTTGATAGCGGGCTCAGAGCCCATGAGCTTCTTCGGTGTGGGCCTCTTGATGTTGGTCTTTCC
>CAXIBU010000111.1:0-10140 GCA_964021555.1 uncultured Verrucomicrobiales bacterium | reverse complement strand
ATATAAAGGTCGTGTAGTGTATTAATCATAACAGTTATAAGTTTGCACAGAACTGAAGCTTCGCAAGTGGTTTTCTGAAATTACTCTAACAGTATATTCGCATCGGAAATAAAAATGCCCTTCAGGCTAGGCTAAAGGGCATTCTGAAAAGGTTGAGTGATAGGCTTTACTCGGCAGGGGTGCCTGGGCCGGTGTTCCAGTAGACATGCATTTCCTCAGGTGTCGGGACCTTCAGTGGGCGGACCACACGGAAGCCGACGAAACGGCCATCGGTGAGATACCAGATGCTTTTGGGGATTTGTGGATCGGTCATGTTCCAGCTGGGATCGGAGCCGCGACGGGCAGAGGAGCGGAGTGCCTCTGCCGGGTCTTCGAAAGTGCCGCCACGAACGACTCGTGGGTAGCGGTTGACTGGTTTGTTCCAAGGGTTGACGGCCTTATCGCCCAAGCTCTTGTAGTAGTCGGGGTCGTAGGCGTCCAAGGTCCACTCGGCGACGTTGCCGTGCATGTCATGAAGGCCCCAGGCATTCGGCTTTTTCTGCCCTGTCTTGGAGTATTCCTCCAGTCCGGAGCCACCGTTGAACTCAGCATTATCGACGAAGAAGCCATACTCTTCCAATTGTGCGGAATCGTCACCGAAGGAATAGGCGGTATCGGTTCCGGCGCGGCAGGCGTATTCCCACTCGGCCTCGGTCGGCAGGCGGTAGAAATGCCCCGTCTGGGCACTGAGCCAGGCACAGAATTTGGATGCGGCATAGTGGCTCATGGCGATCGCAGGGAAGCCGTCGGCATAGCCGTTACCCATTTCCAAGTTCATCGGAACGTAGGGTGGGGTTGGCTGGGTGATCATGGTGGGCAGTGGCTTGCCCGTTGCGAAATTCGGAGCCTCGTGGGTCATGCGTTCGCCATCGAGGTCCCAAGTGCCGGACTTGTTGCGTCCGCCAGATTGGTTGTGGCCCACTTCCGTATTATCCATGAAGTGCTTGTAAAGATCCCAGGTGATCTCGAATTCGCCCATCCAGAAGGGATCGAGCTGAACTTCGACCTGAGGGCCTTCATCAGGTTTCGCGTCGGGCGCGGCGCTGCCCATCTTGAAGCTACCGCCAGGGATCGGCTTCATGGAGAGCTCGGCATCGTCAGCGAGCGGGACTTTGACCACATAGTCTTCCATGGCCTGAGGGTCCTCAGGCTCATCGACTTCTTGACCGATGACTGCGGCGATCTTCTTGGTCGTTTTGAAGAGGTCCTCGTTGGGTAGAACGAT
Organism: uncultured Verrucomicrobiales bacterium; assembly: GCA_964021555.1. Taxonomy (GTDB): domain Bacteria; phylum Verrucomicrobiota; class Verrucomicrobiia; order Verrucomicrobiales; family Akkermansiaceae; genus CAXIBU01. The sequence continues at coordinate 8,876 of CAXIBU010000111.1, read as the reverse complement.
TTTATCGCCCTCGGAGGCCTTAGATTTGGCGAGGTCCTGGCTAAGCTCTTCGAGGTAGGCCCCTCGGTCGAGGATTGCGCGTGCCTCGGTGGTCATCATGGGGGGCTCTTGAGAGCATGAGACGAATAGGAGCGCCAAGGTGCCGAGGCCGAGAGGTGAGAAAATGCGGTTCATATGAAACGTGGTGGGATGGGTTGGTGAAAAACGGGCCACCAGTGGTTGACTGATGGCCCGCCTTTGCAAAGAAGTTTGGTTGCTCAGGCCAGATTGTAGGAACCCGGGCGTGGGATCGGATCGACCGGGAAGGAGGCATCCCACTTGAGGTCGTCAGGAGCGAGGTCTTGATCGGATTTCCACAGCTCATCCCAAGTGAGGCGCTTGCCGGTGTAGGCGGCCTCGCGGCCGAGGATGGCGAGAGCGGTGGAATTGGCCATGTATTCACCAGTGTTGATGACCTTGCCTTCCTTGATCGCAGCAAAAAATTCGTTGTGGCAGACTTGATACATGTTCTGCTCCTGGCCTTTTTCGGCGGAGTAGCGCCACTTCGCGCCACCAAAGATGACCGGGCGGCCAGGGCCGACGAATGTTGCTTTTGAGCCGAAGATCCGGTCAGTGGTCTCGCGATGAGCCTTGTGGAACTGTCGCTGACCGACGTGAGCGAAGACCCCATTGGGATACTCGTAGGCGATGTTGTAGTGATCGTAGATATTGCCGCCATCGTCATCACGGAGCCGGCCGCCGGTGGCGACTGCTGCGATTGGTGCGACGTCGTTCATGGCCCAGCCGACTTTGTCGACGGTGTGGATGGCTTGCTCAAGGAGAGGGCCGCCGGAGAGCCAGCGGAAGTTGATCCAGTTCATGACCTGCCACTCGACATCAGACATGCCAGCCGGGCGTTTGTTGGCAGCCATGATGACCTTGGGTGGCGAGGCGAGATAGGTGCCGTAAACCGAGCGAATGTCGCCGATGGTTCCTTCGTGCACCTGCTGCATGCCAGCGCGAACGCCGGGAGCGAAGCGCCAGCAGAAGCCGTGCTGGATGGACACGCCTTTTTGTTTGGCGAGCTTGGCACTTTCGAGGACGGATTTGACGCCGGCCATGTCGACGGCCATCGGCTTTTCGGCAAAGACGTGCTTGCCCGCCTCGATGGCGGCGCGGAGGTGCTGTGGGCGAAAACCCGGAGGGCCTGCGATGAGAACGACGTCACATTCACCAATCAGTTTTTTGTAGGCGTCCAGACCGACGAATTTGCGACCCGGGGTGATCTGGGCGCGATCGCCGTAGGTGTTCTTGAGTTTCTGCTCGGCGGCATCGACACGATTTTGAAAAACATCCGCCACAGCCCAGAAGACGTTGTCGTCTGAGGCATTCATGGCCTGGAAAGCCGCGCCAGTGCCGCGACCACCACAACCAATGAGACCAATCTTCAATTTACCTTTGGCGACATCCTGAGCGGAAGCGATGGTGGGCATGCCGATGATGGCGGCACCGGCCGCGCCGGCTTTGAGGATGGTTCGTCTATGAGTATTCGGGTTCATGATACGTAATTAAGATTCCTGCCAGAGTAGGTGATTTCCCCTCGGCTTGCCAGAGAAACGCTGGGATGGGGGGAGATATTTCAATTTGATGGCTTTTTTGAGTCATCTTTGGCCTCGGAGTAGAGGACTTGCACCTTTTCGAACTTCTTAGCGACCTTCTGCCCTTCTGCTTCAGGGAGAATGCATAGGGCGGTGGCGAGAGGGTCGCTGAGGGTGGCTGTTTTGGCAAAAACGGTCACGCTCACGGCCTTGGTGATGCCCAGGCCCGTGCGGGGGTCGATGAGGTGGGAATAGCGAACGCCATCGATCTCGACGAATTGGTATAGGTCACCGGAGGTTGAAGCCGCCAGCTGCTTGAAGTTGTCGACGTTCTGTTCGTTGCCGTAGCGGTGACGGACCGCCATCGGCCATTGGGTTTCGCCCGGGGGCGGGTCCCCGACACGCAGGTCGCCCCCAGCCATGACCGAGCTCCTGGGGAGCTCGTAATATTCCAGGACGCGATACATTTGCTCGGCCGCGAAGCCCTTGGCGATCCCGCCGAGGTCGAGACGCATGTTCGGAACCTTCTTGGTGACACTGAGCCGGTCCTTGCTGAGCTCGAGGTTCTGGTAGCCGGAGGCCGCCTTGGCTGCGGCGAGCTCCTCGGGGCTTGGGAGGGTCTTGCTGCGGCGTGACTTGCGCCAGAGCAAGGTCATTGGCCCGAGAGTCGGGTCATAGGCCCCTTCGGTGATATTGGCGATGACGAGGCTCTCAAAGAGCAGGTCGCCGAGGAGCTTGCTGATCGCAATGGGCTCTCCGTGGGGCGCTGCGTTGAGTTTGCTCAGCTCCGAATTTTCGTCGTAGTCCGAGGCCGCCTGATTGATGTCGGCGGCAATCTCAAAGGCATTATCAATGGCCTTGATGGCGGACAATCGATTCGGTGCGTAGACGTGAATGGTAAATTCAGTGCCCATGAGCGGGCGCGTCTCGCTAAAGAGCTCGAGCTCTTCCTCTACCTGACCGACTGGGGCTGATGGCTCAGTCGTGGGTGCCTCGGATTCTTTGCACGAGGGCAGGAGAAGGCCGAGGCCCAGGCCGAGCGAGGTGAGGAAGAGTCGAACTTTCATGATCTATACCATCTCCCAATTCAAAAGAGACAAATCGAGGTTTTTTTTGGGGGGTCTTATGCGGTCTTATTCGAATTGCTCCGGCGATTTGTCTCTTTTGATTTACTCAATGGAATTAGGCGAGCTTGGCCTTGAGTCGTTTGCAGACTTCCTCGACGTTGGCCCGGGAATTGAAGGCGGAGATGCGGAAGAACCCTTCACCAGCCGCGCCAAATCCAGCGCCAGGGGTGACAACGACTTGTGCCTCTTCGAGCATGCGGTCGAACATTTCCCAGCTGCCGACACCCTCGGGGCAAGCGACCCAGACGTAGGGCGCATTTTCGCCACCGTAGACGGCGAGCCCGACGGATTGGCAAGCCTCGCGAAGCAACTTGGCATTGCCCATGTAGTGCTCGATGAGCGCGGAGACCTGGGCCTTTCCTTCGGGAGAGAAAACCGCAGCGGCTCCCTTCTGAACGGGGTAGGAGGCTCCGTTGAACTTGGTGCTGTGACGTCGGCCCCAGAGCTTGTGCAGTTCGACCGCTTCGCCGTCAGTCGTCTTGGCGGTGAGAGTCTTGGGAATGATCGTGTAGGCGCAGCGCACGCCAGTGAAACCGCCGTTCTTGGAGAAACTGCGGAATTCGATCGCGCAATCGCGGGCGCCCTCGATCTCGAAGATGGAGTGGGGAATTTCCGGATCCTGGATGAAGGCCTCGTAGGCGGCATCGAAGAGGATGATGGAATCGTGCTTGAGCGCGTAATCGACCCATGCCTTCAGCTGCTCGCGGCTAGCGACGGTGCCAGTGGGGTTATTCGGGTAGCACAGGTAGATCAGGTCGACTTTCTCCTCGGGGATCTCAGGAACAAAGGAATTCGCTGGCGTGCAGGGAAGGTAGACCAGCCCTTCGAAACGGCCGCTCTCATCCGCCTCGCCGGTATTTCCAGCCATGACATTGGTGTCGACGTAGACCGGGTAGACCGGATCGGTGATGGCGATGCGATTGCCCTTGCCGAAGATGTCGAGGATGTTGCCAGTATCGCATTTGGAGCCGTCGGAGACGAAGATCTCATCGGCGCTGATGTCGATGCCGCGGGCGGCAAACTGATTCTGGGCAATCGCTTCGCGAAGAAATTCGTAGCCCTGCTCAGGGCCGTAGCCCTTGAAGGTGGCGGAGTCGCCCTGTTCATTGACGCCCTCATGCATCGCCTCGCGCACGGCGAGGGGAAGGGGCTCGGTGACATCGCCGATCCCGCATTTGATCAGCTGAGAAGCCTTGTCGGGATTGGTTTGAGTGTAATGGGAGACGCGGCGGCCGATCTCGGGGAAGAGATAGCCAGCCTTCAGCTTGAGGAAGTTTTCGTTGATCAGTGCCATGGGCACTTGATTAGGCCCCATTGGTGCGCCTTTCCAGCGAAAACTTGAGTGGTGTCACAGGTAATCCTTACTGGCGCTTTCGAGGTCGTGGTGGCAGGCTCGGGCGCATGGAAGCGATAGAGCGGGCACTGATCACAGGCGGGGCGGGGGAACTCGCCACGGCGATTCACAGTGAACTGAAGCAACTCGGGATGGAAGTGCTCGCCCCAGGAAGGCAGGAGCTCGATGTCGCGGATGAAAATTCGGTCGCCGCCTACGCCAGCGGATTGGAGAAAATCGACCTCCTCATCTGCAATGCCGGCTGTGCGGACGACCGTTTGCTGGCGAGGATGCCGGAAGCTTCATGGGATCATGTGCTGGAGGTCAACCTCACCGGAGCGGCTCGCTGCGCTCGCCAATTAGGCAAGCGATTGAAAAAAGGCGGGAGTCTCATCTTCATTGGTTCCTTCTCCGCCAAGCGCCCGCCAATCGGCCAGGTGGCCTACGCCGCGGCCAAGGCGGGTCTCGAAGGGCTCACCAAGTCTCTAGCGCAGGAGTGGGGACGACGAGACATTCGCGTCAACCTCGTCATGCCCGGATTCATCGAAACCAAATTCACCAAGGACGTCACCGCGGAGAGGCTCGACCAAGTCAAACACCTCAATCACCTGGGCCGTCTTAATAAACCCGAAGACCTGGCCCGATTCGTAAGCTTCCTCCACGGCTCCATGCCCAATACCTCAGGGCAAGAGTTCAACTTGGACTCGCGAATTTTCTGAAGTGCCTCGAAAAAAATGGACCGCGAACTTCCAAGTTCGCACGATTGGCCTCAGGGGGCTGGTATTGGACCAAGCAGGCCCTCAGCACCAGACAATCTCACTGCGTGGATTCGCCCAAGTGCAGTATTCGATGTCCATGGGGAGGAAGAGTGATCGGGCATCGCTGGGGATGAAGCTCAGGGTGCCGCCTTGGACCAACCTTGGATATAGGCCTGCCAACTGGAACCATTCGTCGAACCCGTAGTTGGGCCAGTTGGCGAACATGATGGGCCTTTCCCCCAAGCCGGGGACTTGAACGGTCGAGGGCAGGGTGCCTTGTTGCCAGTGCCAGACGAAACATTCAATCAGCTCCCGAACCGGGAAACCTCCCCTCGCGCCAAAATGCCCGCCCAAGAGGGGGCGGTATCGCACCTCTTTGGAAAAGTCGGAATTGTAATAGCCCGGCACCCGCCACAGACCCAGGCCGGCGGCGTGCATCGCCTCGGTGCGGCGGATTTCGTGATCGACCTCGTTCATGCGATCCGTATCGATCACCGTCACGATGCAATCGGGATCTTCCAAGGGAAGGAATCTCCAAAATCCGCCGGGGCAATAGCGGATGGATGAACCTTTCATCAGATAAATCGTCCACCCGAGCGTGGTCAGATCGGGCACTAAAAACTCGAGATCATTTGCCAGATACAAACGAAATTCCACCTCGGGGTGTCGCTCCACCGCGCCGGGGGTATGTATCATCAAGGGGTCCACATAAGCCTTCCAAGGGGCGAAACGTTTGACCAGCCCCATGCGTTGCGCATCGATTAGCGTTTCAAGGGTTGGTGTAGGGAGATCAGGGTCCTTCTCGTCAACATGTTTCCAGAACAAGGTCGCACTCACTACGTGGCGCGTTTCGCCTGCTTCTGATTGAGCCTTAGATCTTTGCGGCTCGATAATTCGCTCAATCCCGAAGCATTCTTCAAAAAATCCGACGTCCTCAGAACTTCGGTTTTCCCTGTATCTATCAAGCAAGTCTTCACCTAGCACCGGGAAATGGTCTGTCCAACTCATATAAAAGCGTTGACAGATCGCCCCCCCCCCCCTGTCAATGGTAATAGCAAGATCCAAATCAGGCCCTCTTGCTATGAATCCAAATCCAGAAAATAATAACCGCCGGGACTTCTTGAAAAAGTCAGTTTTAACTTCGTTAGCTTTAGGTAGCCCGCACTTATTATCCGGACTGGTAAAGGCGGATGGTGGGGGGGGAGGGCAACAGACTACGCAAGATCCTCTCGGGACGACAGGCCAAACAACGTTCGCAACTACTCCGCCGTCATCGACATTGCCTCCTGGTTTTGAGATGAAATATTTGAGTGACATTGAATCCGAAACAATTTCGCGCACTGAAGACTTTTTTTATGATGGGGCGACATATGTCATCGAGATTCAAGCGACCTTAACAGTCCATGTTGTCGGTTGTTTGTTTGGACGAATTGCATCGTCAAATAACATCGAATTGAAAGTCACATCCGACGTTTTCTGGCATTCAAATAATCAGAATACTCCAATGAATGCAGCGGAAAAGAACGCATTTCTCTCGAGTAAGGGAATGACGAAACTTCCCGGGTGTGAGTTAAACGCAATCGAAAATTCCTCGATTAACGCAAGCTCAGGTGTTGTGACAATCGGCTCACAAGAACTGGCTGGGAACGTTATTTCTAAAGATCAGGTTCAAGAAAATAACTCACTAATTGTTGCGGAATGGTTCGATCATAAGTTATCAATTGATTTTGACGCGTTTTCTTTCCAAGATAATGGATTCCTGATGTATGAACTTCAAATTGACGTTCGGGAGAACCCATGAAAACTTTAAGTGATGAATTGTGCTTTTTGAAAAGGTCGATAATTTCTTTCCTTTTGGTCGCTATTCTCGGTTCGTGTGAAAATCAACACGAAGCTAGCGAAGAAAAGGTGACGTCATCTGCTAAGGTCAGTTCCCCGGTTCGTCGTGCCCCTGTCGGGTATCATGTAGATAAGCTTTCGAAGAGGTGGGCAAAAACTCGAGTGTGTGAGGAATCCGATATAGAATACCTCGCGGAACATTGTTCCGATTTAAGTTCGGACCAGATTGTTGAAATATTAGATTCGATGCAGGGTTTAGCTCAATCTGACCAGATTAAGATACTTGAAACGTTGGTCGAAAACTTTGATACCACAGAGCTTCAAACTGATACGCTATCCAAAATGGACCTCATATTTGGAGCTCACTACGGGGCCGCCCTACTTAGGGATATTTTTGAAAGTCAATCTACCGATGACTTGAAAATTTTGGCTAATCATCAATTCGACAGAAACCTCAGCAGGCTACTGTCCAGTTCATTACGTAAAGCTTATGGTTCTCTGGCCGAGGAAGATAAAGACGAATGGCTTCAGGCACGGATAAATGCCTATGATGATCACGATTTATTAGAAGGCGCAATTAAGGAGAGCGTTCAGTATGACCCAGAGGCTCCCGTTAGTGAAGCGCTATTGGAAGTGGATAAACTCCCTCCAAGCCTGAGAAAGTTCAAGGACTCAGAAATTGTGCTTCGTCTGGAGAAGTCTAAGCAATCAGAGAAAGCGATTGAGTATGTAAATCTTTTAATTGACCTCGAAGATACAGAGCGCATAAACTCCTCCCTTGAGTATTTGGGATACGATGATGTAGGAGATCCGGTCGCGTTTTACCAATGGGCTACAGAAATCCCTCAGGAATATGATGCTCGAATACAAGTGATTACCAGAGCTTTCAGATACGTAGCCCGTAAGGATATCAGGAAAGCAAAGGAGATTATGAACGAGCAAACTGACCCAGAATTGCTCAAGACACTCTCTAGAGTGTATGGGGCAAATGTAAGGAATTAATTGGTGGTCGTGACTTGTGTTATGTTGGTTTTTCAGTCAATGCATTCAAATCGTCTTAGAAACGTATTCTTGATAGCTGTCACCCCATTATTGTTTTCGTGCGAGGGCGATAAAGGGAATGATCTGGGCGAAAAATCCTATGGTGACTTTTCTTCTATAGAAGAAGGTAGTGATATTATTGACGAAATATTGCTATTTGAAAAAGAGTGGACTGGGCTAGAATGTGATCGCGCTCGTCTTGACGAATTGTCTCGAAGGTTGCTTTCGAAGGGAGTCGACAAATGCCTAGAAATTCACTTCATTTCTAGCGATTTCGAAAAAGAGTTTTTCCGATCGCTTGGCCGAATTTCTCAATCGGATTCGTTAAAGGTCAATGATCTTCTTACGGCGAAGAAAAGTAGTGTTGCGGGTCGATATGTTCATTTAGGGCGCTGTGAGACGCTTTTGAAGGAGGAACCAGTGCGGGCAGTTCACGATTTTTTTGAATATGCAAAATCAGGGAATTACGTGGAGCTAGTCCCTGAGATTATCGACCAGTTAGATGAATATGCAGATTTCCCAAAAGTTGACGAGTTGTTTCCTCGTGATCTTCGGCACTTGGTGGTCAAGTGTAGGCGTGCACTTTACAAGAATTGGCAAGGCGGTGGGCATGATAAGGAGCTTATTGAGTATCTTGAGAGCTGTGGGTTTTATGAGATTTATCTCGTTGAGGCTTTAATGAGGGTTCAAAAGATGGATGCCGATTTTTTCCAGTCTTGGGTCGATATAGGTCTCCAAAATGGGCCTGCAGATGTTCGTTGGAATACCGCAATAGCTTGTTCAATTGAGGTGAAATTGCAGGCTGAAGATTTTTTTGATGCGTGGAGCTTCTTGGATAGTTTTAGTGACGATGTCATCCGTCGACGCTATGCAGTCCAAGTTCATTCATTCTGGCTGAAGAATGATCAGGATTCTGCCGAAGCTGCAAGGAAGGCTTTCCAAGTAAAATATCCAAAGTGAAGGTAAACGGAGTGTTTTTATCAGAATATGATTAAATTGGCTATTTCAACTGACGCCAATGCATACCAAGCTCACGCAACTTTGGTCGCTAGCATTGCCCGCTGCACTGAATCGCCAGTCCACGTTCGCTGCTGGTGCCGTGGGTTTGCTCCAAAGTCCTTCGAGCAAGGTCGCTTGAAGGTGGAGTTCATTCCAGTCGATGAGGGGGTTGATGGCAACTATCCCAGTCATGTTAGTGAGG
>CAXIBU010000110.1:0-10192 GCA_964021555.1 uncultured Verrucomicrobiales bacterium | reverse complement strand
GTCGCGATACCGGTGAGTTTGGTGAATTCCTTTCGGAGTTCGCTCAACTGTTGGCGGCGGGAATTTCCCAGATTGCTAGCAAGCAGATCGATGGCGCGGCAGGCGGTTGCGGCGAGGGCGGGCGGTGGGGCAGTCGAGTAGATGAAGGAGCGCGCGCGGTTAATGAGCAGCTCAACGAGGTCAGAGCTTGCGGCGAGGTAAGCCCCCGAGAGGCCGGCTGCTTTGCTGAAGGTGCCAAGCTGTAATTCGATGTGATTGCCGAGACCCAGCTCACTGGCAAGTCCAGCTCCTTCTTTTCCAAAGACGCCATAGGAATGGGCTTCATCCAAGAGCAACCAGGCACCGTATTCATCCTTTAGTCTCACGATCTCTGATAGAGGGCAGGCATCGCCATCCATGCTGAAAATCCCCTCGGTCACGACGATCACACGCGAATCCGGCTTGCGCGCGAGCTGCGCTTTTTTCAGCAAGTCTTCGAGTTTATCGATCCGATTATGAGGAAAAATTCGAAGCTTGGCCCCACTCAAACGCGCGCCGTCGATCAGCGAAGCATGGGAGAGTTTGTCGAGAATGACCCAATCATCGGGCCCGAGCAGGGCGCTCAAAGTGCCAACCGAAGCGGCGTAACCAGAGCTAAATGAGAGCGCTCGTGCGGTCCCCTTATGCGCCGCGATGCGCTCTTCCAGTTCATGATGTGGCGGCTGTGAACCAGAGAGTAGACGCGAGCTGCCCGAGCCGACGCCCCACTGGCCGATGGCGGTCTGGAAGGTGTCGATTAGCTCGGGTTCATTGGCGAAGCCGAGGTAGTCGTTTGCCGCGAAGTTGATCAGGGAGCGTCCGCCGGACTCGACGATGGCCCCTTGACTGGAGTTCAGGGGCCTGAGCTTGCGCCGCAGGTCCTGGCCGGAGAGTGCTTCAAGGTCTTGGGCCGGGCTGCGGTTTGTCATTGCGAAAATAGGACCGATTAGCGCTGGAGGGCCCAGTTAAGGAGCTTCTCTGAGTCGTTCCACACGCTGGATGAGGTGCTCTTGAGAACGACGACAATCACGTGGGCTCCATTGTGCTGGCCAGCGGATACCAAGCAGCGACCAGACAGGTTGGTGGTGCCAGTCTTCATTCCTGTGACCCAGGTTTCGTTGCGCAGAAGTCGGTTGGTGTTTTTCAGTGGTTTGGTCGCACCACTTGGCCGGCGGAAGGTGTAGGAGGTCGTTGCCATGTAGGAGCGCAGGAGCGGCTGGCGGTAGGCAACGAGGGCGCAGAGACCGATGTCGCGGGCAGTGGAGTATTGGCCAGGTTCGGTGAGCCCGTGGGGATTGACGAAATTCGAATTTGTCATCCCGATCGAGCGCCCGTGGGCATTCATCATGGACATGAAAGAGGCTTCCGAGCCACCAACGTCCCGCGCGAGTGCTTTTGCCACGTCATTGCCACTCTTGACGATGAGAGCCTTGAGCAGGTCGCGGCGAGTGTAGGTCTCGCCCGGCTTCAAATAGAGCTTGCTGGGTTCAACTCTGGTATCGGAGCTGGTGATGGTAACAGGATCGCTGACGCTCCCCGACTTCATTACTGTGAGGGCGGTCAGCAACTTCTGCGTGCTGGCGACGGCGCAGCGCTGATCGGCATTTTTGGTGTAGAGTGGTCGGCCGGTTAGGGCGTCAAGGACGATCACCCGTTGAGCGGCGACTGCAGGAGGCCCGACAGGAGGGCGAGGCACTGCTCTTGTGGGCGAAGATAGCCGATTGTAGCTGGTTGCCGGTTCGGCGGGAGCTGGGTCCACCACGGGCGGGGTGAATACCTCGGGGCGGCGAACTTCGTCGCTTGGCAAAGGCTTGGTGCCACAAGAGCTGAATACCAGCGAAGCGGTAACAAGGAGCAGAGAAAGGTGCAATCTAATCACAGGCGCTAGTGAATCAAAACTAGCAGTTCTCGCAAACGGAAATTCTCGTTTCGGCAGGGAAATCTTCACCTGGTAGGCTGGTTGCCTGGAGGGACCTCCCAAAAGCCTTCGTAACATTTTAGTTGAATTGTTCAGAAGGACAGTGTTCAATCAACTTCATGAATGCAAATCTCACGAAGCGTCAGCAAGAACTTTACGACTTTTTGAAGAAGGAGCACTACGAGTCGGGCATCATGCCTTCGACTCGGGAGATCCAAGCGCACTTCGGATTTGCCAGTCAGACGGCCGCCGTCAGCCATCTCCGCGCGCTTGAGCGCAAGGGGGTGATCCAGCGCATGCCGAACAAGGCGCGCGCTCTGGTCTTCGTTGATGAGCTTGATCGCGAAGAGATCATGGATGTTCCCGTCTACGGCCATATCGCTGCCGGGATGAGCGAGGCTCAGGAGCAAGAGCAGGAAGGCTGTCTCTCGATTGATATCGGCACCCTGGGCATTCCTCGAAATGCGAAGACATTTGCGCTCAAAGTTCGTGGTGAATCAATGATCGACGCTCACATTGTTCCCGGCGATCTCGTGATCATGGAATTCCGCGAACCGAGAAAGGGCGACATTGTGGCGGCTTTGATCGATGGAGAAACGACGCTCAAACGCTACGTGATTGAAGGAGGAAAACCATTCCTGCGCGCCGAAAACGAGGAGTTTCCTGATCTGGTGCCAGCTCGCGAGTTGGTGATCCAGGGTGTGATGGTTGCCCTGCTGCGCAATCGGGCGGCTTGATCGTATTTATCTCATCGCCCTGTGAGCCGATCCATCACCGACTTTGAATCGCGCGTCTATGAGGCGCTTGGCCGTGTTCCCGCGGGAAAAGTGGTGAGCTACCGACAGATGGCGGAATGGCTCGGTATCAAGAGCGCCCAGGCAGTTGGGCAAGCGCTGAAGCGAAACCCTAATGCGCCGCAGGTGCCGTGTCACCGAGTCGTGCGGGCGGATGGTAGCCTCGGCGGCTATCAGGGGGCGACGACTTTGACGGATCCCTCTATCCTTCGAAAAGTCGAACTGCTGAAGTCGGAAGGGGTCGAATTTGATTCCGAGGGGCGACTTTTGAACCCGGCCTTACTGATTGGCTAGGGTTCTGGGACTGCTTCTAGGTAGCAGGAATCGTCTTTTGCAGGACCCTTGAAAGGGCAAATGCGGCGACGAAGGCGAAGACCCAGTTGAGGTTAAGCAGGACTGCGGCCCATACGGCATCATGAAGGCAGATGCCAGCGAGGAGCCAGCCAACGAGCTTCATTTTACCGAAGCGATGCTCATTTCGGGCGATCCAGGTGAGGGCTAGGAGGTAGAGGGCCAAGCTTGTGGCGGTGAGCCAAGGCAATTCTGGTCCGGCAATGGCCGCACCCATCAGCACCAAGAAGAAGCGGCAGGCAGCCATCGGGATGATCCCGAGGGCGGTCTTTTTATGAATCAAGGTGTAGACGACAATGGCACTGACTAATCCTACCGTCCAGATACCCGCCTGCCATGTAGTTGAAAGCCCGAGAAACAAGAGAAAGAGGGCGAAAAAGCCGACATTCGGGCGACTAATCATCCCTTGGGGGATGGGGCGCGGCTTGTCGTTTTTTTGGTCCCATTCGGCATCCATCCAGTCATTGGCAAACATGCCAAAAACATAGAGCAGGGAGCAGCCGAGCAAAAAGGGGATCAAGGTAAGGGCTGCCCCCCAACCAGGCAGCGAGTCATTTGCCGCCAGATGACCTAGGGCGTAGCCGAGGGTCGCATTGGTCCAGACACTGGGCAAATTCGAAACCCGCCCAAGAATCAGCAGGGTGCGCCAACTGGGCGTGGCTGTTTGAAGAAGGACGGGTTTCACTGCAAAATCCATCTCACTGAGACTTGCCTAAGGCAAGAGTAGGATTCAGTTTTGGCGCGTGAGTTTGGATTTTCAGGATGTTGTGGCCGATACTGCACTGGATGTGATCAAGAGGATCATGATATTCGCCTTGGTTGGTGCCGCCGTGACTTGGGTCGGTGGGTTGTGCTTTAGTCTTCTTGGTCCAGTTCCTCGGGTTAGTGTGGTGCCCTTGGATTTCTTCTTTGAGGGGTTCTATCTGTGGTTGGTCTGGCAGATTGCGGGCATCTTGCCAGCCTTGATCACCTTGGTTCTCTTGGTGACCTTTATCCGCACCGATCAAACGATGTCGTTGGCTTGTGGCACCCTGTTTGGCAGTCAGCTCTGGTTGAGCTGGTATTGGCTTGCCGCGCAAAGTGGGCGCCACACGGGGATGCTTATCCTTCTATCGGTGCTGGCTTTCGGCGTCGGTCAGGCTTGTCACTGGTTCTTCCGTTGGCGACACCAGAAGCAGCTCGACCAAATCAGCGCCGAAGCAAAGGAGCGGATGAGGTTGAAGAAGGAGCAAATTCTCAAGGACTCACTGCCGCCGCGATAGGGATGGGGTGTCATCCTTTTTCTGTGAAGCAACTATTGGTGCACCCTGGGCAATACTCACTTGGACCAGACGGTAACGACGGTGAGCATTCGTCCACAAGTGGTGTCTACAGAAATGACGTCCACGTTCGGATTTGTTGCCATCCAGTGCATTGCTTGCGACTGAGCTTCTTCAATCATCATGCGGTCTCTCCCAGCCGTAAGCATTCCTGACCTTTGCGATTCAAAACGCACACATCTGATGGATGGCTTCTGAGGGATTGGGGGAGGTTCGTTGGCCATGATTTCGGTCAAGTTAGGCTTTTTCGGGACCAGAGGATCCCTTGTCAGAATGTCGCTGGGACGGTCCAGGTCAGTCTTCGGACACGTCCTTTGCGGCGGATCAAGATGGAGGCTCGTTTGCCGGGCTTGGAAAGGATGGCTTTCAGGTCCGCATCGTCGAAGCGTCGGGTGCCGCCAATCGACACTAACTCGTCGTTCTCTTGAAGCCCTGCCTTGTCGGCCGCGCCTCCCGAGAGGACTCGTGCCATGAGTTTGCCATCTTCGTCCGGGACAAATGCGGCGCGAACCAAACTGACCCGCCCGGGAGACCAGCGCCCCTCGCGGGGTGGGCTGACGTAGAGTCTCTGGCCAGGGCCATCGATCCATATTTCGCGGTTGCCAAAGGCCTCCAGCCCGATCAAAAGATCGATGTCATAGAGTTGACCGGGGCCGGCGACTTCGGCGAAGCTCTCGTAGATCATCACTTGGTTGAAAATGATGGGGCCGAGCTGGTAGGCATCCGACCGCATGCAGCGCTTGGCGAAGTAGCCCTTGCGGGCGGCGGGGCTGTAGCCTGCGTAGAGTGAGACCGGGCTATCCGGGTGCATTTTCATCCATCGTTCGAAAATGTCCTTATCGAGGTGGATGGCACGGCTGGCCCCGGTATCAATGACCGCGATGAGACCTTCGGGTGTTTGCACGCGAAGGATGCGCTCGTCGGGCAGAATTTTGAGGCTTTTCCACCGTTTGACGTAGTTCGGCACTGCTGCGTGAAAGCCGTGGCTGCGGGCCGATAGGTTGATCTGCCAGACGCCGCGCTGGATTTCAGGCCAGCCAATCAAGCCGTCAAATTCGCTGACGGGAGCATCCAGAACGTAGGCCTCACTGAAGCCATCTTCGTCGTAAGGTCCATAGGTCAGGTGGATCGGGACCTCATTGAGAAAGACGCTTTTCAAAGCCGATAGACCAAGGTCTTGAGCGGTGTGCTTGAAGATGACCAGATCCTGAGCGGCACCGGTATCTGGCGTCAGGGTCAATTTTCTGCCCTCGGCGAATCCGTAGACGAGCGGGTGGCTGCCGATGGGGTTCAGGCTCACTGGCAAGGTCGCTGGGTGCGCACGATCGCTGCCACAGCTGCATAAGAGCAAGCTAAGCAGGGCAAATAGGGCGCATCCGATCTTCATCTGGGGTTATCTTACGCAGATTCTACCTTGTTTCTACAACTTTGATTGATCCTTTACGTCAGCCGACGTTGTTTAGGCGAAACCAGGGCGCGCATTTCAAGATCATCCCCATGCACCTGCCACGTGATGTCTGTGAGACGCTCTCCTTCAATGACGGAATCGACGCCACTGCCGCCAATGGCAACGTCGGGACCACCGCAAAGTAAGGGAGCGTAGAAAAAGCGGACTTCATCGACGAGATCGAGGTCGAAAAACAGCCCCTGCAAGGTTGGGCCTGCTTCCAGAAGGACCGTATTGATCTCGTGCTTGGTGGCCAAGGAGTGAAGAGCTTCGGCTGGGGTGAGTTGCTCGAGCAGCAGGGTTCGGTCGGCGTGCGGATCGGTGAGAAGGTGGGAGGTCGGCGGGATGCCCTTGCGGTCGCGGAGAAGAACCACTCGCAGGGGTTGGCGCCGTCCATTGGCCCATTCGCCTCTCAAGGTCAATTTGGGGTTGTCCCGACGCACGGTGTTAGCGCCGACGAGGATGGCATCGACTTCGCTCCGCAGGGCTTGAACTTGCTGGCGTGACGTTGGGTTGGTCAGCCACTGACTTTCTCCTGGTGGGCGGCTAAGGCGGCCGTCGAGACTCATGCCTAGCTTGGAGATGATCCATGGACGCCCCCGTTCTTTGACGGAGCGAAAGCCGCGAATGAGTTCATCTGCTTCCTTGGCGAGAACTCCGGAAAGGACTTCGATTCCTGCTCCCGAAAGTCGGCGGTCAGCGGCTCCAACGTGACGGGGGTCTGGATCGGTAGAGGCATAGACGCAGCGGCGAATTCCCGCCTCGATCAGAGCATCGCAACAGGGGGGTGTGCGGCCGTGAGTGCTGCAAGGTTCGAGGGTGACGTAGGCGGTTGCTCCCGCGATTTTATCGGGGAACCGATTGCTCGCATCAGCCAGTGCTTCGCGCTCCGCGTGGGGGAGGCCGGCGCCCTTGTGATGGCCTTTGCCAATCAATTCGCCGTCGGAAACAATGACTGCTCCGACCGCAGGATTGGGGGCGCACCGACCGAGCCCCTTGCTGGCTTCCGCAATGGCCAGCCGCATCCACTCTTGGTCGGTTTTTGCGGACGAGGGATTCATTTACGGCGCTTGGGCATGCGCTTGCCGGAAAGGCGCGCCTCAATCAGGCTCTCGCAACGGCCTGTTCGGCGAAGCTGATCGCAGCAGGCCTCGACGCGGAGAGCTGAGTTCGCCGGGCGGAAGCCCATGCGCCGGACGAGGCAGTCCTCGACCAATTTTAGATTGTCATCGGAGAATTCGAGGACCTTACCGCAATCGACACAGATCAGGTGGGCATGATCCGGCATGTCCGTGAAATTCGGGTCGTAGTGCTTGTTGTCATCTCCCAGGTCAATTTCGTGCAGGAGACCCGCATCGATGAGGAGATTGATGGTGCGATAGACGGTGGCCCGGGAGCTCTGCGGGTTTTTCTTGCGGACCCGGTCCACTAGCTCTTCCGCCATGAAGTGCTCATCGCTAGAGAATACGACCTCGACGATTTCCTGACGTTGCGGGGTGCGACGTAGGTTTTTCTTTTCGAGGTAGGCGTCTAACTTATCTTGAAGTTTGGAATCCATTGAAGGGGTAAATAGTGCAGCATCGAATTTGAACTGTCGAGAGGAGAGACCGTGCTTGGATACAAAAAAACGGACCACCCAGAAGGTAGCCCGTTTTCGAAAAGTAATCTGTGCGGACGATCAGTCCTTGATGATGCCAGCTTTCTTAAGCGTGACGTATGCACCGTTTTTGTTGATCGTCTTGATTGCCTTAGCGGTGAGCTTGAGGCGGATGTGACGGCCGAGCTCAGGAACGAAGATTCGCTTGGTCTGAAGGTTAGGAACGACGTCGCGCTTGTTGACCTGAGTCACGTGACGACCGATACCGCCCTTTTTCTTGGCGAGACCTGAACGGTGGATTTTGCCGCCGCGACGAACGCGGGAACCTGTGATGCTGCAAACTTTGGCCATGATGAAAATTGGTAATTAGGTTTCGGGGGGCGGAGAGATAGTCATGAGGCGCTCAATCCGTCAAGAATTTCCGAGCCTTTTTTAGGTGTTTTTATCGCAAAAAGGGGTGCGACGGCCCAAAAAGTTCTAAATCACTCTGATATTGGCGCTTTGCCGAACAAATTCTGCTTGCAGCGAGCGAGCGCTGTGAGCGAGTAACCCGTGCCGTAGGGGCGGTGGTAATCGTAGAGCGGGTAGTCCCACCAGCAGCCGTTTTTCTCCTGCAATCCAAAGAGGACCGTAGCGAGGTGGTTGGCGTGGTGTTTGCGGCGCTCTTCGTCCTCCAGCAGATCGTTGGCCATGGCGGCGTAGTGGATGCCGTAGAAAAAGAAGTAGCCCGAATTTGAGAACCACGTTTCGTGTGGGACCGGGCGCTTGCGTGCGATATCGATCCAGCCAATTCTCGCCCACAGGCGATCGAGCCAGTCGTCGAGGTCCGTTTGGTCGATCAGCTTGGTCTCGCCAAATTCGTAGAGGGCCACGTTGCAGACCTGGCTGCGGGCCAGCGATCCGCCGGGGCGGTTGATGCCGTAGCGAGGACGATTACGATGCCCCTCTGCGTATACAAAAGCACCATCGGGCGTGCGCTGACGCTTGATCTGGCGCAGGGCAATGTGTGCACCCGCCTTTGGAATCTCTGTGCCGAATCTTTCGTGAGCTTCGTGAACGGCGATTAGAACGGTCGCTGTAGTGAAACTGGTGGGTGAGCCGGATGGACGCTGCGTGGTGAGGTCGAAGTCGAGGTATCCCCAGCCGCCATTGATCTCTTGCTGTTTGAAAAGCAGCGCGACTTGGGAGTCAGCCAATTTTTTGTAGGAGGCGACTTTTTCAGCATCGTCCTTGTAGTAATCGGCGAGAGCAACCAGCGCGCGGATGCCATAGGCGTGGCCCCAAACATTGTAGGTGGTGGTAGGGTCCGCGCGGCGCAGGCGCGGCAGTTGGTCCATCAGCCATTTCTCGGATTTTTCGATCGCAGCGATGGCCTTGGGATCGCTTGGATTATTCCGGCAGAGGCCCATGATCGATAGACCCGTGACACCGGTGCGCATCGCATGATGAGCGCCGGGAACCGGGGCGTAGATGTTGAGCCCTTTGGTCTTGGTCGCATTGCCCCAAGAGCCGTTTTTATTCTGATCGGCAACCAGAAACGCGATCCCTTGATCAATCGACTGCTGGAGAGCTTCCTCAGTGACTGCTTCGACCGGCTTGGGACGCGGGATCTCAGCTGCAAAGAGGCTCGACAGCCCTAAAGATAGGAGAAAATAAGGGATCGCGAATTTCATGAATTACTTGGATTTTAGTTGGTCGCCGGCTTTGAGGCCGTCGATGATTTGCACGGAGTCACCACTTTCGAGGCCGGTTTTGACCGTGCGTTTGGCGAATTTGCCATCAGCATCCTGGACCTCAACGCTCGCCACCCCTTGGTCGTCGACCGAGAGGGCTGATTTGGGAACAACGAGTGTTTCTGATGGAGCCACGCCAGTGAGCTTGACCTTGACCTTGTCGCCGGGCGTGAGGAATTCGTTCGCTCCGACTTCGAGGGTGACGCCGTAGGTGCCGCCCAAGCTGGGGCGTTCACTGATGCTCGCGACTGTGGCTTCCGTGGTATGGGTTTTAGAGCCATTCAAGGTGGCGATGCCTGACTTGGCGTAGGCCAGTCGGGCTGCGGTTGGAGCATCGACTTTGGCCGAAAGGATGATCTTGGCATCCTTGGGGACGACGGTGAACAGAGGCTGACCCGGTGCGAGCGAGCCGCCGCGGACCAAGCGTTTCGGAGCCTCGGAGAGGTTCCATTTGGCTCCAGCATCGATGATGCCGTAGAAAACGTAGCCATCGCTGGGTGCCTTGAAGGCGGCCAATTCGAGGTCGCTTTTCATGTCCTTGAGCTTTTGCTCGGCCTGTTCGTAGCCTCGCTGAGCGGCGGCGACTTCCAGTTCCTTGCGCTGCTTGGCAACCTTGCGGTCTTCGGCTTGGTCCTCAAGCTGGCGTTTGGTGGCATCCACCTGGAGTTGATAGTCTTCGATCTGGCGGGGTAGCTCAATTTCAAGTGTCTTCTTGGAGGAAAGGCGGGTCTTTTCGAGCGCGAATTTGTAGTCGGCTACCGTGTTCTTCGCTCTTTCCAAGATGATTTCTTCGGTTTCTTCAGTGAGCTCATCTTCTTCATACATCTTGGTGAGCTGGCGCAATTCCTCTTCTTGGCCTTCGAGTCGGCGCTCCATCTGATCGACGTCTTGCTCGGCATCACGACGCGTCATTGGGACGGTGACTTCGAGGAAGCGCTTGTGATTGGCTAAGAGGCGATCCATGGATCGCTTGCTGGCTTCCTCTGCCAGCTTGTGATCACGCACGAGACGATCC
>CAXIBU010000109.1:0-10211 GCA_964021555.1 uncultured Verrucomicrobiales bacterium | reverse complement strand
GGGCCGTAAACTTTGTGGCCAGAGAAGGCGTAAAAGTCGCAACCAATCGCTTGAACGTCGATCTCGAGGTGGGGGATGGACTGGGCTCCGTCGATAAGAACCCAAGCACCTTGCTCCTTGGCGAGACGGGTAATTTCCAAAACGGGATTGATGGTCCCGAGGGCGTTGGAAATGTGATTGATGGCAACGACTTTAGTGCGTGAATCGAGAAGCTCGGTGTAAGCCGCCATGTCGATTTCGCCGGCGTCAGTGACGGGAATAGGGAGGACGCTGGCGCCAACCCGCTCGGCGAGCATCTGCCACGGAACGATGTTGGAGTGGTGATCCAGCTCGGAGACAAGGATTGTATCACCTTCGCCGATGCTGCCGGATTGACCGAGGACATTGGCGACGAGATTAATGGAATCCGTGCAACCGGAGGTAAAGATCACTTCGCGATCGGCGGCGGCTCCAAGGTGTTCAGCGATCCGTGTGCGCGCCTTTTCGTGCTCGGCGGTAGCGAGCTGGCTCAGGCGGTGGGTGCCGCGATGGATGTTGGAATTGTAGCGCTCGTAGTAATCCCGAATGACTGCAAGGACGGATTCCGGCGTATGGGTGGTCGCCGCATTGTCGAGGTAGACCAAGGGGCGGCCTTGAATTTCCTGAGATAATACAGGAAATTCGCGTCGGATCGATTCGATGTCGAGAGAAAGGGTGGCAGCGCTCATTTCGTGATGAAGGTAGGACCTTGCGGGGGCGGCGCAAGTTGAATTAGGCCTCGATGCCGAAGACTTCTTCAAAAGGCCACAGCTCGATCTCCTCTTGATCGGGGATCACATCGGTCAGGACGGGAACGTCGGTGAGGCTTTCGATGATGCCTTTGTTGGTCACCGTTGCCGTCGTTTGCTCTTCTTCTTGGTGATTAAAGATCATGCCCGCGCAGGTGAGGCCTTTGGCTTTGATTGCATTTAGCGTCAGCAAGGCGTGGTTGAGAGCTCCGAGCTTGTTGTTTACGACCAAAAGGATGGGAAGCTTGAGGTCTTTGGCGAAGTCGGAGAACGAGTAGTCTTGAGTGATTGGCACCTCCCATCCGCCAACGCCCTCCACCAACACATGATCGTAGATGTCGGCCAGTTCTTGGTAGCCCTTGACCAGTTCTGCCGGGTCGATTTTCACGTTCTCAAACATGGAGGCCACCAAAGGTGCGGCAGGAGTCTTCATCCAGACAGGGTTGATGCGATCCTCTTCGAGACCGGGTTCGCCGCCAGCCTGCAATTCGATGACGTCATTGCGCGCGCCACAGCACATGGGCTTGTAGCCAGCGACGCGTTTGCCGCTCGCTCTCAGCGCCTCCAAAAGTCGGCGGGTGACGTAAGTTTTACCGGCGTCGGTATCGGTCGCAGTAATCAAGCAATTCATCGGCGCGGACACTGGGTCAGGATCAGCTTGGCGTCAACCTTTGCCGACAGTTCTACTGCTCGTTAATCAATTGCTCGATCCGAACGGAGTCGCCAGCACCTTCCTTTTCAAGAGCGATCTTGATTAGAAACCAGACCGCTATCGCTAGAATCAGGGAGGCCGTCTTCGCCATCCAGTCCCGGGTTATCCAATTCATCAGATTCTTCATGAGTGTCTAAAAAGATGTTTTCGATCAAAGTGCGGAAATCCGCCGGTGCCAGGCCCTTTTCGAATTTGCCATCGTAAGCAACGGAGATGGCTCCGGTTTCTTCGCTGACAATGACGGCGACGGCATCGGTCTCTTCAGTGACGCCGATGCCGGCTCGGTGGCGCAGGCCTGTTGATCTGTCGCTCATCTCGCCCTGGCTAACTGGAAAGACGCAACCGGCGGCGCTGATCCGATCATTGGCGAGGATCATGCCGCCATCGTGAAGTGCGGCTTTCGGGTGGAAGATGCTCAGCGCCAGCTCGGGGCTAAACTGGGCATCAATGACGACCCCTGTCTCCGCTTGAGGCTTCAAGGAAATGCCCCGCTCAATGGCGAAAAGGGCCCCGAAACGATTGTTGGATAATTTCACTACCGCCTCGGACAAACTGCCTAGGAATTCGACCCGTTCTGTCTTCACAAAAGGGAAGAAAGGGTGGCTGCCCAGCTTCGCCAGCGCATTTCGCAGCTCGGGTTGGAAAATCACCACCAAGGCGATCGCCAAGAAGGCGGCCAGGCGTGTGATGATCCACCCGATGACCTCCAGGTGAAGCAAGTTCACCATCAAAGTTACCGCAAGCAGGATGGTCAGAAGCCCCACCAAAATTCGCGCTCCTCGAGTCGAGCGGAAGGCTCGAAATGAAAAATAAAACACCACAGCAAGAAGGAAAATCTCAAGCAAGTGGCGCCAAGTAAGCAGCGTTTGAAAGTCAGGCATCAGTTTCTAAGTCCGAGTCTACTGGACGCCACCGCATTTGCCAAGCCAGCATGCGAAACAGAATACGCGTCGGAGAACGGAGACCATCGAACTTCATCAAACTCACTCCGTTTCTCTGTGCAACCGTGAGAGCTATTCAAGTATAAGCCACTTAGCCGGATCAGTCACGGCTTCTGTTATTGAACTGATCTAAGAGATGTTTGTCAGAGTATTTTCGCGCTACTGCATTGCCTACTAGACCAATGAGAAAATTTCTGAACATCCTGGTGACTTCTTTTCTGATGGCTACAAAAGCTTGGTCGGTTACAGACCTTGACGACCGGATGGATCAACTGACTGAAGATCTGATTCGAATCGCCAGTCCTAATGCTGGTATTGGGGATTCTGCTCAGAAGCTTACCAGTGATTTCGCAGGCTTGGATCACGAAGAAGTAGTAGCTGCTATGCTACCCTTGCTCGAACATGAGCGTAAGGGTGTCGCTGAACTTGCTAGTCACATTATTTTATCCTGTGGAGATGGCGTGAAGGTTGAGCACCTTAGCCAGCTCATGGAAGGTTATAAAAATGGTGGTTGTTGGCTGCCGTCAACCATCGGTGTTATCGGAACAGATGAAGCTATAGAATTCTTAGCGAAAGAGTTTCGCGCTAGGCCAGAACGAGGTCAGATCGATCAAGCGCTTGTCAAACTGGCGAACCGAGCCGTTCCATTTTTGCTGGCTGAATTTGATGACGCCAGTCCACATTCAGAAAATGTATTCTTTGAGGAATTGAGACGGGTCCTGCGCAGCATGAATGGTAGTCCAGTAAACGCAGTTCCCCATCTCATTAAGGTTGCAGAATCTGGTGAGATCGAAATAGCTCGTCGCAAACAAGCAGTGCTAACGATTGGACATGTTGGTGAGGCATCTGTTCCATATTTCCCTAGACTACGAGTCTTAGCGCAACAGCACCCTAAAGAGTTCGAAACGGTTGTTATCCAATCCATCATAGCTAGTGGCACTCGCGAATCAGCAGTTCTTTTAGCCGATCAGGTAGATGCTGGTGCTGGCTATCAGGCAATGTCAAAAATCATAGATCTCAGATCGGCCGGAAAAGGAATCGGTCCGAGGGCCATCAAATGGCTCGAAATGGCTGATTTGGAATCACGCGTTTTTGCAGTTAGGCTTTTAGGAGCGATCGGTTACACAGAATCCAGAACTCAATTAGAGGAGCTTCTTCTTTCAACTAGAGACTGGCGGATCGCATACGCTGCGACGAAGTCTCTGGCAGATATTCGTGCGAAGGAATCGATCCCCGCACTGGAAGTCGCAGCTAAAGAATACTGGCTGCCAGTAGTCCGCGTTGCCGCAGAAAATGCGCTACGTATTCTTAGACTTCCGGACGAGAGCCTTAATCAATCGATCAGGCCGCGTGAAGGCTTTATCGATTACCTTTTCATCAGTGACGAGATGGTTGAAGCCTCTGATCAGGGCCTGAAAGTGCTATCGCCGAAACAACAAGTGATAGGCAAGAAAATGGAGATGCTGGTTTTTAGAAGGCAATTTCCAGCATTTGCACAAAAGCTCACTGAAATCTGGGTGGATGGCCAAACAAAGCCACCTCTTGATCGGGGTCTTGTTCGGGTCGTTCCGCTTGGGGCGGGGATGTTGCTTGGGGCTACAAACGGTGACTGGGCTGGCGGATTGTTCCACGTCACAAGAGAAGGGGAATACAAAAACTTGTTAACTGCCAATATTCACGGGATTGAAAGGTGGCAAGGGAGGTGTTTTGCCGCTGCAGGACTCAACACTACGACTCTGACAAGAGGTGTTCTTTATGAAGTTGTGCAAGAGGCGAGAGGGTTAAGGTTAGAGCCATGGTTCGTTTTGCCTGGGAGTCCAAAGCAGATGTGGATTTCGCGAGGCGGAAGCCTTGTCGTCGAATGTGAAGGAGGAACAATCGACTTTAAGAGTATGGTGGAATTTGATTATTACACCTCAGGACAGAATGGCTCTATGAATAAATAGGCCTTTATTATAGGGCGATCCTAGTAGGCTGGTTATTAGTGCTAGGATGAAGAAGTATCTATAAGCTCACCCATAATCGAAATTAGTGCCATCGACTTTGATAAAGGACGAATTTTGTCCAAGAAGGGATTCCGGTATGCGCACTCGGAGGCATACGGAGGAGGAACTTGTCTGGGTATAGCTCTTGCTCCATTTGAATCTGGGTGCGGTTTTCAGTATGCTTAGCCAGTGGTTATTGCCGAGTGAATCATTCGTTACCCAATTCTCGGCGAGAGTGACTTCGATCTGGCTATGAGGATGAATTCTCTCTATTGCTTCTTAGCATGTTGCATTTGAAAGATTGGTTCTCATTGGGTCTCGTGTTCGGGTTGATGTCGCGATTGATGGCCATCGAGCCGTCGCCTAACATTTTGTTGATCTGTATCGATGATTTGAGAGCTGATACTGGCTATGGCGGCGCGAAGTTCGTGGATACTCCGAATTTGGATGCTCTGGCCGGAGAAGGTCGGGCTTTTTTGAATCATTATGTGGCGGTGCCGACTTGTGGGGCCTCTCGCTACGCAATGCTGACGGGACAAAGTCCGCTGGAATCAGGTGTGAAGACTGGCAATGGTGCCTTTCAGCAGCGGGCGAAACATCCGACAGAAAATCGGGCGCCGAGCATGCCCCAGCATTTTCGAGCGAATGGTTATCACACGGTGGCGATCGGAAAGGTCAGCCATCACCCTGGGGGAATGGCGGGAGAGAACTGGGCGGATCCCAAGCAGCTTGATTTGCCCGAATCTTGGGGTGAGAACCTGATGCCCTGCGGTCCGTGGAAAACTCCGCAGGCGGCCATGCACGGGTATGCCGGGGGCAAAGCTCGGGAGCGTGGCAAGTCGCCTGTTTTCGAGACGACGGATAAGGGGGATAGGGGTTACCCCGATGGCTGGATTGCCGAGGCAGGGCAGGAGAAGTTGGCCGAGCTTTCAAAGTCCGATAGACCGTGGCTGCTCGCCGTCGGTCTTATCAAGCCACACCTGCCATTTACAGCTCCCGATGAAGATCTGGTCTGGCAGAAGGCGCATCCGGTTGGGCCGATCAAGTTCGCTGGCAAGCCGAAGGAGAGATTGATCACTTGGCATGGAAGTGGCGAATTTGGTGCTTACTTTAGTCCTGCAAAGCCGAATCAAGATGCCGCCTACGCAGATGAAGTCAGGCAGCACTACTTTGCTTCAGTGCGCTATGTGGACCGACAGGTGGGCAAGCTCCTTGATGCCCTTGAAAAAAGCGGCGAAGCCGATCAGACCATTGTAGTGGTATGGAGCGATCACGGCTTCATGCTCGGTGAACGCGGAATTTGGGGGAAGCATTGCCTATACGAAGAAGCTCTGAAGTCGCCATTGATCATTAAAACTCCGGGAATGGCAAAACCAGGTCAAGCCGCAGATGGCTTGGCGGGCTCGGCCTCGATTTTTCATACTTTGTGCGACTTGTCCGGCCTTTCCGTTCCCGAAGCCGCCTCAAAGAGCCCGACTTTGCTGGCTATGTTAGCGGATCCAGATGCTGATGGAGCTGAGGTAGTAGTATCGTCGTGGGGGACAGCGGTGAGCTACCGGACGGGAGACTATCGAGTGACTCGCAAGAACGGATCAATGAGTCTTGAGGAGTCGTCGTGGGATACGTTTAATCTCAGCGCACCGACGAGACCCGAGCTCACATCAGCAGAGTTGAAAGCTGTTCTGAATGTGATTGAGCAGAATATGAAATCCCAGAAATGAGATCCTCTCAAATTCTACTGCTTTGCAGCGCTGTTTTCCTGATGGGGTTTGGCTCATTCGCACTGGCGGAGGAGCGGCCGAATATTCTGTTTTGCCTCGCTGATGACTGGGGGTGGCCGCATGCGGGAGCCTATGGCGATCCGGTGGTTCAAACTCCGAATTTTGACCGACTGGCGAAGGAAGGCGTCTTATTTGAGAATGCTTTTGTCTCAAGTCCATCCTGCACACCCAGCCGAAACGCGCTGTTAACGGGGCGCCATTTCTATCAACTCGGCGAGGGGGCAAATTTATGGAGTGTGCTTGATGCCAACGAGCCGAATTTCATGTTCCTCCTGCGCGCCGCCGGATATGCGATTGGGCATCATCAAAAAGCCTGGGGACCTGGTAATTTTCGGGCTGGCGGTTACACCGAGCATCCCTGCGGACCAGAAATGGAGTTTTCCAAGTTCATCGAGAAACGAGACGGGACGGCCCCATTCTGTTTCTGGCTAGGCACTTCGGATCCTCATCGTGGCTATAAGAAGGGCAGCGGGAGAAAGAGCGGCATGGACTTATCAAAGATCCCTGTCCCAAAGTTTTTCCCAGACACGGAAGAAATCCGCAGTGATATCGCGGATTATTACTTCGAGGTGCAACGCTGGGATCGCAAGGTGGGCGAGGCAATCAAGTTACTTGAAGCCAGCGGGCAGCTGGAGAATACCATCATTGTCATGACCGGCGATCACGGGATGCCCTTTCCTCGATGCAAAGGGAACCTCTACGATTCGGGGACTCGTGTGCCACTGGCGATTCGTTGGGGTAAGGAAGTGTCAGGAGGGCGGGTGATCAAGGATTGTGTCTCTTTCATTGATCTCGCGCCGACTTTTCTCGCATCTGCTGAGGTGGCAATCCCGAAGGTGATGACGGGTGAGTCGTTTCTAGGCTCACTGAAGGGCAATAAAGCCGGTTGGATTGAACCGGAGCGGCGCTCTATCGTCTATGGTCGCGAACGCCACACTCCGTCTCAGGCAAGCCCATCCATCGAAGGCTATCCGTCTCGTGCACTACGCCAGAGTGATTGGCTCTTGATCATGAATCTCAAGCCCGACCGCTGGCCGGCAGGCGTTCCCGAAGGGGCGAGCCATCCGATGGACCACTTCTCTGACTGCGATAATAGTCCCAGTAAGTCGGAGATTATAGCCTTGAAAGACGACCCCGAAGGCGATCAGTTTTATCAATGGTGTTTCGCCAAGCGTCCCGAATTTGAACTCTACCACACCGCCATCGACCCCGATCAGATACAGAACTTGGCCGGGGAGACCCAGCACCAAGAGCGTCTCAATCAAATGGTCGAAGAGCTAAAAGACTATCTGGTTAGAACCGGTGATCCAAGATTGAGCAAGGGCCCAACACCCTTCGATAAGACACCGTATCGCGGACCAACGAGGCGATAGTCAGAAGGTCACCTAATTTCAGCCCCCGCCGCCTTCATTTCCGCAATGGCTTGATCGACGTCTCCTGGAGAGATGTTGACACCTCGACATCCTGCCAAATGAAGCGTGACATGGAATCCATCGTTGAGGGCATCGAGGCAGCTGAACTTCACGCAGTAGTCTGTGGCAAGGCCGCAGATGCTGAGGTCGGTGACTCCTTGGCTTTTGAGCCATTCACTGAGTCCGGTGCTCTGAAGGTGACCGTTGTCGTAAAAGGCGCTGTAGCTATCAATATCACGTGAGCAACCTTTGCGAAAAACGCGATTGATACTTTCACAATCTAATAATTCTGAGAATTCGGCACCCTGCGTATCTTCGACACAGTGAACTGGCCAGAGAGTTTGGTCTAGCCCATTTAGTTTAATGGTCTCATAGACGTGCTTACCTTCGTGATTGGCAGCGAAGCTCCCGTGATCGGCTGGGTGCCAATCTTGGCTTGCGATGACTAGTTCATGAGAATTTATCAGTTCGTTGGCAACAGTGATGACTTGATCCCCTCCGGGAACCGCGAGAGCACCGCCAGGCAAAAAGTCGTTTTGAATATCGATGAGGATAAGGGCTTGTTTAGGCATGATCTGGTAGTTTTTGGTAAACGGATCGGTCGTGGTCAGAGAGGCAGCAGAAAACGATGTTCCTTTTGACCCTGGTGGGGTTTTGAAGAATAGCTCAAGTCCGGCTCATAGTTCGCTGAGTTCCTGTTGGAAACCTCCGGAAAGGATGGGCCAGCGACACCAAGTTTTTGGGTCAAGGTTGGCATCATCAAGGTGGAAGCCTGGAGCGTAGCGTTCTCGTTTCCATTGATTGCGACTCCAGAGCTGGAAGAATCTGCGAGTCCATGCTTTCCGTTGATCTTCACTTGAGTCAGAGAATCTTGCGGCGAGCAGGCTGACGATCTGTTTCGGCGAACGTTGGTCGCGAATGGCGCAACGTTCAATGAAGTCGAGAACGGGGTAGGGCATTAAGTCGTCCTCATCTGATTGGCCTGCTTCTTGGGGGCGCAGCTCTGCGGTTGGTGTCTGAGTATTGACTACGGAGAGTTCTGGGATGGGGCGGCGTTTGCCATTGATCAAGGGGCCAGTGGTTTCCATCCAGCGCAGCCATGCCCGGAGAAATGCCTTATCGATCCCGGCGATTGGGGCGAGCCCTCCGGCGGTATCACCGTCCATGGTTGCGTAGCCGACAGCCGCTTCGCTGCGATTGGACGTCGTGAGTAAAATGGCGTTTCTCAAATTCGCAAACATCCAGATACCGGGTGCCCGCACTCGTGCCTGAATATTTTGCAAGCTAATGTCATGGTCATTCCAATTGAGGTCGTGTCCGAGGGCCGCTTCTACTAACGAGACATAGCCCTCGTGGAGTTCTGCGATGTTAAGTTCGTGGTGTCTGCATTCAATGGCTCCTGCAAGGGTCTGTGCGGCCTTTCGAGTTACTTCGCCACTATTACGAGTGCCTTGGTAGGCGGTAAGTAAGACTTTTTCGAAGCCTGACGGATAGGCACTTTCGCCTAGATCAGCTCTGGCCAGATCAAACATCAGGCGAACTAGGCACGCAGCCGCTGAAGAATCCGCACCACCGCTCAGCGAGACGACGTAGCCCGAGCTGTGGCTCTTGCGGCGGTAATCGTGGAGGCCCAGACAAACGGCCAAGGTGAATTCTTCGAACTTATCAAGTTCAGGAATCTGCGGTGGATCGATCAAGGCTGGGGCTTGAACCGGCCATTCGAAGTCTTCACTGATGAGTTCTTCAATCTGGTGGGTGGGTAGCTTTGGCCGATGGCTGACGCTCTTCGCTTTTGCTAGCCTCCCCAGCGAAAGGTCGACGGTGGTGCTAATGACCCGAATTTCGTCGAAGCCGAAACGTTTGCTTTCGGCAACGATCGCACCAGCATTCGCGATGATAAGCTGGCCGTCGTAGATCACTCGACCAGATTCATTTCCGAGTAAATTGGCGTAGACATAGCAGCAATTGAAAGCCCGAGATCCCTCGATGACGAATCCCTGCCTGACTTTGGATTTCCCAAAGGCAAAGTGTGAGGCACTGGGGTTGAGGATAAGATCAACACCAAGGCTGGCCATGCGAGCCCCAGGGCGCTGGGCGACCCAAGCATCTTCGCAAATTTCGAATCCAATACGCACGCCTCCGACTTCGAAAATGAGGTCACCAATTGGGAAGCTTCCGCCGTCTGGAGCGAGATACTCATCACGCAAGCCTTCGGGCCAGGCATTGAACCAGCGTGGCTCGTAGTGCACCCCGTCACCTGCAAGGTTCTTCTTCGCGCTTAGCCCGAGAAGCTGACCATCCGCGATGAGTGCAGCCGTGTTGAAAGTCGATCTGGCATGTCTGACCGGGAGCCCTACGCTGATGATCATTCCACTACTACGCGCTACGATCTCATTCAGAGCTGCCCAGGAGCGAAGGCTGGTCTCCGAGGAAAAAAAGGCGTCCTCACACCCATAGCCACAGATCGCCAGTTCGGGTAGGCAGAGTAAGGTCACTCCCTGAGAACGAGCTTCTTCGATTGCCCCGAGAATGCGCTGCAAATTGCCCTCCCAATCGAGGGGCGTTTGATTGAGCGCCGCAGCGCCGAGTTTGATGACTTTCATGAGTGGATTA
>CAXIBU010000108.1:0-10239 GCA_964021555.1 uncultured Verrucomicrobiales bacterium | reverse complement strand
ACAGATCGAATCTCTCAGCACCATTCGCGCAGGCGAAGATGGGCGCATTTAAAGCGTTTGAGCAGGAATCCTCATGACGGCGAATCGAATAGCTCAGAAATGCTGGCAGGTAAAAGAGGTATCCCTGAGAATCGAGAAACGGGAAAATGTCGTCAAATGCTTCGATACTCTCATCTGTGAGATCTGACCAAGCTTGCTCGTGGTCTTCTGCTCTGAGACCTTTCCGCTGCAAGGGTGATAGCTTTAGACCGTCGTCTAGAGCCCGAGCAACTGATTTGGTGACGTCTGACGGCTTTGGAACGCCCTTGAATGCCAATTTGATCTTAAGAAGTAGCTCCTGCCTCATTTTATTGGCTTCTCAGGTTGCGCGGCGAGGTATCGATCGAAGGCTGCTGTATAAGCATTGTCATTCTTGTGAAATGGCATTTTGAGTTCAAGCAGTAGCTTCTTGAGAGCATCCAGGTCCCAGTGCCGAGATAGCTCGCCTTGAGGCCATGCACGGTAGGCTCTGCACTGAAAACATAGAGACATGCTGCCGACGATCTTGTCTGTCTCGTCATAGAACACGAATCCATGATGTGGCATGAAACACATAAAGGGCTTCCAAGGCGTGTGTTGTCCAGTGATTGAGCTGTAAAGCATCTTCGTTTGCTCTTTAGTCAGCTTAGAGGATATCAAAAAAACGCCCTTGTGGAGCCTATCTCTCACCACAACAGATGGAGATCGGCGGTCTTGGGTGTAATCGTAGGTCACCGCAACGATTCTAACCGCCTTCTTAGGCCAGTCAGTCTCTTCTACGACTTTACCAAGCGCCACCCTGAAAGGGTCAGAATCCGACTTTTCCTGAGCAAGCAGCGTGCCTGGGCCGAGGATCAAAAGAGTGAAGAGAAATTTCAGCATTAGAATCTTGAGAAAGTTAACGGAAGCAGCGTAAAGATCCAGACTACTTGGCGGTCGACCTTGTTCAAACAGAATCTCTAAAGAAGGCTAGGCAGAGCTCATCAATGCAGTGCAGTCAGGACGACGACTACAAAATGGTCGCCATCGTAGATAACACATGTGAAACGCGTGTCTTCTGATGAGAAGCAGGTCTTTCCCATCAAGGAATCTCTTGGGTAAGGGCTGTCAGCAAGCGCGAACAGGTCACCTTCAAAATCCCCTTTCTTTTCCAATCCTCGCTTCTTTACCCACTCACACGACTCAACTTTTTGAATGATTTCGGAATAGAAATTCAGATCGGACGAAGAGTTCTCGTAGACCAAGTTTCTAACGGTATCTCTTCGGAATCGATCCCTCGTTTCATCCAGAACGGGCTCTAGGCCGATGCATCCCACAATGGGAACCTCTTTAGTCAGAACCTTGTTAACCGCGACAATAGAAGCACCGACTATGGCCAATATCACAAGAGCCAATCCGATTCGTTTAGGTCTCATGCCGTTGTCATGTCAATGCAGCGCGAGAAACCTCGCGGGCCACGTAGCTCAAGGCAGCTCCAGCGCACCTACGGCGTCCATGATTTCTTGGGAGATGGACTGGTAGGCTTCTTTGCCCTTTGCCTTGAGGCGGGCTTCGTCGAAGTAGATGGGCTCGCCGACGATGATGCGGATGGGGTGGCATTTCATTCTGCCGGAGCCACGAGGGAGGGCTTGGCGGGCGCCGACGATGCGGATGGGCTGCACGGGGACTTTGGCCTTACTGACAATGAGCCCGATCCCGGGCTGACCTGCGCCAAGGCTGCCGTCGAGGGTGCGCTCGCCTTCGGGGAAAACTAGGACGCGTTTTCCCTCTTTGAGTTTCTTGATCACCGTCTTGAGCGAGCTCATGTCGGGATTCTCTTGGTCGACTGGGATGGCGTTCCACCGTGGGTAGAGCCACTTGGTTGGCCCTTTGAAGAGCGTTTTGCGGGCGAGGTAATGAATTTCCTCGTCGTAGCTGACGCCGATCAAGGGAGGATCGACAAAGCTCTCGTGGTTAGCAGCAATGAGAACGGGCTGATCTTGGATCAGGCGCTCAGGATGCACCACTTGCAGGTCGAACAGGGCGCGCCCTAGGCATTTGAAGGTATTGTATCCGGCCCAGTATATCCACTTCATCGTCTTAGAGTTGCTCGGGGTTGAGACCTTGCTCGGCCAGGGCGGCGAGAGCGGCGGCGACGGTTTGTTCGACGTCCATATCGGAGCTATCGATCTCGATCGCGCCGTCAGGGACGACCAAGGGAGAGACCTTGCGCTCGCGGTCCTGTTTGTCGCGCTTGAGAATGGCATCCACCTGACCATCCGCAGCACGGCGGGCGGCGCGAACTTCGGGTGAGGCGGTGATAAAGAGTTTGTAGGGAGTATCGGGGAAAACGGCGGAACCAATGTCGCGACCTTCCATGACCAGGCTACCGGCCTTCAGCAGCTTGCGCTGACGATCGACCAATTCGGTGCGAACTTCCGGAACCTTGGCGACGGAGCTGACGGTTTGGTTGACTTCCTCGCTGTTGAGTTCATCGCCCGGATCTTGCCCGTCAACGAGAATGTAAGAAACGCCATTGTCCACACCAAACTCGAAGACCGTCCGGTTCATGACCGCGATGACGAAGTCGGCCTCCTCGGCATCAATCCCCTCTTGCACGACTTTCCAAGTCAGTGCTCGATACATCGCGCCACTGTTGACGAAGTTAATCCCCAGCCGCGCGGCGACTTCCTTGGCGATGGTGCTTTTTCCGGAGGCGGCGGGACCGTCGATGGCAATGGCGGTGGACATGGTGGGGAGAGTTTAGACAGGGTTGGTGAGAGAAGCGAACTGCTGGGCGAAGCCCGGGTAGGACGTGGTTATGCATTCGACGCCGTGCATCTCGGTGGTGCCGTCAGCTACCAGACCTGCTACGAGGAAGGCCATGGCAATCCGATGATCGCCGAAGCTCTCCATGGTGGCGGCTTTCAAAGTCGCACCGCCCGTGATGTGCAGGCCGTCTTCGAATTCCTCAACTTCGGCACCCATGGCCCTGAGGTTCTTGACGGTGGTGTCGATGCGGTCGGTTTCCTTGACGCGGAGTTCTTCGGCCTCGCGGATACGAGTGACACCTTTAGCTTGGGTAGCAGCGACGGAGATCACGGGGATTTCGTCGATCAGGATCGGCACCTCATCCGGCAGGATGTCGACGCCTTTGAGATTACTTCCCTTGATCCGAATGTCGCCGAGTGGCTCGCCATCTTCGCCGCCGGTTGGGGTGACTGTGATGTCAGCCCCCATGCGCTGTAGAACGCCAATCACGGCATCGCGGGTGGGATTGAGGCCGACGTCGCGGATTGTCAGGTCCGAGCCCGGCACGATGGCCGCAGCGACCATCCAGAAGGCGGCGCTTGAGACGTCACCTGGAACGATGAGGTCTTTGGCCACTGGGATTTTTCCGCCCTCGGTGCTGATTGTATTTCCATCGACCTCGATGGGCAGCTGGAAGTGGCTGAAGAGCCGCTCGGTGTGGTCGCGGGTGGCGGCGGGCTGAACGACGGTGGTTTTTCCATCCGCGAAAAGACCAGCCAGGAGCACGCAGCTCTTCACTTGAGCGCTGGCCATGGGGAGTTCGTAATGCGTCGCTTTAACACTACCGCCGAAAACTTGAAGTGGCGCGCAGCCTTCACTTTCGCCTTTGGCCAAAATTCGCGCGCCCATTTCAGCGAGCGGACGCATGATACGGCCCATCGGGCGGCCTGAGAGGGATTCATCCCCGATCAAAGTGGTATCGAATGGTTGTGCCGCCAGTAGACCAGCGAGTAAACGCATCCCAGTGCCCGAATTTCCACAATCAACGGGCTTGTCAGGAGCGACCAGTTTTCCGGCACGGCCGTGGATGCGAAGATGGGTCGGGCCGTAGCCTTCCAGCTCTTCGAGCACTTCGACCTCAACGCCCATCGCTTGCATGGCCTTGAGTGTGTTCAGGCAATCCTCCGAGCAGAGGAAATTCCGGACTTCGGTGGTGCCCTCAGCGAGCCCACCGAGGATGGCGGTGCGGTGAGAAATACTTTTGTCGCCTGGGACGCGGATGTCGCCAGTGATGGCCGAGCTGCGGGATGAGGTAAGAGAACTCATGATTGAGATGGAGAAATGGGATCGAGCGAGTCGCGCAGGAGCTTGGCTTCGTGCAGCCATTGAGTGAGCCTTTCTTGATCATTCGCATCGAGAATATCAAGAACTTCGCGAAGGTGATTGATCGAGTCCTGTAATGGCCCGCGCAAGGCATCGCGGTTTTCGGAAAGGATTTCGGCCCAGAGCTGAGCATCGCCCGAGGCGACCCGTGTGGTATCACGAAGCCCGCCACCGGCGATCGCGCCCGACTTTGGATCAGGTGAGAGAGCTGATAGTGCGGTGCAGGAGGCCATGACGTGGGGCAGATGGCTGACTCTGGCTACGGCTGCATCGTGCTCTTCCGGGCTCATCACGTAACAGTTGCAGCCAAGACTCGTCCAAAAGTCCAAAACGGCAGATTGTGCGCTGGATTCACCGGTGATCACGCAGGCCGCCCCCTCAAAAAGATCGGCCCTTGCGGCGGAGAACCCTGCCTTTTCGCTACCGGCCATCGGATGGCTGCCGACAAATTCGACACCAGTCCCCGCAAGTAGTGGCTCGATCTCACGATGCACCATGGATTTGACGCTCCCAACATCGCTGATGACAGCGCCGGGGCGGAGCCCACTCTCGAGCATCAATTCGACAAGGTGAGACATGCTCCCGACCGGAGTCGCTAAGATAATCAAGTCGGCCTCGGCTGAAATTCGGGCCAGGTCGGTCGTGAGGCAATTTTCAGGTAGCGCCTCTTTTGCCCCAATCAGAGATTCCTCCCGACGCCCCCACAAGAGGAGTCCTCGATCCGGAAAACACTCGTGCCACTTGAGCGCCACAGAACCTCCCAAGAGTCCAGGTCCGAGGACGGCCAGTGTTTGAGGAAGCGATTGAAGTGCCATGCGCAGCGGGGATAAGCTGATCGAGAGAAAAAGGCGAAAAAAAAGCGCCACCCCATTGCTGGGATGGCGCGGAAAGTGCGTCAGCAGCGCTTCAAGGAACGTAGAACTTGTGATCTGGATTTGGATCAGCAGGGTCGCGAACCAAAGTCCCGGATTTCAGGCCACGAACGTCAATCTCGGCGTTGGTGTAAGGGCTGAGAACGAAACCAGGACGGTTAGGTGACATGGTCGCATACGGAAACTTCTTAGGAGCAGCCGCTACGGGAGGAGTCGGTGGTGTCGGAGTGCGGTCAACGTTACTCGGAGGTGTCGGAGTGGTGTTGCCGCGGTCGAGGTAAGGATCACTCGGATTTCCAGTGGTCGGTGCATTTGGATCGACACCAAGACGATCCTGCATGCGAGTCAATTGGTTGTCAGGCCGAGTCACTGGCTGCTCTTGTGGCTGCTGTGGAAGCGGGCGATCTGGAACTGGTGGAGCCATGATGGAATCCATCATGGTGCAGGATGGGAGAAGAATCGCGGCGGAGACGCCGAGAAAGATGAAAGGGACTTTGATCATGACAGTTTAAGTGGTTAGGCTTTCAATAGAGAGCGGCCTTGCAATAGTATTACGCAGCTAATGGTCAAGCATCTTTCAAATCAGTCAAGTCACTATTGACCTGAGCAGCATAGGATTTAGAAGCTCATCTGCCTCAAAAATGATTCATTCTAACGAAATTGCCGCTAATTTGGCCACTCGACTGAAGAACGAAGTTTTTCAGAAAAAGTCACTGACTGATTCGGAATTCACCAGCATTGCCCTCGATATCTTCGCTTATCAGTTCCGAAACATCCCTCTTTATCGATCTTACTGTGAGCAAGTTGGGAGAAATTTAGAGCAAGTAACTGATTGGAAGGATATCCCCGCCCTACCGA
The DNA here is from genome assembly GCA_964021555.1 of uncultured Verrucomicrobiales bacterium. GTDB lineage: Bacteria > Verrucomicrobiota > Verrucomicrobiia > Verrucomicrobiales > Akkermansiaceae > CAXIBU01. The sequence goes on along the minus strand of CAXIBU010000108.1, from coordinate 4,378 downwards.
CTGAGGCTTTCAAGCGTCGTGATCACCCCATCGCAGCACAAGCCTGCCAACACCACTTTCTCACTTCGGGAACGACTGGCGAAATTCGAGGTCGTCACCATTTTCCAGAACTTGAGACTTATGAGCACTCAATCATGGGTGCTTGGGCTCTTCTAGGCCTGCCGAGCAAGGCCCCCTTTGTTTTTCTCAGTCAAGGTCGCGCTGATGCGCCCCATTCATCGCTGGTCCACATGATGGACACCCTAGATCGCCACCAGCCCGAGACCAACTCATGCTTCCTCATTGATGGCGACGGAAATTTCCAACTCGATCCACTAGAGTCGTTTTTGAAACAACATCAGCCCGTCTGCCTTTTTGGCACCGCGCTGGCGTTTCTCAATCTGATGGAACAGAATGAGAATTCCATGCACTTGCCTGCCGGATCTAGCTTGATTGAAACTGGCGGTTATAAGGGCTCTGGGAGGGATTTGGAAAAGGTGGCATTTTACCAGCAATTGGGCGAATTTTTCGGCATAGAAACCGAGCGGATTTGGAATGAGTATTCCATGACGGAGCTTAGCTCGCAAACCTACACGCAGGGCCTAGGTCAGCCTCATCAATCCCCGCCTTGGCTGAAAGTTCAAATACTCGACCCCGAAACTCGTAAACCAGTGCCTGAGGGTGCGACCGGCATCATCGTATTGCATGACCTTGCTAACCTGCACTCCTGTGCAGCGATAGAGACTCAAGACCTTGGCATATACCATGATGCGCATCATTTTACTCTTCTAGGAAGGGATCCCGGCGCCCTCCCCCGTGGCTGCTCTCGGGCTAGCGACCAACTTCTCCGATCATGACGACTGCCGAACGCGCCAATATTCTCGAACAGGTATTATCCGATCATGGAGCCCACTGGCAGCCCAGCGCTCGTGAATTGATCGAGTCCGTCGCACTAGAACTAAGCCAGCCCGAGGCACTCGATCGCTGGATTCCATACGGGAATCAGCAAAGTCGAGCCCGCTGCCTCAGCCCGATCCTCCACATCATGAGCCGGAATACCCCTGAGGCAGCGATCCAGTCGATCGGGCGCGGCATCCTGCTGGGTGCGCAACAGCAATGGGTCAAACTACCGAGTGGAGGTCTGCCAGAACTCGAAACCTTTCTCGAAACTCTGCCACAGCAGATCAAGGATCGCATCACTTGCTCTCGAGAACTTTTGCCAGACTGGGTCGAATCTGCCAAAGCGGTAATCGCCTTCGGCTCAGAAGAGACCCTTGCCGAGATCCATCAGCAGCTGAGGCACGATCAGGTCTTTCAGTCCCATGGTCACAAGTTGAGCTGCGCCGTAATGTTCGAGTATCCGTCCCCGGAAACCATCAAGCAGCTCGTCGAACAAGTCGCGATCTACGATCAGCTCGGTTGTCTGTCGCCCCATCAGCTCTTCCTAGGACCTAATCTGCGTGATCAGGGACCTGCGCTTGCTGCTGCCCTCGCAGATGAATTTACCAAATTTGAGGAGAGCAAGCCCCGCACACCAGTGCCAAGTTCAGTCGCCCTTCAAATCCAGCACCAGCGAAACCTCGCCCGCCTGGATGCCGCAATTGATCCAGAGCATCGCATGCTCTTTGAATCCGCGAATTCGACTTCGTGGACAGTCGTATTTGATTCAAATTCGACGCTTCGTTCTGGCCCCGGACATCGTTTTCTAAGGATAAGCCCCCTCCCCGTTCAAGTTTCGGAGCTAGGGGCAGAAATGCACTTTCTCAGCACCGTTGGCGTCTACCCCGCCAATGAGGACTCTTTTGAGAATCTCTCCGACTGGCAAGCGCCACGACTTTGCCCCATTCCAGAAATGCAACACCCCGGGCCTTTCTGGCACCATGACGGGCGTGGATGCCTCGCCGACCTCGTCATTTGGCAAGACCGTGTCAATCAAGCCTAGCACTTGAAGAATTCCCAAAACTAGGCTTAGTTCACCGCTCCCCATCACCGATATGGCTTTCGATCCACCTATTTACGCCTCCGCTGTCATCACTGAAATCCTCAGTGACCGGACTTTTCGCCTCAAATTACCCAACGGTAAATTGACCCTCGGGCACACTCCGAAACGACTCGCTGAACTGCGTCCCAGCCTCCTGCCAGGCTGTCAAGTTGAGGTCGAAATGACCCCTTTCGACTTTGAAAAGGCTCGGATTGTGGCATTGCTCACAAACACACCTACTTAGTCATTGCTTAAACTCCCAGTTTCCTCCAAAACCGCCCCGAAAATCAATCTCTCTATCTTATGAAACCTACTCTGATGATCCTCGCCGCTGGCATGGGCTCCCGCTATGGTGGCCTGAAACAAATGGACGCCATGGGCCCTAATGGCGAAACCGTGCTCGATTACTCGGTATTCGATGCCATTCGCGCAGGTTTCGGAAAGGTCGTCTTTATCATTCGCAAGGACTTCGAAGCAGAGTTCAAAGAGAAGATCGGAAGTCGCTTCGAGGACAAAATCGCGATCGACTATGCTTTCCAGGATCTCAACGACCTCCCCGAGGGCTTCTCACTGCCTGAAGGTCGCACCAAGCCATGGGGCACCACTCATGCGATGCTCGCCGCACGCGACGTGATCAATGAGCCATTCGCAGTGGTGAATGCCGATGACTTCTACGGCGCGGATTCCTTCAACCAGATTAGCAAATACCTTGAAACTTCCGAGGATGGTGAAAAATTCAACTACTCAATGGTCGGCTACCCACTGCGTAATACGCTCTCCGACCACGGCGACGTCAATCGCGGTATTTGCCGCGTGGAAAACGGACTCTTGAACTACGTCGAAGAGCACGAAAAGATCAAGCGCGACGAGGACGGCCAAGTGCGTGGTTTCAACCAGGCAGGCGAAAAAGTCGACCTCGACGAGAATGCCTACGCTTCCATGAACTTCTGGGGCTTCACTCCCTCGATTTTCGACGCACTCAATGCTGCTTTTGTCGAATTTCTCAAAGAGCGCGGCACAGAGATGAAATCCGAGTGCTACATCCCAACCGTCGTCGACCAGCTGATCAGCTCTGGTAAAGCAGACGCCAAGGTTCTCGATACCACGTCTTCTTGGTTCGGCGTCACTTACCCCGACGACAAGCCCAAGTGCGTCGAATCCATCAGGCAATTGATCGACTCCGGAGCTTACCCCTCATCACTTGTCTGACTTATCCTTCGGGGCGCTCGAAAGGGCGCCCCGCTTCATTTCCCCACCACTCCTCAATCACATCACATTTTCTCATGTCTAATCCACTCCTCAATAAACACGATCTTCACGAAGTCGCATCACTCTTCGATATGCGCGGTGATCTTGTCCTCGGCTACCCCTACGGCTCTGGCCACATCAATGATACCTATTGCGCCCACTACGATCAGGCAGGTCTTCGCATTCGCTACATCCACCAACGGATCAATCACGACATTTTTCAAGATCCGGCAGGCCTGATGGAGAACATCAGCCGCGTCACCGAGCATGCGCTCAAGGGGCTCGTCGCCGCTGGTGACAAGGAAGCCTTCCGACGCACCCTCACCTGTCTCCCTGCCAAGACTGGCAAACCATACGCCGTCGATAGTCAGGGCAACCACTGGCGCACTTACCTCTTCATCGAACGCGCTCGCACTTACGACATTCTTGAAACCCCGGCTCAAGCAAAAGAAGCAGCCCGGGCATTTGGTGAATTCCAGAAACTCGGCGCTGACCTTCCTGGCAAGCCCCTGATCGAAACGATCCCCGACTTTCACAACACCAAGCAGCGCTTCAACAATCTTCTCGCCGCCATCGAAGCCGATACCCACAACCGTGCCGCCTCGGTCAAATCTGAGATCGACTGGTTCTTGTCTCGTCAGGATGATGCCAAGCTCGTTGTCGATGCCCTCGACTCGGGTGAAATTCCAGTTCGCGTGACTCACAACGACACCAAGCTCAACAACGTCATGCTCGACGATGTTACCGGCGAGGCGGTTTGTGTCATCGATCTCGACACCACCATGCCTGGTTCAGCCATCTACGACTTTGGTGACATGGTTCGCACGGCAACTTCCCCTGCCGCTGAAGATGAGCCAGACACCTCAAAAATCGATTGCCGCGAGGAATTCTTCGAGGCCCTCGTCTCAGGCTACCTCAGCAGCGCAAAGGACTTCCTCACCGACCGCGAGCGAGACCTCCTCGCCTTCTCTGGCAAGCTGCTCACGCTGGAATGCGGAACTCGCTTCCTAGCTGACTACTTGCAGGGCGACACTTACTTCAAAACCCACCGCGATGGTCATAACCTAGACCGCTGCCGCACCCAAATCGCCCTAGTCGAGGCCATCGAAGGAAAAATGAGCACCTTGGAAGCACTGGTGGCTAAGTATGCGTGAGGTTTGATTGGTAGGT
>CAXIBU010000107.1:0-10281 GCA_964021555.1 uncultured Verrucomicrobiales bacterium | reverse complement strand
CCGTCCCTCAGAGCATCGATCTGATCGCCAGGGCTGAGCTCGTGGAGCACGACTTTGACCTCGGGCTGGCTCTGTTGAAATTCGTTCAGCGCTGCGCTGATGAAGGTATTGAGCGGGCCGCTGAAGTAGCCGACATCGAGCCGGTGCAAGCGGCAGGCGGCGAATTGCCGAACCGACAGCTCGGCCTTGCTCGCCTCCGCGAGGAGCTTTCTGGCACGCGGGAGGAGTTGCTGCCCTGCTGGGCTGAGAGCGGTGCTCGGGCTGCGGACCAGCAATTCGACCCCGAGGTCTTCTTCCAGATTCTTGATCTGGCGGCTCAGCGCCGGCTGGCTGATTCCTTCCCGCATCGCGGCGGCAGTGAAGCTGAGCTCTTCTGCGATGGCGACGAAGTAGCGAAGTTGTCTTAATTCAAGCATCAGGCGGACCCTATAACCAAATTGCATGAGCATCTAGCAAAACTGGCATTAGAGTTCTTCCATCAATCGGGACAAGCTTACCCCATGACAAATCAAACCCAATTATCGCCGTCCATCCGCCGCTCCGAAGACCGAGGCCACGCCAATCACGGCTGGTTGGAGAGCTATCACAGTTTCTCTTTCGCGAACTATCAAGATCCGGCGCACCAGCAGTTTCGCCACTTGCGAGTGATCAACGAAGACTGGATCGCGCCCGGGCAGGGGTTCGGGATGCATCCACATCGGTCGATGGAAATTTTCACCTACGTGGTGTCAGGGCAACTGCGTCACGAGGACTCCATGGGAAATGCGCGCACCATCCAAGCGGGCGAATTTCAATACATGAGCGCCGGGGAGGGGGTGATGCACTCGGAGTTCAATGCCTCCGATACCGAGCCCGTCCATCTCTTGCAGATCTGGATCATTCCCGAGCAAGCCGGCGGTGAACCGAATTATGCGGATATCGATCTGAGCGCCGAATTTGCTGATGGAAAGCTGACTCGCCTGGCCTCGCCTAATGGGGCGAACGGCTCGATCGCGATGCGCCAGAAGGCGGACATTCAATTCGGACGCCTCGCCGCAGGTCAGAGCCTGACGAGTGCCGAACGCCCGGGCCAAACGCACCAGTGGCTGCAGCTGATCAAGGGCAGTCTCAAAATCGGCGACTCGCAACTGAACCGAGGCGACGCCCTCTCGATCACCCACGGCGACCTCGAGATCGAGGCCACCAGCGACGCTGAATTTCTCATTTTTCAACTCTCGTAAACACCCAATCAACCCAATAAAACCATGAAAACAAGCACACTACTCCATAGTCTCTTCATCGGAACCGCCGCCACGGCCCTTCTGAGCTCCTGCGGTGAAGATCCAGGCGAGAACGTCAACCAGGCAACCACCACTGATGCGGTTGAGAAAGGCGACAGCTCGGTGCCCGAAGGGGCGGTTCGCTATGAATTTCTGGATTCATCCAAGATTACCTTTGTCGGTTCGAAAAAAGTCGGGGCCAGTCATGAGGGCGGCTTCAACGAATTTTCCGGCTTCTTTACGCTCAAGGACGGCAAGCCTGTCGGTAATGATCATCAGGTCGTGATCCAGATGGACTCGCTCTTCAGCGATGCAGAGAAATTGACAGCCCATCTCAAAGGCGATGACTTCTTTGCGGTTTCCGAATTTCCGACGAGTAAATTCGACGTCACCTCACTGAGCCCCGATGGCGATTCTGGCTATCAAATCTCGGGTAACCTGACTCTAAGAGGCACGACCAAGAATATTACCTTCCCGGCTCAAGTTTCTCTCAATGATGGGCTGGCCGAACTGAATGCCGAATTTAAAATCAATCGCATGGACTTCGGAGTGAGCTACCAGGGAGCCGGCGATAACCTGATCAATGAGGACGTAGTGATCCGCTTCGACCTTGAGGCTAAGGCGGCTGAGTAGGCTCACAGGCGATCAGAAATACCGAGGGCGCTCCCTTAAGTTAGGGGAGCGCCCTAATTTTTTCTAAGGGAGTCGGGCATCCCTTCGTTAGTTAATAATGAGCTAGATTTGTTTACTTAAGTAATTGATGGTAAATGAATTAAATTCTAATTCTTGGTGGGCTATTGGCGTTAGGAGAGGCGATGCAGAAGTTGATTTCTGCCTTCACCTCTACCCAAACGAAACCATGAGTCTACACATTGAACTAAGCCCCGAAGCCCAGAGTCAGCTCGAAGCCCAGCGCCGAAATAGCATGGCCTCTGCGGTTGTGATATCGATTCTCGTTCTTGCCCTGATCGGATTGATCTTGGCCCTCGTGAACTTGGCGATCTCGCAGCCCCTTAAAGAACCCCTGCGGACCTACGCCTCGGGAGTGGTGGAAGAGCCTACGATTACAGAGAGGAAGATGCCAACAAGCAACCAGCAAGCTCCTTCTCCGCCCTCGGGAGCAAGGTCGGCAGTAATCGCAACAGATGCGCTCAGCCCAGTCGCAGTTCCTGTTCCTGAGGTTGATGTTCCTGATCCTGCTTCGTCATTCGGTGCTGGTGATGACTTTGGCGAAGGGTTCGATGGTAATGGTGCTAATGGGAGTGGGAATCAGGGGACGATTCAGGGTATCCCGATTATCCTTAAAAATCGCTGCACTCCCGAAGCTCGTATGTCGCGCTTGAAAGAAAACGGCGGCACTCCGGAGTGTGAGGAGGCTGTTGTTAAGGCGCTGCGTTGGATGAAGGGTCGGCAGCAGGCTGATGGTTCGTGGAGCGATGGTTCGCAGCCGGTCGCGATGACGGCCATGTCGCTTTTGGCCTACCTCGGGCACTGTGAAACTCCGGTCTCCGAAGAATTTGGTGAGTCTTGCTTGCGCGCCATCACCTACCTCATCGCCAATGCTCAGAAAAATGGCGGACCACTAACCAAGTCTACCGCTGACAAGCACTGGCCCTACGAGCATGCGATTGCAACTTACGCTCTGGCGGAGGCCTACACCTTCTGCAAGCCGCTGGATTTGCAAATCCCCAATCTTAAAGAAACCGTGCAAAAGGCTGGGCAAATGATCATCGACAAGCAGCACAGCAGCTCGGGAGGTTGGGATTATTCTTACGATCAATCCGGTGCCCGCGGTGGCGACTTGTCCATCGTCGGTTGGCACGTGCAAGCACTGAAGGCGTGCAAGCACACAGGTCTCGACTTCGCAGGGCTCCGTAAGACGATGATGAGCGCTGAAGACTACATCGAAGCCCGCAGTAATGATCAGGGCGGTTTCGGCTACTCCGGAACGACTGGTCTGGGCGGCTTTGGCTACGACACGCTCACCGGGGTCGGGGTTCTGTCCCTCCAGATGGTCGGGCGTGCGTCTAGCCGTGAGGCCCGTGCCGGGCTGCGCTACATCGTTGAGAAGTCCAAATTCGACTATAACGGCGAGTGGTGCGACCTCTATGCTCACTACTACGAGAGTCAGGCCTGCATGAATCGTGGGGGGAAGACCTGGGATCACTACAACGAGCTGTTCCGCGACCAGCTCCTCAACAATCAGAATGCTGACGGAAGTTGGAAAGTGCCCGGCGGCGGTCAGAAGCCAAATGCCGTTGCCGCGAGTTTCACCAGCAACGAGCACTACCGCACCTGCCTCTGCACATTGATGCTCGAAGTTTACTACCGATTCCTGCCAGGCACCTCTTCGAAGTGAAGTGACAGAATAATTTCAATAAAAACGTAATCGTTGTATTTGACTCAAAACGAGCTGATTACGTTGCTATTTTTAGGTCATTGGCCCTTTTTCGTTGAAAAAGATCGAAAGAATTCTAAGAACATTGAGGCCCAATTGGTTTAGCCACTGATACCCTACAGCTACACGGCTGGCAGGGATGGCCTAATCTCAATCACCCAAATCACTTATGAGTCTTCACGTAGATCTTAGCCCGGAAGCGCAAGCCCAGTTGCAAGCGCAGAAAAGAAATTCCACCATCTCCGCGGTTGTCATCTCGGTCTTAGCCCTTGCTCTGATAGCCCTAATCTTGGCTCTCATCAGCATGGTTCTTGCGGATCCGACTCAGGAGAAGGTCATTGCCTATTCTGCGGGCATCGAGAACAGCGATAAAATCGTTGAGCGCAAGGTGAATACCTCGGTTGAGAAGAAGCCCTCCGCTCCGTCGGCTTCGACAGCGAAGGCGATTGCCTCGAATGCAGTTAGCCCAGTTGCGATTCCTGTCCCTGAAGTCGACGTTCCTGATCCATCTCAGAATTTTGGAATGGGTGACGATTTCGGTGAAGGCTGGGGCAATGGTGACGGTGACGGTAGTGGTGGCGGTGGTGGATTCGCTGGTATCCCAGCAACCATGCAGAAGCGCTGCACGCCAGAGGCTCGCTTGGCTCGTTTGAAAGAAAATGGCGGCACCCCAGAATGTGAGGAAGCCGTGGTAAAAGCCCTTCGCTGGATGAAAGGGCGTCAACAGGCCGATGGTTCATGGAAGGACGGTTCCCAGCCGGTAGCCATGACCGCCTTGTCCCTCCTGGCCTACCTCGGTCACTGTGAGACCCCAATTTCAGAGGAATTCGGTGATTCCTGTATGCGCGCCATCACTTTCCTCGTTGCAAATAGTCAAAAGAACGGTGGTCCGCTGACCAAGTCTACGGCTGACAAGCACTGGCCATATGAACACGCGGTAGCTACCTACGCACTGGCTGAGGCTTACACTTTCTGTAAGGAACTCGACGTTCAGATCCCCAATCTCAAGGAAACGGTGCAAAAGGCCGGTCAAATGATCATCGATAAGCAGCATAGCACCTCAGGTGGCTGGGACTATAGCTACGATCAGTCTGGCCCACGTGGCGGTGACCTATCCCTCGTTGGTTGGCACGTCCAAGCGCTCAAAGCATGTAAGCACACTGGTCTTGAATTTGCGGGGATGCGTAAAACCATGGGCAATGCTGAAGACTACGTCGAAGCTCGCGGTAACGACCAAGGTGGCTTCGGTTATTCAGGTAAACAAGGTCTGGGCGGATTCGGTTATGACACGCTCACGGGCGTCGGAGTCCTTTCCCTTCAAATGATGGGACGTGCTTCCAGCCGTGAAGCCCGTGCTGGACTGCGCTACATCGTTGACAAGTCCAAGCTCGATTACAACAGCGAGTGGTGTGACCTCTACGCTCACTACTATGAAGGCCAGGCTTGCATGAACCGCGGTGGTAAAACCTGGCAGCACTACAACGAGCTTTTCCGCGATCAGATTCTGAAGAACCAAAATGCCGATGGCAGCTGGAAAGTTCCAGGTGGTGGTCAGAAGCCAAATGCGGTCGGAGCAAGCTTCACCAGCAACGAGCACTACCGCGCCTGCCTTTGCACTTTGATGCTTGAAGTCTACTACCGCTTCCTCCCTGGCACGGGCGGCAAGACCAATGGTCGCTAAGAATTTGATCGCACTAGATCCTTTTAAGCCTCTTCGGAAACGAAGGGGCTTTTTTGTGTTCGAGGGTAAAAGTCATCAAAGATCATTGATCTAGCAGATAGATTCCCTAGCATGTCGAGATTCTCCACCAATGAATCCCGAGCGCTCTAGCCAATACCGTAAGGCATCTCTTGCCATCACTTTTTCCTTAATCGCCTTCTGGGCTTTGATCTCGCTTGGTTGTGGGATTCTTTTCCGAGACTGGTTAGACGTGAATTTTATTTCGGTTGGCAATGCGCCATTCGGCTTTTGGATGGCCCAGCAAGGTTCGATTATCGGTTTCGTGCTGATCTTGATTAGCTATGCTGCTCTGATGAATCGCCTCGATCGCAAGCACGGCTACTCGGAAGATGCCTGATCTGTCTCGTTTGCTTGTCCTACCACCTTAGATTACCCACTGAATGTCTCAGTCCACGCTCAACTTTATCTTTATCGGCATTTCGTTTGCCGTCTACATTGTCATTGCTCTGAGATCGCGCGCGACCTCGACCAATGACTATTACACCGCTGGGGGCGGCGTCTCACCACTGGCCAATGGCATGGCTACGGCGGCCGATTGGATGTCAGCAGCGACTTTTATTTCGATGGCGGGTGCTGTGGCTTCGTCGGGCTACGATGGCTCACGATTTTTGATGGGATGGACTGGTGGTTTTGTGCTGTTGACGATTTTAATGGTGCCTTTCCTGCGGAAATTCGGGAAGGCGACCGTGCCGGATTTTGTTGGTGACCGCTATTATTCGAAGACCGCCCGCTTCGTAGCGGTGCTCTGCGCCATCTTCATTTGCATGACCTACATCATGGGGCAAATGCGCGGCGTCGGGGTGGTGTTCTCCCAGCTCTTCGGCATCGGGATTCCTCTTGGGGTGGTGATTGGGGCTTCGATCGTCTTCTTTTATGCCGGGCTGGGCGGGATGAAGGGGATCACCTACACTCAAGTCGCGCAGTATTGCGTGATGGCTTTTGCCTACACGATCCCAGCCATCTTTATCTCGATCATCCTCACCAACAATATCGTGCCACAGTTGGGGCTGGTGGGGAACTACACGGCAGAAGGCGGTGATCCGGTTCCCTTCTTTGAAAAGCTCAATCAGATCAATACTTCCATCGGATTCTCGAAATACACGGATGGCTCCATTTCGACAATCGACATGTTCTGCATCACCGCTGCGCTGATGTGCGGCACGGCGGGCTTGCCGCACGTGATTGTGCGATTCTTCACGGTGAAGAATGTGAGGGCGGTCCGGCGTTCGGCCTGCTGGACCTTGACTTTCATCGCGGTCATTTACCTGACGGCCCCGGCGATTGGGGCTTTCTCAAGGGTCAATTTGATCGAAAAGCTCAACAACACGGCTTACAGCGAGGCCCCAGCTTGGCTGGCGGAATACGAGGCGACTGGTCAGATGGCTTGGATTGATAAAAATGGCGACGGAGTCATCAACATTCATGGGCCGGCGCACTCGACTGCCGAGAAAAAGGGCAATGCAGTCTTCATTTCGGAAAATGGCAAGCCGGCCTACCCGCCCGCGGATTCCCCGGAGGAGCAGAGAGTCGGGCCGAATGGTGAGCGTTTGTTGGCGCTCAAGGCGGACATGACCAACCCCAATGAGCTTTACTTCGGAACGGACATCATGGTGATGGCGAACCCTTCGATGGCCGGCCTGCCCAAGTGGGTTATCGCACTGCTGATGGCAGGCTGCATCGCGGCAGCGCTGTCGACGGCTGCGGGGCTCCTGCTGGTGCTCTCCACTTCGATCTCGCATGACTTGATGAAGAAGATCGTGAAGCCAGACCTCTCTGATAAAGAGGAGATCAACTATGCTCGGGCCGCCTCGTTTTTCTCGCTGGCGATTGCGACTTATTTCGGCATCAATCCACCCTCGGCGTTTATCGCCAAGACGGTTGCGTTCGCTTTCGGCCTTGCGGCTTCCTCCTTCTTCCCAACCCTGCTGATGGGGATCTTCTCTCAGCGAATGAATAAGCACGGGGCCATCTCGGGGATGATTGCGGGGATCTCGTTCACCATCGGCTACATTGTTTACTTCCAGTTCCTCGGTGGAACTTCAGCTCAATATCTGCTAGGTATTTCACCAGAGGGGATCGGGTTTGTCGGCATGTTGATCAATTTTGCAACGGCCTTCATCGTCTCTGCCTTCACCCCGCCGCCACCGCCGGAAATTCGCGAGATGGTCGAGAATATCCACATTCCTTCAGGTGCGGGCGAGGCGAGCCATCACTGAACTAGGTAATCACATCACAGCTGCGCAGGGTCCAAGATTGACAATCTGGGCGGACTAGCCCAGAGACTGCAGCCGTGAAACAGGACCTTTCCCTCTTCCTTAAAGGCGCAGCCATGGGCGCTGCCAATGTGATCCCCGGAGTTTCCGGTGGCACCATCGCTTTCATCACCGGGGTTTACGAACCGCTGATTCAGAGCCTCAAGAGCTTCGATCTTGTCGCTCTCAAGTTAATCTTGGCCCGTGATTTCAAAGGGTTTGCTGAGCGAGTCAATTTACGTTTCCTTGTGGCGCTGATGGCTGGCGTCTTGGTGAGCGTTGTCACCTTGGCAAAACTGCTGAAATGGCTGATGAGCTCGCCGACGAACGAGACGCTCGTCTGGGCCTTCTTTTTTGGTCTCATCCTCGGCTCCATCCCTTTTGTCGGCAAGATGGTTAATCGGTGGAGTCCCGGACCGGTGGTAGGGCTGCTCTTCGGAGCGGTAGTCGCGGCGGGGATCTCTCTCATGACCGCTGCGGAGCCCAATCAAAATCCGATTTACCTTGGCCTATGCGGGGTCGTTGCGATGTGCTCGATGATTGTCCCTGGCCTTTCTGGTTCCTACGTTCTGATGTTGATGGGCAACTACCAGCTGATCATGCTGGACAGTGTCAATGCACTACGCGCCATGGACCTGGCAACGGCGCTGCCGATTTTGATCCCTGTGGGGATCGGTGCGGTGATAGGCTTAGTGGCTTTCGCGCACCTCTTGGGCTGGATTTTCAAGCGGTTCCATGACGTGGCGGTGGCTCTCCTGACCGGATTCGTTGCGGGCTCGCTACTGACGATCTGGCCGTGGAAGAAGGGGATTCCCATGACGGATGCCAGCGGTGCTCCGATCACTAAAGATGGAAAGGAGAAAATCGGCTCCTACGAGTGGCAGATGCCGAGTTTGGATGGCCCGACTTTTGCCGCACTGGGGATTATCGCTCTGGGAATTTTGGCCATCGTCTTGGTCGAGAAGGCTGGTGCTTCCAAACCAAGTGCTGAGACAGCGGAGAACTAAAGATCTCGATTGGACTGCCGCTTCAAGGCAGACTATCGAACTAGGAATCGTTTCATGGATTGGCAGCAATATTTTGTAGCGGGGCTTATCGTCCTGGTTTTCTTGGCATTCGTTCGGGAGTGGTTAGCTCCAGAGCTGGTGGCGATGGGCGCTCTGCTGGCTTGTGCGGCCGCTGGGATCTTGGATCTGCAGCCGGATGCTCCGAACTACGCCTTGCAAGTTTTCGGCCATCCAGCGGTGGTGACGGTGGCCTCGATGTTTATCATCAGTGCCTCGCTAGAGCGAACGGGGGTGATTGAGAAGCTCGGTGAACTCTTTGAGAAAGCTGCGGGCACAGGGCCGAAACGTGTGCTCTTTGTGATGATGGCGCTGGTCGCGCTGCTGTCCGGATTTGTCAACAATACGCCAGTGGTGGTCGTATTTATGCCCATTGTGATCAATCTTTGCCGCAAGCGAGACCTGAAGGCATCGAAATTCCTCATCCCACTCTCGTATGCGGCGATTGTCGGCGGAACCATGACCATCATCGGCACGTCGACCAACTTGATTGCCGCTGGTTTCGCTGAAAACTCGCCGGAAGTTCAGAATTTTCGAATGTTCGATATCCTTCCCCTGGGCTTGGTCTTCGTGGTGGTGACCTTTGTCTACCTGCTCTTTTTTGGAAACAAGGTGCTGCCTGATCGAGCGACCTTGGCCTCTTTGATTGATACCGAAAGTAGCCGCGAATTTATCACTCACGCCGTGGTCAAGAGGGGCTCGGCCCTGGCTGGTGTGACGTTTGGTGATACCTGGCTAGCAAATGCCAAAGGCATCCGCATTATCGATGTCATTCGTGACGGCGAGAGGCTGAAGTCGGCATTGACGGCAATCGTTTTCGAAGAAGGCGACGAGATTCTGGTGAAGGGCAAGCTGGATGGCGTCATGGGCGTCACTCAGGCAGATGGCCTCAAGCTGGCAAACGCCCACGAAGCCGAGGACGAGGCAGGACTAGAAGGAGTGCGCACGGAATCAGCAGTGATCATGGAAGGGATCATCGGTCCGGATTCCAATCTGGTCGGCAAGACCCTGACGCAATTGAATTTCCGGCAACAATACGGAGTTCTGATTCTCGCCGTCCACCGCCGGGGGAAAAACCTACAGGAGAAATTCGAAAGTGTGCCCTTGGCTTTCGGTGATACTCTTCTGGTTCAAGGTTCGCGTGAGCGCATGTCGCGCCTGTTCCGCAATAAGGACTTCATCAACTTGAGCGAGCGCTCGACCAAGAGCTTTCGATACAAGCTCGCCCCAATACCGATCCTCGCGATCCTCGCCTTTATCGTGCTCAATACCATTGGTTGGGCTCCACCATCATTCCTCGCATTGGGAGGGGCAGTCCTAGTCATGGCGACCCGATGCATCGATCCGAAGGAGGCCTACGAGGCGATTGATTGGCGGGTGATCTTTATGATTTTCGGGATGCTTGGGGTAGGCATGGCGCTTGAAGCGACTGGTCTCGCTGCAAGCATGGCGGACTTTGTCGTCACTAGCTGCGGGGCGCTGGGTCCGCACTTCCTCTTGGCTGCCTTTTATCTCTTGGCCGCCCTAATGACCGAGATGATCAGTAACAATGCCGTCGCGGCACTTC
>CAXIBU010000106.1:0-10389 GCA_964021555.1 uncultured Verrucomicrobiales bacterium | reverse complement strand
CTTAACGGGAAGACCTGGCAAACACCATTCATTTTCTTTTGAAACCGATCGCCCGCTAATCGTTTGCCCTACCTACTCCTAGGACATTTTCGCCCCGATTCTCTTTCTGTTGGATCGTTACAGGCCAGCCAGGGAATTGGTTGCCCTCCTTGCCATCTGTGGCATCGATCCCAAAGCGAAAACAATCCAAGGTGTAGGTCTTCGCTTCGGTATCCATGGTAACCAGGCCGAATCCGCTGCCTTTGAGGTGGGCGCGCTCGTAACGGTTGCCCTTGGGACTAGGCACCGGATTTCCAACCGCCCAAACGTAGGTCTTGTTGCCAAATCCATCGAGGTATTCGCCAGTGTTCGGAAGATCATGAGGAGGACGATTCTCGTGGGGCATATTCATCTCATCTGGGCGCCACCAACGAGGGTAGCCTGCAGCGATTGCGGGCGTGCAGAAGGACCATGAGCTATCACGCTGTTGATCGACCCCGTATTGGCTCAAGGACGCCAGATGCTGATCTCCATTGATGTGCAAAGCCATCGCCGGGCGCAGCAATTCGATGGCGCGGTTGCGTGGGGTTTGAGGCCACCCACCGGAATCCAGGTCGCCCTTGAGGTAGCCATTGTAACTACCGTGGTGAGTTGCCAAGGCGGAAAATACGGTCTGGCTCAGTAAAACTTTAAGCTCATGACCACGCCAGTCCTTAGCCCACTCAGCGAGGTATTTCTCTTGTCGTTCGCCCAGCATTTCAAGCCCTGGCTGGTCCAATTGAGACGTATCGTAGTCGGCGTCGACCACGTGATCGAGTCGCTTCAAGCCACTAGTCACCCGTTCCGGACCACTCTTCCACTGCCGGTCCGCCAAGATAATGAAGCCAACATTGCCGTAAACCATGTCTCCATAGTAGACACTGATGTCCTGTTTGGATGGCGTGGGATCGTGAAAATCAGGGTGATGAGCGCAATTGGTGCGATGCACGGCATTGACCATTCGCACGGCTTGGCGATAGCCCCCCCGGCTAGGCCCTTTAGCCTCAGGATTGAACGGCGCACCACCTTCCCCCCAAATATTGCCATGAAAAACGTCGTGATCGTCCGGCAGACAAATCGTCGGCGCATTGCGCATTGATTCACGAAAAGACCAGCCGAACTGGTAGTATTTCCTGAGGTAGTTGAGAATCGCTGGTTCAGCCGGACTGCGGATGATGCCAAAGCCCCCGTGATTTTCGTATAATTGATCGCCAGAGAAATAGAGCAGATCCAAATCTAGCTTCACTAAGTTATTCGCTACAGGCTCGTAGGGAAATCCGTAGTCATTCTGACAGGTCAGCGCTCCCATCCGCAAGGGTCGCCCCACCGGATTAGCGCGAATTTCGCCACTCCATTCATCGACAACAACTTTCCCATCCTTCCGTTTTTCGCGGTAGATCAGACGGTAAGGCGTTGTGACTTTTTCATCCCAATTCGGGATTCGGAAAGTCGCCACCCAAGCATCTGGATCGAGCTTGGACTTTCCAAGCGGCTTCCATTTTCCATCCTTCTGAATCTCTAGCTCCACGTCTTGATTATCAAGTTTGCCCATCGGGCCTGTGAGCGCGCTGATCTTCATGACGAAGCCTTCGTCCGTGCGAGAATCGCTAAGGGTATACATTGACCATAAAATGGGCCCGAAGCGTTGCTCAGGCTTTTCGGAAAACGCCCCGCCACTCAATCGCCAATCGCGAAACTGGTAAGCGGGTCCCGGCTTGCGCCCCTTTGCTCCCTTGTATTGGCTCACTAGCGCCACGTTACCCATTAGCTGGTCGGGTGCGACTTTGTCAGATAAAGTCCCTAACACCTTACCCGATGCAGCATCTCGAACCTTTAAGGTCAACTCAACCAGGTCACCAACTGACTTTCCCTGTAGGTAGAGCATGACCTGACCGGAGTGCTCTCCGCTCAACTTGGCCTTTTTCCCTGCGAGCAATAAAGAATCAGAGCTCACACCGGCATCGATGCCTCCGCCCGCAAAACAATTCGAGCGAACCTCGTTGAGATCACTACGAACTCCAAGCCTGAAACCCGCACCTCCTTCATTTTTGATCTTCTGCGGACGCCTAATTTCAACCGACATTTCAAAACCTTTCTGAGCCTCCTGAATCTGAAAAATCAGCGAGTGGATGCTGCGATTAGCGCCTTGGTTCAAGCACGTGGCCCAGCCATCTTGAATTTGCCAATCCTCCAT
This sequence comes from uncultured Verrucomicrobiales bacterium, assembly GCA_964021555.1. Taxonomy (GTDB): domain Bacteria; phylum Verrucomicrobiota; class Verrucomicrobiia; order Verrucomicrobiales; family Akkermansiaceae; genus CAXIBU01. The sequence goes on along the minus strand of CAXIBU010000106.1, from coordinate 8,177 downwards.
CGGATTCGACCAAAATTCACCACCCAACCAAACTCGGTCGTGAGTCTGACGCCACTTATCCAAAGTCGGAGCCACCTGTTCTGAGGCGTTCAGATGAGGGAAGCCAAAAAAGAGCCCCGATAGTGAAGTCAGAAATGCGCGTCGGTTGATAGACATGAGTTCAAATATTGCCTTTTTACGCAAAAATAAACAAAAACATGTTTTTTTCTCACACCCGTCTTGACGCTTCAACACCTCAATAATATTGTTCAATTGAACACACTCAATGAGCGCATCAAAAGTCATCGATCTCAAGCAGATGCTTCGGGAAAAGTTTCCAGAGGCCATGCCCGGCAGCATCTCGCCTCCTCCCAAGGAGTGCTTGAAGCTTGGGCTACCGGCGATTGATGAGCTAGGCGTCCCAGCTGTCGGCCTCTCCGAGATTAGCTCTAGTCCTGAGGGCAGTTCAGGCCTGTCCTTGATCATTGCCTCGTTGTTGGAATCCCAGGCCAGTCCGGAAGTGCCGCTAGCACTGGTCGACTACCGCTCCAGTTGTGACGTTCAAGGTCTCGGTCCGCTCTGCGAGCGGCTGCTGTGGATCCGATGTAAAACGCCGCAAGAGGCCATTCAATGCACCGACATGTTGCTGCACGATGGCAATTTGCCAATCATTATGCTCGACCTCCTGCGCCTCCCCGCGCGCGAGCATTCGCGTATCCGCCCCTCGAGCTGGCATCGATTGCGCCAGCTCAGCGAGCGCCACGGCTGTTCCCTATTGGTCCTCAATGACGGTCACCGCTTGCCGAGCACGAATTTCCACTGCCAAGTGCAGGCGAAGCTTAACTTGGAGTCGCTCCACCACCCACGGCACCAACTACAAGCCCAGCTAAGACCGCTGAAAGTATCTCAAGTCCGCACCGGATGAACGCGCCCAATCATCTCTGCCTCTGGATTCCCAGCTTCGAGTTGCAAGCCTTGCTTCTGAGTCCTGAACCGCCAAAATTCGGTGAATCAATTGGCCTGCTGGACACTAGCCAAGTGCCTGACTCTCCCTCTGAGCACCGTCGTGTGCAGCTCTTGCACTTCACCCCGCGCGCCGCAGAGCACCAGCTCTACTCAGGCATGCGCGCGGCTCACGCCCTTGGCCGCTGCCCCGACCTCAAGCTGCTCACCCGTCAGCCCCATCTGGAGCGTCGTGCTCAAGAGCAGCTGCTGGAATTCGCCGTCCAATTCTCCCCCGATATCGAAGATACTCGCTCTGGCACCGTATGCATCGATCTCACCGGATCACGAATTCACCAAAGGCATGGAGTTAAACGACTGTTTGAAACCGCTCCACCTGATGCCCTCTCCCCACTTCGCCTGCAATTTGGTCTAGCCAGCACCCCAGAGCTCGCCCAGCTCGCCGCGCACTTGGCCGCCCCCGAGCAGTCACCACTCAAAATTCTGAACTCTCACGAGGAAGTCGCCGACCTCCCTCTCGATCCGCTGCGTCCTTTCATCGACCCCGCCGATGCTCCTGAGCTCTTTCACGTTCTCGATCTCTGGGGCATTCGCAGCATTGGCGAATTTCTCCAGCTCTCCCCGGAAGAGAGCACCCGCCGACTAGGCCCTTGCGCACGCAAGCTCCACGAAATCCTACGCGCGCGCACGGCACGCCCGCTGCGCCTGCACCGCCCCAGTCCAGAACTTCACCTGCATCACGAGCTGGAGCACCCGGTCGAGTCGCTACCACCACTACTTTTCCTTTTCCAACGTCTCCTCAAGACCTTAGGCAATCGGCTCCAGCAGCTCGGCAAGGCCGCCACCGCCATCGAGCTCACCCTCGGGTTCGTCGACCACTCTCGTTACCAGCGTCGGCTTCGCGTTGCTCAAGCCACGACCGATACCGAACGACTCCGCGAGCTCATCGCCAGCCATTTCGAGAATTTTCAGGCACGGGCACCAATCGAGCAAATCCGGCTCGCTCTGATTCCTGGCAGCACCAGCCACTTACAAACCGACGCCTTCCAGCGCCGGCTCCGGGACCCCAACCACTTCGCCGAAACCTTGGCACGCATCGAGGCCCTGGTCGGCACCCGCCGCATCGGTCGACCCCAAGCAGGTCACAGCCATCGCCCGGATCACTTCAAAATTCGGAGCTGGCGCGAATTTCTTGACGCTCCGCGAAAAGTTGAGCCCGCCCCACACAAGGATAAATGCGCCCTCCTGCCCCTTCGCCTCTCCCCTCACCGTTACCGTCCGGCAATTGATATCCAAGTGGAAACACGAAAAGGCACTCGCCCCATCGAACCTCTAGCCATCCTGTCGGGGCCTCACACTGGTCCCATTATCGCCTGCTCCGCACCGCGCCCTCTCTCAGGCCACTGGTGGGAAGAATCGCAAGCTTGGCGCTGTATCGAATGGGACGTCCAACTCGCCAATTCTCCCCTCCTACGCCTCAGCCAGCAGCCCAGCGGATGGACATTGCAGGGGTGGTTTCTGTGACAGGTGTCGGAGCAAGCGTCGAGATGCCTCACTGAATCGGGGCAAGCAGCCTCGACACACGGACCTTCAGACGATGGTAAAACGACTTCTCTTGCAGATCCTTAAAAAACATCTGCTCGGATTGAGCAAAGTCCTCAATCAACATCGCTTCCACGCGCTTGGCAAAGTCGGCTCCATCGATCCCAATCATCACCTCAAAGTTCAGAGCGAGCGAACGGTTATCCAAATTGGCGCTCCCTAAAGAACTGAAGTCATCATCGACGAGCACGGCTTTCTGGTGCAAAAAACCGCCTTTGTATTGATGCACTTCGACCCCAGTTCCATTGAAATCCTCCAAATACGACTGCGAGGATAAACTGACCAGCATGCTATCCAGCATCGATGGAATTAAGAGTTTAACTTCAACTCCGCGCGCGTCAGCTAACTGAAGGGCCGAGATGATGCTTTCATCAGGCACGAAATACGGGGTGCTTATCCAAATTCGCTCTTTCGCCGAATTGATCAGAGCTTGGTAGAACAGGCTGCAAGTCTTCAGGTCATCGCCAGGGCCCGTGGGCACGCAAATCATCTTACTGTCTCCCTCGCTCGCTTCATAGCGGCTCTCCACCTCCCAATCCAAAACAGCGATCGATTCGTCTTTCGCCCATTGCCAATCTTCGATGAAAGGCACCTGAATGGACGTCACAATCGGACCACGTAAGCGCATGTGGCTGTCCCTCCAAGGCGTGTATTTCGGGTGCTTTCCAGTGTATTCGTCGCCTACATTGACCCCACCTACAAATGCCTCTTCCCCGTCAACTACCACGATCTTCCTGTGATTACGGTAATTCAACTTTAGCCGATCAATCTGACCATCAAGGTTCATAAAAGAGCTCACATTGACCCCTGCGTCCGTCATCTGCTTAATGAACGCATTATCCAGATCCAGGCATCCATAATCATCGTAGAGAACATAAACCGGAACCCCTTCGCGGGCCTTCGCGACGAGCGCATCCTTCAAGCGGCCACCTGTCTCATCATCACGAATGATGTAAAATTCGATCAGCACATACTTTTCAGCCTTGGAGACACTCTCAAAAATCGCATTCAAAGCACTCTCACCGTCCGTAAACAGCTCAACGCGGTTGCCTGAATTGGCAGGCAGCCCCGTCAGTGATTCCAAAGTCGAGAAAAGGTCGTCATTTTCCGTCTCATTGCCTAGTTCGCCTTCTATCTCACGAACACGCTCGATCAACGACTCTGCGATGGGGCGTGTCGTTTCCACCCGCTTGACCAAGGTCTGCACATACTCATCGAAGTCATTCCCACCAAAAATCCAATACGCAGGGACCGCAGCGTAGGGAAAAGCGTTGAGAGAGACTGCCCAGGCAACGGCTCCCCTCGGGGACCTTGTCTGCATGATCGCTTGGATTGAATAGTAAAAACCAAGCGAATGCATGATCACGACAAAAAGGGCGATCAGAGGTCCTCTTCGTCTCGTGAAGCCCAGAATCTTGGCAATCCTTGGATAGGAATTGATGAAACCCAGGTAATGGCCTCGGATTTTGTCTCTAACTGCTGAAAAATTCATACAAAAAAGGGGCTACGAATGACTCGTAGCCCCTGTGGGATTGATGCGTGGATTAGTTATCGTCGTCTGTCTGCGGCTCATCGCTCGCAGGATCATCTTCCTCTGGCATCTCAACGTCGACATCGACGTCTGGCACTGGGATTTTGATCTCCTTTTTCTTCACATCTGCGTCGACGTCTGCGACATCAACATCGAATTTCGGCGCTTGCCCATCCTTCAGTTCGACTTCAGGAATTTTCGCTTCTTGAGTCTGATCGACATCACAGCTGCAAAGTGCAAATGAGGCGGCGATGGTGGCGGTGCTTAGTAGTATTGTTTTCATGATGGTAATATTGTTGTGCCGGGTGAGAGCCCCCAGGCGTGGCTATAAAAATGTAGGTGAAGGAGTGGCGTAAATCAAGCTTTACGGAGAACCAGCCAAAGAGCATGGATAACTCCTGGAACCAAGAAACACATCCAAAGCAAAAGGTTGATCCAGAAATGCTTTGAAATGCCTACTTTCAAAAAAGCAGCGACGGGTGGTAAAAAGATAGCGAGTAGTATTTCGACAATAATCATAATTTAAGTAAATTTGGATCGGAGCGGCTTCGAGAACCAACTCTGTCTCCTTCGCAACTAACATTGAACAGATATTCGATTCGTCAAAAAATTTTCTAACTTTTTTGAGACTTTTTTCACAAGTCACAGATTATCAACACATTTTCCACCCAAATATTTTGAATCGAATCAGAACAACCCGCCGTGCTTGAAATGCGCTGCTCATTTCGCAGCGTTGTCACAACCTGCGCTTGGCAAAGTTCATCGCATCCGTAGGCTCGAACTGAAATTCAATTTCCGTTATGAGCAAAGAACCCAAAGAAGTCCGAGTTTTCGCCCCAGCTACCGTGGCCAATATCGCCGCTGGTTATGACGTGCTGGGCCTCGCCATTGACTCCCCCGGCGACGAAGTCGTTGCCCGCCACAGCAGCAAGCCAGGACTGCGGATTACGAAAATTACCGGGGACGACGGCAAGCTGCCGAAGATCGCGGAGAAAAATACCGCTGGCGTCGCCGCGCTGGATTTCTTGCGTCATCTCGGCATGAGCGACCGTGGGATCGAGCTTGAGATCCACAAGAAAATGCCTTTTGGATCCGGCCTAGGTTCTTCAGCGGCATCTGCCGTTGCGGGCGTCTACGCGGTCAACAAATTGATCGGTGAGCCGCTTACCAAGCAGCAGCTCCTCCCCTTCGCCATGACCGGTGAGGAATCCGCCGATGGGGCTTATCACGCCGATAACGTCGGCCCGTGCTTGCTCGGTGGCATCGTCTTTATCCGCTCCAACCAAGAGCTTGATATCGCACAAATCCCCTCGCCTGAAGACCTTTACGTCAGCGTTGTTCACCCCGATATTGAAATCCTCACTCGTGTAGCCCGTGAGATCCTCCCCACGGAGATCCCGCTAATCAATGCGACCCAACAATGCGGCAATCTAGGTGGACTGCTCTGCGGTCTTATTCAGTCCGACTTTGGCCTCATCAGTCGATCCATCCACGACGTCATCGCCGAGCCCCGACGCCAGAAGCTCATCCCAGGCTTCTACCAAGCCAAGCGTGCCGCTTTAGCCAAAGGAGCGCTCGGATTCTCCATTTCGGGAGCCGGCCCGTCGGTATTTGCGCTCTGCCAGGGTAAAGAAACCGCCGACAAAGTCGCCCAAGCCGTCTCCGATGTCTTCGAGAAGATTCCATTGGGCTGCCAAGCCTATGTTTCAAAGGTCAATCAGCAGGGTGTGCACGTGGTCGAAGAAAAGTAAGGAACTCACAGCATGTTTTTAAGCACGAAAGATCAAAGTCGCCGCGCGCCACTCAAAGAAGCCGTTCTCGACAGTCTACCACCCGACAAGGGCCTCTACCTCCCCGTGGAATTGCCGCCTTTCCCCGAGGCCTTTTGGGATGGCTTTCGCGAGGCACCTTTCTCTGAGATCGGCTACCGCTGCGCCAAGCACTGGCTGGGCGACGAAGTCCCTGAAGAGGTGTTACGCGAACTCGTGGCCGATACCCTGGCCTTCGATGCTCCCTTAGTCGAGGTCGCTCCCGGCATGCAAGTGCTCGAGCTCTTCCACGGTCCGACTTTGGCCTTCAAGGACTTTGGCGCGCGTTTCATGGCTCGCCTAATGTGCTGGCTGACCAGAGACGAGGACAAAATGCTTACCGTATTGGTAGCCACCTCTGGCGACACCGGTGGTGCCGTAGCGAGTGCTTTTCACCAAGTGAAAGGGGTCGAGGTCATCATTCTCTACCCTTCAGGAAAAGTCAGCCCGCTTCAAGAAAAGCAGCTTACCACTCTCGGCGACAACATTACCGCGCTTGAGATCGATGGCTCATTCGACGACTGCCAAGCCCTCGTCAAAGAGGCTTTTCACGATCCAGCCCTAGCGGATCTCTATCGCCTGACCTCTGCCAATTCGATCAACATTTCGCGTTTGGTTCCGCAGGCCTTCTACTACTTGCGCGCCATCCAGCAACTGCCCGAGGGGAGTGAGCCAATTTTCGTCGTGCCAAGCGGCAACTTCGGCAACCTGACCGCCGGAATGCTCGCAGCTGAAGCTGGAATGCCAGCGAAGCGCTTCATTGCAGCCACCAATGCCAACAAAGTCGTTCCTGACTATTTAGAGAGTGGCAGTTATCAGCCGAAGCCCTCAGTTCCCACGATCTCGAATGCGATGGACGTCGGAGCACCGAGCAATTTGCCTCGTCTCGAGGCGGTTCTGGGCAATCAGTTCGAGACTCTTAAGTCACGTGTGTCCGGAGCAGCCTTTACCGACGATGAAACTCGCGACTGCATGCGCCGTGTTCATCGCCATCACGGCTACCTGCTCTGCCCACACACCGCTGTCGCTTGGCTCGCCGCTGAGCAATGCCAAGATCCAGCGACAAAGGTCATTCTAGCCACTGCGCATCCGAGCAAATTCTTGGAAACGGTCCTCGAAACTCTCGAGCTCAGTAAAATCGACATCCCTCAACGTCTCGCCAGCCTTGCCGACCAAGAAAAGGTCAGCACCAAGCTCGGAAAAGACTACCAAAGCTTCCAAGAATACCTAAAACAGCGACGCTGATGTCTCACTATTCACTTGAATAGATTTGAGTGATCAAATGATCGAAAAGTGTTGACGATCCCAGGTGACAAGTGTAATCTTCTCATGTGAAATACAATGAGATCTCAATCGTGGAGTCCCTACTACCACTGGAAGAGCCCAGCGGGACCGTCTCCGAAGTCATGCTGACCGCACCGAGCGGCCCACTGGTCGAGCGTTTGCGGGAGGGGTTTGCCATGAGGGAGTTTCACGTTCTCCTCGACCTCCTACGTGTCCCTGAGGAGGAGCTTGGTCGATATCTTGGGATCTCGACGGCGACTTTACATCGGCGCAAAAAGTCCGGCCACCTCGAGACTCCCGAGAGTGAGCGCATCGTTCGCTTTGCCCGCCTGTTCGGCATTGCGATGGAGGTATTCGGCACCAAGGAGGCCACTCGCGAATGGCTCAAGTCACCCAACCCAGGCACCGCCGGGGAGGCCCCACTCAGCTATTCGGATACCGAATTCGGTGCTCGTGAGGTCGAGAATTTGCTCGGCCGCATCGATCACGGAGTATTTGGCTAGGTCCCCCCTCTCTTTTGTCGATGAAATCCAAACCAACAGAGTGGATCAGCGGATACCGGATAGTTGCGCCGCGATGGGCGCATGATGCCTTTTCCGGTGAAGGTGCCCGGAAATTCGGCGGACGCTGGAATTCTCCTGGAAATGCCATGGTCTACACCGGTGGCACCAGAGCGCTTGCAGCGCTTGAGATGCTCGTCCACCTAACGACCCCGCTCAGCCGAGCCAAGACCTACCGAATTCTCGAAATCAAAATCCCAGCCGAGCTCGTCGACCACTACCCGGCCAAGGCGCTCCCCAAAGATTGGCGCGAAGCTCCTCCGGGAAAGTCGACGATGCAAATTGGCGACGATTGGCTGCGGGCCGGCAGGCAACTGGCACTGAGCATTCCTTCGATCATTATCCCAGAGGAACACAATCTATTGCTAAACCCTCAACATCGCGAATTTGCCAAATTGCAGATTTCCGAGGCACTAAATTTTCACTTTGATCCGCGATTAGGCCAATGAG
>CAXIBU010000105.1:0-10430 GCA_964021555.1 uncultured Verrucomicrobiales bacterium | reverse complement strand
GAAGTCCGTGGCTGCATGGTGATCAAGCCCCAGGGCTACGCCCTATGGGAGAACATCCAGAAGGAGCTCGATGCACGCTTCAAAGAAACCGGCCATTCCAATGCCTACTTCCCCCTGCTCATCCCACTCTCCTACTTGGAAAAAGAGGCCGAGCACGCCGAGGGCTTCGCTACCGAGTGCGCCGTCGTTACCCATCACCGCCTCGAGGCTAGGAAGGACGACGCCACCGGCAAAACCAAAATGGTCCCCGCCGGTGAGCTCGCCGAGCCATACGTCATCCGCCCCACGTCCGAGACCGTCATCGGTGCCGCCTTTGCGCGCTGGACCGAGAGCTACCGCGACCTCCCTCTCAAGCTCAACCAGTGGGCCAACGTCATGCGCTGGGAAATGCGCCCCCGCATGTTCCTGCGCACCGCCGAATTTCTCTGGCAAGAGGGCCACACCGCTCACGAAACCCAGGAGGAGGCCATCGAGGAAACTCACCTCATCCACGAACTCTACGAGACCTTTCTGCGCGACTTCCTCGCCATCCCAGTCATCGCCGGTGAGAAATCCGAGGTCGAGCGCTTCCCCGGTGCTGACATGACCCTCACTGTCGAGGCCATGGTGCAGGACAAAAAGGCCATCCAGGCAGGCACTTCACACTTCCTCGGCCAGAATTTCTCGAAGGCCCAGAACATCGCCTTCACTGGGCGGGACAATTCGCAGCAGCTCGCGTGGACCACCTCATGGGGCGTCTCCACCCGCATGATCGGCACCCTGATCATGGCCCATTCCGATGACGATGGCCTCATCGTCCCACCACGCGTCGCCGCACAACAGGTGGTCATCATTCCCGTCACCCCCAAGCCCGAGCACGTCGAGCCAATCAACGCCGCCTGCCACGACCTCGCCAAGCGGCTCACCGAGCTTCGCTTTCACGGCGAGCCGGTCAAGGTCATCGTCGATGACCGCGACAGCGGTGGCGGCAAGAAATGGGAATGGATCAAAAAAGGCGCCCCGATCCGCCTCGAGATCGGCCCCCGCGACCTCGAGAGCAATAAAGTCTGCCTCAATCGTCGCGACCAAGCGCCAAACCAAAAGTCTTTCATCACCCAGGACGAGCTTCTCGCCACCCTCACCGATGAACTTCAGTCCATTCAGGACAGCTTGCTCCAGCGCGCCACCGAATTCCGCGACGCGAATTTGCAGGAGTTCAGCGACCTCGATGCCCTCAAAGCAAACTTCGCCGAGAAGGGCGCAGCCAATTGGGCACTCGTCGCCTGGGACGGCAGCAACGAAGAAGAGGAAGCCCTCAGCAAAGAGCACAAGATCAGCATCCGCTGCATCCCGAACGGCGACATGGGCACTGGCCTCGAGGCGCCCTGCATCCTGACCGGACGCCCCACCACGCGCCGCGTTATTTTCGCCCGCTCTTACTAAATTGCCCGCATGTCGGACCCTTCACAGCACCTCACCGCCATCCACGAAGCTGGGCACGCGGTGATGGCGCTGCTCATGGGCCGTCCCGTGCAGAAAGTCAGCATCGTGCCTAAGACTCGCCGACTCGGCGCGGTCACCATGCAAAAGGGCCGCAGCAAGCCAACCAAGGACCTCTTGGAAGCAGACCTGCTCATCCTCCTCGCCGGCATGGCAGCCGAGGCCCGCTGCTCGGGCAAATACAACCTCCAGGGCGCGGCACAAGACCTGCAAATGGCAGAAAAGCTAGCCCTCCACCGCGGAGGAAATCCCAAGCAAGCCAGCAAAGTCATCGGCAAGGCCCTCGACAAAACCAATCACCTCCTCAGCCAAGAAGAGAATTGGGCCGCCGTCAAAGCCATCGCCAAAGAGCTTCTAGAGCACCAAACCATCAGCGGGCGCTCGGCCAAGCATCACCTGGATTTGGCTAAACGGGGGTGAGTGGTTGTTGCGTGATTAGTGATTGGATTTATGAGCGGCAGCGCCTTTTCGTGTTTTCGGTATTTTCGTGATTACCTGTTCTATTAATCCTTGGCTTCCTTAAAACTCAGGCCGAAATTGGCCGGATGTTTCCTTAGACGGTCGGCGTCGTTGAGCTTGGTCTCCACCAAAACCTATTCGAAAACAAGGTATCCGCATTGCTCTGTGGTATGCTTGCGCTCGGTGTTAGCAATCTGATCTTCATCAACGGCGATGGTGAGCCTCGAGGAGCTTATCGGGTTTGAGCCAAATAGAACGGCCCAGGCCCCGTCAGCTCCATCGAGTCCGGCAAGGCTTACGGCCGCAGCCGAGGCATCTGATAGACCTGTCAGGCTGTAATCGTAGCCAACACTCGAGTTTTCGACACCACGAACTGTATCGGTGCCTACTCCAGCGGTGTAGTTGATGCCATCAATGCTACCGCTACCTGATTCTATTACGATGTAACCAACTGTCTCATCTAAGCGTTGAGTGTTCAGATCTTCCGCAACCATTTTGCCTAAGTTCAGAGCAGTTGAGCTTGGAGGCGATGTGCGACTTGATCCATAGCACCAGAAAGTCGACCATCCAACGTCATTGGCACTCATGACTTGGCCGAGAACCACTGGCGAGTTGTAGCTATTCTGATACGTTCTCCCTTCACCTACCCAGGCAGCTCTGGAACCGGTAATAGTTGAGGTGAATTTAACGGCCTCCATTTTGACCCCTTCGTTTGCAAGGGTATAGACGCCCTCTTCGACAACTACGATCGAAACGTCACAAGTTACGGCTCCTGCCAGTCCATCCGCCCTGTCGATCTTCACTTCAAATCCGCTGCCTGAAACATTGCGGATACGAGTCACCATTGGAGGCACATTACTACTTGCGTAGATCGGTGTCGCAATGATCACCGCTGAGTTGTAGCTCTGTCCGAGTCCTACGCTGGTCCAAGTTGTATTGCTAACTCCGGAGATCGTAGTGCGAACGAGCTTGGGTGAGTTATCAGAACTGGTTGTAAAACTAACCGATCCTCCCCAAACGGTTCCAGCTGAGTTACTCGCTGTGATCGCGAAGTAATACACTGTCCCACTATTTAGGCCATTGAGAGCCGTCTGAAAACTGCCAGCACCAGACGTGCCGAGAGCTTGAGTGAACTCCCACGATGTCGGATTTGTGCCACCATCGGAGGTGCCGTAGTAGAGCGTTATTGATGGGTCTTCACCTCCGGTTTCGGAGATATTGTAATTCAGTGTCGCACTACTCTGGGTGATCGCTTCAGCGCCAATACTACTGACCGAGGGGAGATCCGCGCTGACACTTAGGCTGAAGTTTGCCTCGTCAAACGCGCCTGCAGCATCTGTGACACGGATCACATGCACCTGCGTTCCAATGTCAGCGGCACTAGGCGTCCCGCTCAGTGTTCCGTCCGGTGAAATCGAGAGCCACGTGCTGGAGCTCTGTAACGAGAAGGTCAGCGTATCTCCCTGATCAGGATCAGTTGCTGTGGAGGCTACCGAAGTAAGGTAGCTTTCACCTGCAGTTGCACCTAGTGCTGTGAAGCTGTCATTCGTAAACACGGGAGCGCTATTTGCCGCCGGGTAACTCGCATACAACGCTGCGATCTGAGCATCCGATAATAGGTCGTCATAGACCACCACTTCATCCATGTCTCCTGCAAACTCCTGCCCGATCCACTGGCTACTACCAATCAATAATGAATTGGAATTCACTGCCATTTGACTCGCAGTCACGTTTCCTACCAATTGGCCGTTCAGGAAGAAGCGAGCGCCCCCGACACTTCCTGCATCGAAGGTGACTGCAACATGCTGCCAGACACCTGCTTGCAGGCCTACATTCGCTACGTCATGGTCGTTGACGCTTGGCGTCGTGAGGCGCAGGCCATCCCCATGAGTTTTGAAGCTAAAGGAATCCTGCTTGCTGATGATTGCGTGGTTCAAAAGTAGCGCATCTGGCTTAATCCAAGCTGCGAGGGTGATGCGATTACCCAACGGGACATCGCCAGCATCTACCGAACTGACCACCAGCCCCAGCCCTCCACCGACACGACCTGATTCCCAAGTTGTTCCTGAGAGAGCGGCGTCGAATCCATTACCTGATCCGTCGTTGGCGATATTTCCAGCCCCTTCCTCAAAGGACCACGAGGCCTTGGCTACTTCTGGCACGTCCAAGACACTAATAGATAACGTGGCAGTATCTTCAAGCCCCTCACTATCCATTGCTTGAATTTGAAGCGAATAAGATGATGTAGATTCGTAGTTCAGAGGGATTGCCACTGTCACCTCACCAGTAGCCAAATCAATCGCAAAACTACCGTCATTACCGCTAGTGATAGCGTAGGTCAGGGTATCATTTGCGTCAGGGTCGTTCGCTGTAATTGTTGCAACCGAACTACCAATTTCCGAATCTTCTGGAACGCTGACACTCGAACCACTCAGGTTAGGCGATTCATTGACATCGGTGATATTGATGCTGACAAATGCACTGTCTGAAAGTCCTCCAGCATCAGTCACTGAGACCGTGAGCAAATAAGTATCTTGAGTTTCGAAGTCGACTGTCGAGGCCAAGCTAATCACGCCGGATTCCGGATTAATACTAAAGCTGCCGTCGTTTCCTCCAGTTAGGGCAAAGGTCAAGCTATCCCCGCCATCTGGGTCGCTCGCGGAAGCACTGACGAGCATCGCCCCGATTGATGTATCCTCACTGATATCAGTAGCTGCGTCTGCAATACTGGGTGATTCATTCACATTAGTAACCGTAACCGCAACTGTGCTGGATGCGGTCAATCCGCCGCTGTCGGTTACTTGAACGACGAGATCGTAAGTGCTGGTCGACTCAAAATTCAGGCTGCTCGACGTCGTAATTGCGCCGCTAGTCGCACCAATGGCGAAGCTTCCATCATTGCCGCTGATAATCTCATAAGTCAGACTATCTCCAGCATCAACGTCAAACGCATTTACCGATGTAACCAAAGTCCCAACCGTAGCTGATTCAGCGATGGAGCCTGAGCCATTGGCAACTGTCGGGGCTTCGTTGACATTGGACACATCAATGGTGATCGTAGCGGTATCACTGAGTGCCGGGCTACCATCATCAGTCACGTTCACGGTCAGCGTGTATTGCGCGGTAGCCTCGTAGTCGAGGTCAGCGCTTGTGGTGATTACACCCGTCACACTGTCGATTGTAAAATCGCCCCCTGCATTGCCATCGGTGATCTCGTAGCTGAGGGTATCACTCGCGTCGGGGTCGGCTGCGACCACCGTCGTGACCTGAGTTCCGAGGCTGGAATTTTCAGCAACAATGGCAAAGCCTGAGGATGCAACAGGGCCTTCATTGGTTGGGTAGGAAAGATAGAGATCGTTGACTTCAGAGTCAGAAAGAATGACGTCGTAGACGATGACTTCGTCAATCGCTCCGGCAAATTCCTGGCCAATCCACTGATTGGCGCCAATGAGCAGCGGGTTGGCATTTGAATTCATTGAGCTGGCGCTCGTGCTCCCTACTGGTTGCCCGTTGACGTAAAACCGAGCTCCACCGGCAACCCCCGCATCGAAAGTAACAGCCACATGTTGCCACAATCCTGACTGTAAGCCAGCTCCTGGCGCATCATGGTCGGCAATCCCAGGCGTAGTGAAACGGAGTCCGCTACCGGATGTCTTGAATGTGAATGAGCTGTTGCGCCCGAAGATTGCGCGGTCGCCCGTGATTACATCGGGCTTGATCCAGGCGGCCAACGTAATACTAGAGCCCAGTGGGATCGCACCGACATCCACTTGATCTGCATCAAATTGCAAAGCGTCATCAATGCGTCCGGGAGTCCAGATGGCACCCGATATTGTTCCATCATAGGCATTACCTGAGCTATCCGCAGTCGTGCTACCGGAACCTTCATTGAAAGCCCAAGCTCCAACTGGAGCTGTTGGATCAACACCTGAAACTGGATCGTTTCCTGCGGCAAGATCAGTAATCTCGTTACTGGTCAATGCGGTTCGGTAGATTGCAAAATCATCGATTAAACCTGACGAAGGGTTTCCTCCGTTGCTCTGGGCACCGATGACAAGCTGCGTAAAATCATTAACAATCAGGGACATGCCAGAACCTGATGTCTGCAAAACTCCATTCACCCATATTTCCGCTACGGATCCATTTTTGACCAACGCGATATGCTGCCACTGAGTCCAGTCAATACCACTTGGCTGAGCTACACTCACTCGGCTGAAGCCGCCGGAAGATCCCATATCAAAGTAAATGGTTCCGTTACTCCATGGAGTATGAGCCTGAAGTCCACGACTTTCACCACTGCTACTGGGAGAAACTGCCCAGAAGGAACTTTGATTTTGACCTGTTTGCTGTAATTTCTGCCAAAAACTAACACTAATCTTGTCGTCTTGGGCCGCTTGTTGGAGAACTAAAGCATTCAAGCAGCTTAGGTAGCGGCTCTCTGAGGATGTGCCAAGATCCAGTGCCCTGTCACCAGGCTGCCCACTTCGCCCCGTTCCACCAGCAGACAAAACAGCCCCGCCGACGAGATTTCCCGTGGTCCCCGAAATGACATCGGTGACCCGGTTGCCGTCGACAGTCGTTTCGTCAAAGCTCCACCATGCGGCGGCATTGTAAGACGGTGTATCCTGAGAGTCGTTCGGGTTGGTCGCGACACTCATCTCAAAACTGTCCGAATAACCATCACCATCGGTATCCGCATTACTCGGATTCAGGCCAGCTGTGTATTCAGCTGAATCGATCAGGCCATCTCCATCAGCGTCACCTGACCCATCGCTTACTGTCGTTGATCCAAAATACTGTGCTTCCCACTCATCCGGTAATCCATCCGAGTCTGAGTCATCTCCAGGCTCATCTCCGACAGGTATCGTTACAGTAGCATAACCTTTCAACCCAGCGCTGTCAGTAACCCTGACGATGATTTCATGAGAAGATATTTCCTCATAATCCAATGGACTAAACGTCGTCACCTCCCCAGTAGCTGGATCGATTACGAAAGCTCCTTCAACGCTAGCAGAAACAATTGAGTAATCGAGCGAATCGCCAGAGTCGGCATCACTAGCAGTGAGCGTCCCAACCAACGCCCCGGCCAAACCGTTCTCCAAGACGCTATTCAAAGTGACATCGTTCAGGACAGGAGCTGTCCCTCCAGAATTCTGAGATTCACCAAACACTTCGACCTCTGCGAAAGAAAGAGTTCTGTCACCATAGGTGTTCGCACCGAGAGACTCAATTAGAACTCGATCGGCAACAAGGTTATCCATTTCGTTTAGGACAAATAAATTCGGAGTGAATTCACCTACCTCTGTAAGGAAGTCGCTTCCGTAGACCTCGGAAGCACCGCTCCAAAGTGAAATTCTAAAATTCGAGAGGCGCTTCTCAACACCCGGACCAATCAGGTTATGAATAACAATTTGGTCAATCCGGTGCAGCCCATCGAGGTCGACTTGCCACCAGTTGTCAGAAGTGGCGTCTGTCTGTGAAAACGTGCTACTGTTCGCGTCCCGATTCTTGTCGCCATCAACCGCTCGGTCAGCTGTTGCTACTCCCGTTGTCGTTGATTGCGTTGCGACACTTCCAGCCAATGAGGTCAGGGAAACATTCGGCTTGAACAACTTTACTTCGGAAAGCGTCAGGATCCCGTTACCTTGGTTGTTATTGCCCAAGAGTTGGACGCGAACGTATCGACCTGCAGAAGAGGCTGCTAATTTCCAAAACTCGCTGTCCCCGACCGCTCCCGATCCGACATAGAAATCTTGGCCGGCGACCTCGTTTCGAGCAGTGTCAAGAATTGAGAGCCGGAAGTTGGATAAGCGGTCCTGTTGGAGATCTCGGTTGAAAAGCTCGACTCCGCCAATTTCCTTCTCCGATCCAAGATCCATTTCCCACCACGAATTGAAGTCGCCAACCTGGGTGTGCGTGATTGATGACGGATCATAATTGCCGTCAATAGCTAAGGATGCCTCGTATCCACTCGCGTAGGTTGTCGACTGTGAGGCCGTAGCCCCTGCTTTGGACAACTCTTCATATGTCAGCGTTTTAGACTGGTTCCACAGAACGGGAACGACTGTAATCTGATGAGTCGCCGATTGCGCCGCACCTGCCCCCTGGCCATTGATCGCTTGAACCTGAATCGTGTCATTTCCTTGATAGGCCTCAAATGCCGCTGGATCGCTCAAGGTCAAAACACCTCCATCTCCGATCGTAAAGGCTCCTGAGGCATTTCCAGAAATGATGCTCCAAGTCATTTTTCGATAGAGGTCCTCCCCTTCCGTTGAGAAGCTTGCAACGGTGGTTCCCACGTTTGCCGATTTAAATAGATTACGGCTGTCTGGACCAACAATGGTGATGGGTTCATTCAAGTCGACAATGGAAACTTCAACTCGAACAACCTCGTTGAGAGACGGATTAAGAGAATCGTCGATATTCACACTAAACCGGACCACTGGTGCCAAATCGTAAGATGTTGAAATTTGCTCGTAGTTTAGACTGGTTGCATCTGAGACAGTGATCTCGCCCGTAGATGGGTTGATTGAAAAAGGCCCTGAGTTACTGCCCGCCTCAAGGCTATAAGATACCCCCGATGGGCTATGAGTGTTATCACCAATAACGGTTCCTACAGCCATTCCGTTGGCGGCGTTCTCGTTGACGGCATACCGGCTCGGTTGCTTACTGTTAGCGACCTGTCCAGAAATGGTATAGAATCCCAAAGAACCATAATCAGTGTAGCCGACCGCATCGATCATAGGCGTTCCACGACCGACACCTGTGACACGTAGATAGTAGTCACCTGCACCAAGACCAGTTGCTGATATGGTTGCGTAGGCTTCAAGCTCCGGATTACTGGTTAAAAGAACGGCTCCCTGGCTATCGAGCAGCTCAGCTTGAATGTCCAAATTCGCCTGCGTTTGAGCAGGGGATATGTTAAGACTGATATCTCCGTTGGAAGTGGTGGTGATCTTGAAAACGTCAAAGTCATCGCGTGTCTCAATCACGCCATTCTCAAAGGCGTTGTTGCTCTGATCAACGGAAAGATATCTGGCCGAGCTAAGGTCATCGCCATGATCATCGGGGCGAAATCCCGTGTTGTTGTTCTCATTGGCGAGGATGTGTAGGTCATCCTGAGTGTTGTCGGCATTGTAATACTCGCCATTGCTCCATGTCGTAAGGTTCCGATCAAAGACATAACCCATTAAGGGTGACCAACTAACATTAGGAGAAACCGTTCCAGCGAAATAGGCCTCACCGCCAATCTGGCCATCGTGATAGAGGCCCATTGTATGTCCTACTTCGTGGGAAATTACACCTGCCGCTGACGAAGCACTCGCGTATGCGGGTGCCCAGCACGGAACGTCACCAGCCCAGTTAAAGCTACCCACAAAACCTGAACCCGAACCGCTCAAGCTGTTAGTAACCAGGCAGCGCATCCGGCTGTTCTCTTGTGCATTTTCATAAACCTTACTGTCCGTTGTTACGTTGATATTGAATGGCGCAAAATCCTCCGCCACAATCTCCCAGATATCCCGCATCGTTGCTGCACTGTATGATGACGGCGCAACATCGCGGAACCACCAGGCTTCCACCGTGCCCTCCTGACCGTCGAAATCAATGTAGATCACCGCCGTTGCCCCCGGCAGGCTCTGGAGAGAGGGTATCCCTTCCTGATAGCCGGGAAGTTCTGCATCAACAGGATGGTTGCCGGGACCATTAGCAACAAGCTCCTGACCAGAAACCAGCACATCCTCTGCTACCTTCAGATCCCTGCACATAAGCTGATCAGAAGGAACCTCAACCAACTTAAGTTCATCAAGAGAACCTCCCTCGACACGATACCCCAGGCCTCCCTCATTAAACCATACCAAACCTACCATCGGACCCGCGTTCTCCGTCGACTCCTGCCTCCTGAAGTAGAACCTACCCTCCTTAGGAAGAGCTAAAGTGCCTTGAACCGCGACAGCTAAATCGCCCTCCATAACGACACTCTCAACTTCACCAAACGCCCTTTCATCGGACGGCAATAGAAAATCGATCTCCTGCTTTGCCACACTCGAAAAAAGCCCGTCAAAAACGTTTTCGCTAATTTCTATAGATGCATTGGTTGACACCATGCTCCTAGTCCTTCCGTTATGAATATCACATCCGCAATCCACACTGTGAACGATGTCAGGTCGGACATCGAACTGCCCATCAATCGATTGCCTCCCCTTTGACACCGTCTCAATCTCACCAACTTCGACATTCTCCTTAGGATCCGTATTCTGCAACAGGAAACAAAACGCACCACCAAACAAGGCCGCCCCCGCCCCCCCTAACAAAAACCTCTTCTGATATACGGATTTCTTCATAACTTGTATTAGATTAATGACAATACTCGAAGATCCCCCAAGCATTAGTTTGCCTTATACCTTTTCAGAACTCGAGGTGACAAGCCCTTTCTTTAGAAAAAATCAAAACCCTACTAAACCAACTCCAGATAGCAGAATGAAGTGCGTTGA
>CAXIBU010000104.1:0-10446 GCA_964021555.1 uncultured Verrucomicrobiales bacterium | reverse complement strand
CTGCCGGGGCGGTAGTCGGCGGGGGCGAAATGCCAGACGCGCTGGGCTTGAACCAATTGGTAGCATTTACTAAAAGAGCGCCCTGACCCGTCCTCGGGGTTGTAAACGGCAATGGCCTGACCGCCATTCTTCTTCATGACCGTGAAACATGGCACATCAGTCGGTCCGTCACCGACGTAGACCATGTTCTCAAAGGGAATCGGTCGCAGGTCCTCAGGCATGTGGTCATTGACGTCCTCATTGAGCTTGAGCATGCCCTTGTTGATGCGGAAGAGATACTGAGTCTTCTGAGTGTGGGAAATGACGCGTTTGGGGAAGCTGATGCGACCGTTCTCCTCGCCAAATTCGCACCCGAAGCTGGCGCGGACTTTATCGGCCAGGTCGGAACCGTCAATCAGCGCCTTGAGCCCCGAAGAGAGGATGTAATATTCAATCCGAATGTCAGCAGCTTGGTGAGCTGGCCCGAGACAGGTCTCGCGCAGTTCTTCGAATAGCTCAGGCACGCCCTTGTAGAAGGTCAGCCCCTTACCCAGCTCGGTCAGCCGTTCGTTGCTGACATTGTCCATGGCCAGATAGTCGAGTAAGCACTTCATGTAAGCGAGTTCACCATCCCAACCTTGCTCGTGAACGAGATCGTTGCACTTGCTCCAGAATTGAGCGGGATCTATGCCAAATTCGGGGAACATGACCTCGTCCTGCATGTAACTAGGACTGAGCGTTTGATCGTAATCAAAAACGAGGGCGATGATGTTCTGGGGGACGGCCATGACGCTAGCTTCTCAATCAGAGACCAAATCGGCAAGTGCGGAATCCAGATCAGGAAAATCGAATTTGAACCCTGCCTCCCGTGAGGCACTGGGGATCACCTTGCTGCTTTTCAGCAGCCATTTGCCAAATGGCCCCAATGCGAGCTCAAGGGCGAAGCCTGGAACGGCAAAAAAGGCTGGCCGATTGAGCGCTTTGGCCAATTTACGAGTGAAGACCACATTCCGCTCTGGAGAGGGTGCCGTGCCATTGAGAATCGGCGGGGCATCCGCGTTCTCTAAGGCCCATGCGAAAAGCTTGGCCAGGTCCTTGAGATGGACCCAGGGCATCCACTGCTCGCCACTACCCAACTTCCCACCCAGCCCGAGGGCGAAGACCTTGCGCATCTGGCTGAAAGCCTCGCTGTCCTTGCCCAGAACGATCCCCGTGCGAACGCAGGTGACGCTCATGTCGATCACCGCAGCATCAAATGCAGCACGCTCCCATTCCTCCACCACTTCCCCCAAGAAGTCATCGATCCCCGGTGCCGCCGTCTCGGGCAGCTCTTCATCGCCGCGCTCACCATAGATCCCCACCGCCGTTCCCACGACGAAGCGACGCGGACGCTGCGCTGGCTCGATTGCCGCCAGTTGGCGCACCACCGACTCCGTTAGCGCGATCCGGCTATCGCGTATCTTGCGCCGGTTTTCATCGTTCCAGCGGCAATTGACGGGGAAGCCCGCCAAGTTTACCAGCGCATCCAGGTGCGAGAAATCCGCGACTCCGTCGTTGATCTGGCGCATTTCCCCCACGTGTTGGACCGCTGCCTCGGGCGAGCGGGAGTAACCGACTACCTCGTGATCGCGACTAGCCAGCTCGGCAGCCAGCGCCTTGCCGATCAACCCAGTCACACCAATGATACCTATTCTCATGAGAGACCCATCGCCACGCCAGGCACTCCTGTCAAGAGCACGCCAATGGTGATCACTTGTCGGCGCCATCCACTGGAGCTACCCAGCTATTATTGATCACCTGTGTGATCTCGACCATCCAGCGTCCGAGGCTCTTTTCCTTCAGCTCCACTTCAATTAGAGCCATCACTTTTTCAGAACGTCCCTCGCTGACATTAAACGCCTCTCTCAACCAGAGAGCATCAGGCTCTCCCCTTGGGACGTAAGCGTAAACGCCCTCCTCCCTGCGCGGCAAAAAGAGCTTTACCGAATAATACTCCCGCTCGGGAAAGGACCCGAGATATAGATGGTCTGGAGAAAGTGATGCACGCACCCTAAGCTTAGTGCCAGGCTCAGCGTCATCCAGAGCGTCCCAGTCCACCTCTTGGAAGCCAGCACTGGCAGACCAATCAATCTTCCACTTCCCCCCAAGCTTCACGCATAGCAAAAATTCTGGCTTCTTGCGATTAAAGCTCACCATTAAGGGCTGCGTCTCTACTCCAATCAAACTCCTAGCCGTGGGCAGCAACCGCAATCCAACGACCTCAATCGCCTCGAAATCCTGCGTCTGTCGGTCATCGAGGGATTCGATTTTATCAAGCAAGTTCTGCTCTTCCCTCAAGAACGGGATCCTTCCTTGCCACGAAGTTGCCGCAAAATAGCCCTCTGTGAGATCCTTTAATTCAGTCAGTAAATCCGGAGCCTTATCATCGAACTCTCGCATCGGGACCTCCGCCTGTGCCGCTTGAGCTTCCGCCAAAATCTCCTCCTCATCTGGCCCCGAAGTAACCGCAATGATCACCATCAGAACGACTAAAACCAATAATCCCCCAAACGCCAACAACCTCGAAGTATGAATAACCTGTTCCTCATCGTCATTTTCCCAAACCTGATCGGGATCCTCCTCCATGCGGGCCTTCTCTGTTAGCTCTAGGAGCTCCAAACTCGTTGCATCTTTGGAGCGCAGCTTGTGCTTGATCTCCTCAGGCTCCAGTCGCAGTGCCTCATGGAACCACTCGTCGTTTTCCTCGATCTCGGGCGCGACTCTATACCCCTCCTTGGGCTCCACACCCTCCTCTTCGGCTTGGCTTTCGGCGCGCTTGACCTTCTTTCTCTTAATCCACATAGCCATCTCCCACCATTCCAACTGACATCCCGTCCGGAGCGACCCAGTTATTGTTAATTAGGCGTGTCATTTCTACCACCCAACGTCCCGCCACTTTCTGCTTCAATTCCAGCTCTGCTAAAACGAACAAACGTTCACCATCCCGCTGGCTTTGTTTTCCATTCGCAAGAACCCATTCGCCTTCGCTCGTTCCTTTCTTAATGAAACCATAGATACCGACTTCCCTTCTTGGGAAGAAAAGCTTGATCGAACCATACTCCTCCTCTGGAAACTCCTCTAAGTATAGGTTATCGAATTCCAGCCAGAACCGGGTAATAACGTGCTTCCCGATATCTTCGCTGCCCAACTGATCGAAATCGACCCCTTGAACGCCGAGGCTGGCATCCCAATCGACCTTCCAGCCTTCCTCTTCTTCAACGAAATACATCAGAGTGCGATTGCCTTCATCATCCTGCACGACAAAGGATAGAACCCGCTTGTTTATCAGGCTATCTGCGATAGCGACCTTTTGAAAGGAATCCAGCTCCCGCGCGATTAAGCTCAGTTCGTGCTCTTCTTCGAATCGACGGATTCGCTCAAGTAAGCCTTCCGAAATTCGCATCATTGGTAGACGCTCTTCCCAAGAGTCGGCCGCTACGTAACGACTAGCCAATGCTCTCAACCTCTCGTATATCTCAATATCGGAGGCCGGATCAGCGGCGAGTGCAGTGTTCCGATTGATTTCATTCAAAAATTCCTCCTCCGCAAGCTCAGTGCTGCGATTTGATGATCTGAAATAGGCGCTAGCCAATACCACAGCAAGAATGGTGAGCCCACCAACGAACAGCCATCGGCTCGGATCGGCCCAAGAGATGCGCTGATGGCCGGAGACCCAATCTTCATCAGGATTGTCTAGTTTAGCTTTGACCTGCTCAGCCCCCTCTTGCTCTAGAGCCTTGAAGGCATCGATGTCCTTCGACCTCAACTTGTGCTTGATTACTTCAGGCTCTAATCGCGTGCTGCCCTCCTCCTCGTCTGGTTCGTCGTCTTCCTCATCACCAGTCAGCAAGACCCTGATGACCTGTCGCTCACTAGCCTCTTGTTCAAAATCTTGCACATCGCTGTTACCGGCGGAAGATTGATTATCAACAGGTTTCATTTAACTTGAAGGATCTGCGTATTTTTACGCGACCGAAGGATTAGCAAAACCGATTATTCCCAAAATGTCAAGTTGACCGCCACAAGTGGAATCTCATGAAATCGACACTTCTTTCGGCTAGTAAAACCTAGGAACATTCCGCTAGCCTCGCTCACGTGAATGGAGCAAGCGACAATTCCAAGCGATTTCTGATCCTAACCGCCGGTTTCGGTGAGGGTCACAACAGCGCGGCACGAAACCTTGCCCTAGCCCTCCAACAACAGGGCTGTGATGCGGAAATTTTCGATCCTTGCGAGGTCGGAGCGCCACGGCTCAACCAGCGACTTCGCAAGTGGTATCGCACTGTCACCACCCGCTACCCCCTCGTGTGGCACTGGGTTTATCGAAGGACGGATCGGGTGGACTTCTCCAAACGCCGCAACCCTCTCATGCGCAAAATCGAGCGCACCCTTTTCCGAAAGATTGAGGAATTCCATCCAGATGCCTGCATCAGCACTTACCCGCTCTACCCCTATTTCATGCAGCGCTTGGAACGGCGGGGAATGAAGGCCATGCCACACTTCGTGGTCATTACCGATTCTATCGAAATCAATGCCGCCTGGAGGCGAGCGCCCGGTGACGGATTTCTTCTGACAGATGAAATTACCAGCCAGATCATGGTTGATCAGGGCATGGATCCCACTCGTCTGGTGGTGACTGGTTTCCCTGTGAACCCCGAATTTTGCGAACTCGCTCCAATCGAGGAAGCAAGTTTTGACGGCAAATGCTTCAAGGTCCTCTACTTCGCGACCTCCAGAAATTCGCATCTACGCCGGTCATTACGCGCCCTGCTTGAGGTCGATCCTTCCGTTTGCGTCACTGTCGTGCTCGGCCGCAATGTTCGTAAGCTATTTGTCGAAGCCAAGAGCATTAAGGAGGATTTTCCGGGACGCCTGAAGATCAAAGGCTGGACCAAGCAGGTGCCGCAACTCATGGCGAGCCACCACCTCGTCGTCGGCAAAGCCGGTGGAGCAACAGTCCATGAAGCCATCGCCGCCGAGTGCCCCATGCTGGTTCATCACTTGGTCCCCGGGCAGGAGGAGGGAAATACCACGCTACTCGAGCACTTGGGCGTCGGTTCACTAGCCGATACCGACAACAAACTACGAGCCGAAATGCAGCGCATGCTGGCGAATCACGCCACTCACTGGCGCAGTTGCAAAAGGAAGCTAGCCGATCTATCGCAACATGCTGGTGGCCCCAATGCCGCGAATTATATCATTTCCCAAACTAAGAAGCTTCATGCGTCTTCTCCTCATTGATAATTCCAATAGCCGGACCAAGCTCTGCCTGAGTATCGGTGAAACCATTGTCGAGGAGAGCATCCGCCGACTCCCCACCGCCGATCTAACTGCTCAGCAGCTAAAGGATTTCAGCCGCGACTTTCAGCCTGATGCCTGCATCGTTTGCTCCGTAGTCCCGGAGAAGGCTCGCTTGATTGAGGAAGCCATCAACACACCCTTTCACTCTCTAGATTTTCGCAGCCCTTTAGGGATCGGTATCGATTACCCGAAACCTGAAAAAATCGGCGCCGATCGCCTGGCCAACGCCGCCGCCTGCGCCACCCACTACGGCAGCCCCGCGATCGTGGTCGACTTTGGCACTGCCGTCACCTTCGACGTGCTGGACCGCAAGAAGGGCTACGTCGGTGGAGTCATCGCCCCTGGCCTCGCCGCCATGAACGATTATCTCGCCAGGAAAACCGCACTCCTCCCCACCATCGATCCCCACGAACCCGATCGAGCCATCGGGCGATCAACCGAGGAAGCCATGCACGCTGGAGCCGTATTCGGTTACCGAGGTCTGGTTCGCGAAATCCTTACCAAGATCGAAGAAGAGCTCCCCAGTAAACCCCGCATCATTGCCACCGGAGGAGATGCCAGCCTCATCGCCCGCGATATCGATCGCATCGAAGCCGTCGACCGACACCTGACCCTCGAGGGCCTGCGCCTCGTCGGGACCCGCGTTTTTCAAAAAAATTAGTGCGACAAAAGCTGGTGCGATCAGTGATTGAACCCAGTCCCGATATCTGCTAATTCATTCAGGGTATGGGGCGCACGACCGAGCTTGACGAGGCACTGAACAACGAACGGCATGAGCTAGCCCTGAGAGCTTCCAACGAGGGTATCTGGGACTGGGACATTCAGCGCAGCAAGCTCTACTATTCCGACCGCATCCTCGAATTTCTCAAATTCGAAGAAAACCAAGCGCCGAACCCCTTCGAGAGCCCTGATCCCTTCGTCCATGAGGAAGACCGCGACGACTTCATCCAGGAACTTGAGCAATTTCTCAAGCTACCGCACGATACCCCCTTGGCCCTCGAAGCTCGCTTACAACGCAAAGACCATAGCTGGTGCTGGATGCGTATCCGCGGCGTCGCCGTCCGCGATTCCCGAGGTGAGCCGATTCGAATCGCAGGCTCAATGATAGACATCACTCGCCGCAAGAATGCTGAAACAGCGCTCGAAGAAGAGCGCCACCTCTTCCGCCTCTTGATTGAGAACGTTCCGGAGAACATTTACTTCAAGGACGTCGCCAGCAATTTCATGCTCGCCAATTCCGCCACCGCCAAAAAGCTCGGAGCAGAGAGCGATGAGGCGCTGATCGGCACCAGTGACGATGATTACTTCAACTCCGAGCACGCCGACCGGTCGCGCCAAGATGAAATTCGGATCATGGAAACCGGAGTTCCCATCATCTCGAATTTAGAGCGCGAAACTTGGAACCAAAGAAAGGACACCTGGGTCGTCACGACCAAGCTTCCCTGGTATGACCGGATGGGTAAGATAAAGGGAACTTTCGGCATTACCAGCGACGTAAGCAAACTGGTCAACACTCGAGAAAAACTCCGCCGCACCGCGCTCCAACTTGAGCGACGGAACAAGGCATACGAGGAAGAAATTCAGCTAGCTAGGGAAATTCAAAATGCGCTCATTCCTGAGCAATATCCGACTTTCGAATGGCCGGCGGAAGCCCCAGAACGACAGCTCGAATTCAGTCACCAATATCTCCCCAGCAGCGATCTTGCAGGCGATCACCTCGACGTCACCCGCGTCGGACCTCATTCGGTGGCAGTGGTCATTTGTGATGTCATGGGGCACGGAATTCGCTCCGCTCTCATCGCCTCCATGCTCCGGGGTCTCATCGAGGAGCGAAGCCGTCAGCTCAAAGATCCGTCAAGACTTCTCGGCACCGTTAACAAAGCGCTGCACGGCATCCTGGATCGAGCCGGAATTACCCTCTTTGCCACCATCACCGTGGCGCTAATCGACCTCGAAACAGAGACCATCACTCATTCTTCAGCCGGCCATCATCCGCCTCTAATCATCCGCGGCAATCACGAGGTCGAGGCTCGAAAAGGCGTCGCAGGACCAGCGCTCGGACTCCTCAGGAACATGGAATTTCCCTCGGAAACCCTCCCGTTCGAACTTGGTGATCGTCTTTTCCTCTACACTGACGGCCTCACCGAGACCTCTTCCGCCAGCGGCGAAGAGTGGGGCCCAGCCGCTCTTGAAAGTAAGCTTAAGGAACTCTCCAGCGATGGCATCCCGACCTCCGATTGGATCCCCTCCATCCTCACACTTGCGACCGAGCACCACGGGGCAAAAAGCTTCGATGACGACGTCTGCCTCATCAGCGTAGAGCTCAGGTCAATCTCCTAGAGACTTCACTGTTCGGAAATTATCGCAAGGCAATGACGCCAGTCACTCATTTGCCTCGACACTGATCACCGCCTTCAGTGAATGACGGCCTCCAGCAGGTATGATCTGGTCGTTCTGCAGCGCGTTAGCAGGCTCGATGCAGACGAAATTAACATAGTCCTCCGGACGCAAGTCACTGACTTTCGCAGCCCCTTGCCTACCAGGGTTCCATACGACTAGAGAGTGGCTACCTTCAAATTCGATCCGAATTTTACGCTTCCAAGCCGGGTCTTCAAGAGTCACTGAATTTCCAATGGGATAAAAGACCGAGTCGATCGCATCCTCCAAGTCTACCGTTCCGCGCTGCTTGCGCCGTGTGTAACCAGCAAGGGCGTCATCAAAGGCCGCATCATCTAAGCCAAAAATGCGCGCCACCGTGAGATCCCCAATGGCAAAGTAAGCATGCAGTGCCTGAGAAAGCCGAAACTGATCTTCGCTGGAATTTGTCGTAATTAGTTTCAGCGTCAAAGTCTCGCCAATCTGCAATTCATACCGAACGGAGACCCCATCTGGCAGGCCCTCGGAATCCGAAGGCTCAAAGACGAGCTGCACACCATTCTCGTCCTCGCTCCCCTCAATCAAATCCCACGTCCTCGTCCGAACAAGGCCATGCTGGGGAAGGCTGTCGTCATTCCGATGCGGGCCGAACCAGGGCCAACAAACCGGCACACCGCCACGCACGGCCTTGCCTTCCATGAATTGGGCTGACGGGCTCGTAAATAGAACTGCTTTTTGACCAGCTGGTTGCCACGAAGTCAGCGTCGCACCGACCTCTGCGATCGATGCCGAGGCCTTATCGTGCTCGATGAGTAATACGGCTGGCTGCTCCTCCTGTCCGGAGTCGCCCTGATAGGTCAGTGATGAAAGATCCATGATTTCATGGGAAGGGTAGCTCTGATCAGAGCGAAAGCAATAATGCATCCAACCGAGCTGACACGATAGATGGTCTCGGTTCGAATCAAGGTGCTCCGCGAGTTTTCCTCAGTGTATAAAGTCGCCCTTCCCCAAGCTCACGCGGGCCAGCTCGCCTCTTTCGCCCAAAATGTTCCCGATATTCCCCAAAGACCTCTTTCACAAAGCCTTTCTCCCCGATTGCGAAACCGCGAGTCAGTGCCGGAACCGATTTTGCAGCAAGATCTGAAAGCGAATCTTCAGAAGCTGCCTCTTCGCAAGAATCGCGTCCCAATCCGTGGGATTCCAGAAGCGTGCGATAACTGACTGCCACTCCGGCTTCATCCCAGCAGTCAGTCCCAGCTCCCATGACCTGACACAGCCCGCGCCGCGCCCGCCGCTGCCCGGCAAGTGCCGCGGCATAACCACACCAGCGATACTCCGCCGGATCTTCCACCAACCCCGCCCGCACCGGATTTAGATCAATATAGGAAGCCATCGTCCTCAGCGCCTGGCTGTAGCCCCCGTCGTCATCCTGCGATCGCTCACAGCCTTCCACCAGCACACTCTTGAATCGTCCCTGCCACAGCGTTCCGCGCCGTCCGTGAGTCTTGTTGAACCACTTTGTGAAGCGTTCCTTAAGCTCCCACACGAAACGGGAAACGTCGCCCATACGCTTCAAAAACGCCTCGCGAATTTCCTCCACCTCCTCAAGCCGGCCGCCCTCAAGCAAGGAACTCACCTTCCGCTTCAAACCGGCCACATAAGCCTTCGAATACAGGCACCCAAGATGAGAATACAGCCGCTCCCAGCCCTTCTCCCTATCTCTGAAATGACACCGAATTTTCTCCCCGTCCGGCACTTCGATCAGCGCATGAAAATGATTCCCCATCACACAGTAGGTCAAGACCTTCACCCGGCAGAATTTCGCCATCCGGAACAACATCACCACCAGCGCATCCTTATCCTCCTCCCCGAAAAACGGCAGCCCATCCACAATCCGCGACATCACGTGAAGACAGTTAGCCCGCCCCTCACGCCCCTTCACCCGCAACCACCGCCTACGCCGATAATCCCGCACCCCCGGATACTGCGCCCCAGCCACCGGCATCGCCGTCTTCGCCAACGCCCTCTCCATCCCCGTCCATTCCATAAGCTCACTGTCCATAAGCCAATTACACACACCACCAACCAAATGTCAATACTGTGTGGCTGCTACACATTATTTCGTTTTTTACACGTTCTACTACGCGGCGGTTCGCTCCTTGCGGTGGTGCCGATCAATCGAATTGGCAAACGACATCTGATCGTATAGATCGAGCGCATGAAGAGTGTCTTTCCTGTTTCTCAAATGGCCCAAGAACTTGACCGTCTCGCGTGTGAGGCTGGTTTTGTTGGTGAGCCCTTGGCAGAAATTCAGGATCTACCGATACGCGCCTATAGTAAGGCCAAGGAAGACCTACCAACGGTCTACCTGTCTGCCGGCATCCACGGCGATGAGCCCGCGGGACCACTAGCCTTGAAGCGCTTGTTTGAGGAGGGCTTTTTCGGAGACCAAGCCAATTGGCTAATCTGCCCTATGCTAAATCCGGTTGGTCTCAAGTTTGGGCAACGGGAAAATTCGGACGGAGTCGATCTGAACCGAGACTACCTTTCTCTCTCGACTCCCGAAGTGGAAGGTCACGTCAAGTGGCTTCGCCGGCAAGGCCCACTGGACCTAGCCCTATCACTACACGAAGACTACGAGAGCACCGGGTTCTACCTTTACGAGATCAACTGCGCCGAGTGCCCGAGCGATGCCCTGGCTGTCCTTAAGGCCGTCTCCAAGGTGTTCCCTCCTGAGCCAAATCCGATCAT
>CAXIBU010000103.1:0-10459 GCA_964021555.1 uncultured Verrucomicrobiales bacterium | reverse complement strand
ATTCAGCGCTCGGTGAGCTGATCGATACAAAACTGCGACCAGGTCTCCAGGTGCTCGTAGAGCTCGCCTTTCAGACGGGAAAGGTCTTGGAAGGAAAGGTTGGCAAGAGCGTCTTCGTTGGAACGGACCTCTTCGCTGTCGATTTCGTAGACGTGCACGACTCCGAGGTGGACTTGACCAACCGGATTGCTGTCGTCGTTGATCAGGCCGATGATGGTGCTGGTCGAATTTGCCCCGATGTTGAGCTCCTCCTCAAGCTCACGCTCGACAGCGGCGAGGTAGGTCGCTTCGCCAAGGTGCTCGACGCCCGCATCGATGGGATTGATGTGACCACCGACCCCAACCGAGCCCTTGGCGTGCAAACGGCTTTCGCCGCCACTTTTGCCCCGGGTGTAGTGAAGAATGCGATTGCCACAGCGGAAAATCGCGTAAGGAATCAGCTGCTTGTGGCCCGGATCATCCTCGGCCTCCGCTCGGTCCATGAAAAAATTATTCGCCGGATCCAAGAGACGGCTCATGTAGCGATCGACGTCGCCACAGAATCCCTCAAAAGCTCCCAATTCATCAAACAAGGCGCGGGGCACCACCAAAATCTCTTCACCAGCGTATTTCGACATGCGCGGATCAAAGGCAGGGTGCTTCGGAAATTCAAGTCAGGAGATTGCGCGATAGATCCTCAAATCGGCACAGCATCATTTTCCCTGCCATTCATTCCACTCGCGGAGCTCCGTGACCCTCGCTAGACAGCGGTCGTGGTTGCAGATCTGGACGCTGGCTTCGCATTCGCCATCAGCAGCGAGCCAGACCGCCTGAGGGAGGAAACTCGACGTCGCTTGGCGGATCAACTTGTGACGGATATCACCTGTCCACTCGAAGCGCTCAAGGCCACTCAAAGAAGCCTGAAGAGCCACTAACATCAATGGAGCTGCGCTCGGATTCCGGTTGAGCATTTCCGAAGCGGCGGCTAGCAACTCATCCGCCTTCGTCCGGTAGACAGCCTCGCCCGTCAGCGCATGTAGCTTGAGCAAATTCACCGCTGCCAAGCTGTTCGGCGATGGCTCGGCACCGTCGTAATCTTCCTTCAGCGGGTATAGCGTATCAGGGGCACCGTCCATTGCCGTGAGGTATCCCTTAACTTCAGCCGACCAGAAGCGCTCGTCGAACTGCGTCTGCAGCTCGACCGCCTTTTCCAGCCAATCGCCACCAGGATCAGTTCCTGCCAGCTCGATGCACGCCTGAATCATCGAGGCATAGTCGAGCGGGAAAGCATCGCCGCTGCACTGGCCATCTCGCCAACTTCTCTGCAGCACGCCATCCTTTTTAAGGTTCTCGAGAACGAAGTCGGCCGCGACTTTGGCCGCGATCAACCAATCGCCACGCCCCAAGATCCGAGCGCCCTTGGTCAGCGAGGCGATCATCATGCCATTCCATGCCGCCAGGATCTTGTCGTCACGATGCGGGCTGGGCTTTCCTTGGCGAAATTCAGACATCTCCCGACTCACCCGAGTCAGTCTCTCGGAGGCTTCATCGATACTAATCTCGAAGCGCTCCGCCAGATCCACCGCGGAACTCGCGAGATAAAGGGTGTTTCGTCCTCTGAGGTCTCCGTGAGGGTCGCTCTCAGGTCCCGCATTTCCTTCAGGGCGAATGTCGTAGCGAGCCACTGCCAACTGCAGGTCGAGCGGATCCTTGATCGCTTTCTCAAGCTCTTCCGTCGTCCACGTCCAAAAGGCGCCTTCGGATTTTTTGGTCGATTCGTGATCTGGCAAGGAATCGGCATCCTCCGCTGCATGGAAAGCTCCGCATTCATCGCGAAGCTCGCCAATCACATAAGCCGCGATCCCTTCGGAAACCGCGAGATAGCGCTCCTCGCCACTCCATTGCCACGCCTCCAGATAAGCATCCATCAACAGCGCCTGATCATAGAGCATTTTTTCGAAATGCGGCACGTGCCAGTAACGGTCGACCGAATAGCGGTGGAATCCGCCCCCCAGGTGATCATGCATTCCGCCGCCCGCCATGGGGTCCAGCGTTCCAGCCATGGCATTTTGAAGTGCCTCCGAGGTCTCGCCCTCGGCCTTTGATCGAGCCAGCTCCCGAGCGAGAAATTGCAAGATGACCGGACGCGGGAACTTCGGCGCCCCGCCAAAACCTCCGCATTCATTATCGAAGGCTTCCAAAAAAGTCTCCCTTCCCATGTCGAGAACTCCCGCATTCGGAAGCTCCGTGGAGAGGCTGCTCACCGCCTGCTGCCTGAGGTGCTCGGTGACTTGTTCGGCCGACGTGAGAATTTTATTCCGATCTTCGTTCCACAATCGGCTTAGCTCCTTCAGCACGGTCATGAAGCCTGCACGCCCCTCGCGGTCTGCCGGCGGGAAATAGGTGCCACCGAAGAAGGGCAATTTGTTAGGCGTCAGCATCACCGACATCGGCCAGCCGCCAGATCCGGTCACCGCCTGGACGTAGCCCATGTAGGTCGCATCCAGGTCAGGGCGCTCTTCTCGGTCCACTTTGATCGAAATGAAGTTTTTATTCAAAAATGCCGCGACATCAGGATCCTCAAAGCTTTCGTGCTCCATCACATGACACCAGTGACAAGTGGAATAGCCAATCGACAGGAAGACGGGCTTCTCCAAGCGCTTGGCATCCGCGAAAGCCTCTTCACTCCACTCCCTCCATTCGACGGGATTCTCCGCATGTTGGCGCAAATAGGGTGAGGTGGAATTTTCCAGTTCGTTCGGCATGCGTCATGCTTAAGCCCGATTTCCTCGCCGTCCAAAGAAAATTCAGCTGTCGTTAGGTCATTTTCGTGCTAATCAATGCGCCATGAAGAGCCCCGTCGAGCCGCACCCGCGCATGGAAAAGATCCAATTGGAGGAAGGTCTAAACGCATTTCTCTGCCCGGCATCGCAAGGACTGTGGATCCCGGCGGACAGCTACTGGCGCTGGCAAGAGAACCTGGAGCCGCTTCCGCGTAGTGAAAGGCGTCCTCTCCCAACGCCGATGCTTGATGAGTATTCCGGCGATGAGGATGAAGAAGATTCCCCGCGGCGCACCCGCCCCGCCCTGCTCTGCCCTGAGTCAGGAGCGCTGCTGGTTCGTTACCGCGCCGGCACCGGGCTGAACATTCACATCGAGCATAGCCCGATTACCGGTGGTGTCTGGCTCGATCACGGCGAGTGGGACATTCTCAAAGCGGCTGGGCTGCACCACGAGCTGCACATCATTTTCTCCAGCGCCTACCAACACAAGATCAGCCGCACCGAGACCCGTGCTCGAATGGAAGAACTGTTTGAAAACCGGCTCGGCGAAGAGGATGCCCGAAAAGTCCGCATGTTTGCGGAGTTCTTGGAGAATCACGAGCACAAGCCTGAGATCATTGCCTATCTCATGAATACCTGATGGGGTTCAAAGAACTGCCATGAAATCAGAAGAGCCCACCACCACGGGCAAGCTCAGGAAACTGCGTCTCCTGATTGTCGGGGCCGCCGTCTGTCTCAGCCTCGGACAGATCACCCCATGGCTCGGCGACCTTCATTGGTCACTGGAACTGGTCTGCCATTTCCAAATTCAATTTGCCTTTGCTGCAGTCGCCCTACTTCTCTTGGCCTGGCTTGTTAGGGTCCGGCGAGAATTGCCTTGGTTGATCCTCCCCTGCCTTTTAGGCATCTTCCACCTCTCTCCCTATTATCTAGAGCACAAAGTCCCTGCCGCCGACCTCTCGGACGAAACCTCGCTGAAAATCATCAGCTACAATGTGCTGTCTTCTAACACCCGTCATGAAGACGCCCTGAATTTCCTCATCGCTCAGAACGCCGACGTCATCGCTCTTTACGAGGTCAATTCAGCTTGGGCAGACGCCATCGACAGCAGACTCAACGAATTTCAGGGTCCAATGCACCAGCGAGAGGATAACTTCGGCATCTCCCTGATCAGCCGCTGGCCAATTGAGATCATTCACTTCGAGAGCCCGGATGCCAGTGGCGTGCCGCTGCTCCACGCGCGCATCACCCTCCCCGGCGGACCCGTCGAGGTCATCGCTTGCCACCCGGTCCCCCCGGGCACTTCTGAAAATCTTCAATCAAGAGATATCTTTATCGACCGGGCGGCTGAACTAGCTGGCTCAGCCACGGATCCCGTCCTTATGGTTGGCGACTTCAACCTGAGCCGATGGTCTCCGACTTACCAACGACTTCTCACCAAGTCCAACTTAGCAAACTGCCGCGACGGACGCGGTCTGAAGAGCACCTGGTTTCCGCGCATGATCCCTCTCGGCTTCCTGCCAGGGCTCGAAATTGATCACGCCTTGCTCGGACCTGAATTTTCAGTCAAGTCCTACACCGTAGGCCCCAAGCACGGCTCCGATCATTCGCCCTTGATCTTGGAGGTCGCGCTCAAGCCCGCCGAGCGCTCCAACACACCCTAGCCCTCTTTGCGATAATCGCCGGGAGTCATGTGGAAGTGTTTGCGGAAAACCCGCACCAGGTATTGAGCGGAACCCAGGCCACTCTCTTCCGCAATCTGATCCAAGTTCAGATCCGTTGTTTTCAGGAGCTGCTGGCAGCGCTCGAGACGCCATTTGGTGAGATACTCAAGTGGTGAGCAGTTGTAGAATTCGCGGAAACGATTCTCCAAGCTACGTCTTCCAAGACCAACTTTTTCAATCAGGTCTCCTACGCTAATGTCATCATATCCATATTGGTGAATCAGACCAATCAGCCGCTCGACGTTAGGATCGCTTTCAATCAAATTTCCTGTGCTCTTTCGGCGCACCAGGCCAGTCGGTTTGACCAAGCGATCGCCAGGCTCGACCTGCTGCTTCTTCATCATCCGGTGGGCCAACTTGGCAGCCTGATAACCGCGCTTCCAATAATCCGGTTCCACCGCACTCAGAGGACAGGGAGCATTTGCCGCAATTCCCTGAATATCCTTATCGAAAGTCAACATGCTACAATCCTTCGGCAATTCCCATTGATGCTTGAGCAGAAGCAATTGCAGTTCGTGCAACTCTCCGGCATTCGGCGACATGATCGCAAACTTCCCGGGAATTTGCTGACGCGCCTCTTCCAGGACCTCGCGAGTCTTTTCCATCTCGCCCATTCGCAGGGGAATCCGAGTTACTTTCAATTTTGTGTTGGCCCGCGCATGAGCTTCCAAGGCATCGCAAGTTTCCCGCTTAATACTATGTGAGAGCCGATGGTCCTCAGGGATAAAGACTTCTTCAGTATCGCTGAGAACCAGCTCATCACAGAATAACTTGGCGATTGAATCCAAGCAGTTTAGCACGCGAATCGATTGATCGGTGTTGCGACTCAGTCCAACGATTGGAATTTCGTTGCTCTGTAAAAGAGCTGGTAGTTGATTCATTCCACTGACGTGAACAATGGCGGCGGACCATTCTTTCAAGGAAGAAAAGTCGGCCCAATCAGGACGCTGCGCGAAGCGCACATCAAGCTGGATCTGGCGACCGCTGCAATAGGCGGCTGCTCCCGAGACGATCCCATCCCGATACCAGTCCATGAGGATTCCAAGTTGCTGCATTCCTTACCCAGACAGAGACGAGATCATTAGGCAAGCCTGTTCAATCCAAATAAGCCGTCAGTTTCTTCTCAAGCTCCTTGCTGCGGCGCACCTTGTATTTTTCACCAAGCTCGATGATTGCGCGACGACCGCCGCCGTTCTGGAAACTGAGGTTCACTTGAGTCTTGCCGGGATTTTCTTCCAGGATCTCTTTGATCTTTAGCAAATCCGACTTCCGATGGCGCCCGACCCACAGGCTGATCGTCAGGCCCGCCCCCGCTTTTACGGTTGCTCGTCGAGCCTTGAGCTCCTTGATGTCTGAGCCCGTCATGCGCCGCGAATCGCTACGGTCGTCAACCTGCACTGCACAACGCATCCTTAGCACCTTACCCTCTTGCAACAGCTCGTTCTCCATCGCAGGCAAGTATTGCTCTTCCCACATCATGATCTCGGAAGAGCCGGTGAAGTCCTCCAAGGTAACAATACCGAATTTCTTGCCGGATTTGGTCACTTTGTGCTGCACCGATCTGACCATGCCACCGAAGGAAAAACGCGCCCGACGGTCGGAAATATCCAGTTCATTAACCAGGCCGAGTCGCTCGAATCTGGACGAATCAATGACTCCTCGGAAGGCATCGAGCGGATGCCCGGAAGTGTAGCAACCGAGCAGCTCTTTCTCGTTCGCCAGCCGCTCATCCTTGCTCCACTCTTCAATCTCATCCTCAGCGTCGTCGGCAGGTGAGCTGGAGACAAAGTCCATGGTATCAAACAGCGAGACCTGCCCCGCCGCGCGGTCCTTGTGCGCCGAGGAGGCGCTTGCCACGACCTGTTCGAGCCTGGCAAACATCCCGGCACGGGTCTCCCCCGCCCAGTCCAGTGCTCCTGCCTTGACCAGGTTCTCCAAGATGCGCTTGTTGATGACCTTGGTATCCACGCGGTTGGTGAAGTCATCCAGACTTTCAAATTCGCCATTAGCCTCACGCTCGGCGATGCTCAGTTGCATCGCATTTTCACCAACGTTCTTGATTGCGGCGAGACCATAGCGGATCGCTTTGACGCCCCCCTCAGTCACTTCCGGGGCGAAGCGCAGTTTGGATTTATTGAGATCTGGCGGCAGCACTTCGATCCCCATCTGCTGGCACTCTGCGATAAACACCGCAATCTTCTCAGTGTTGTTGATCTCGTTAGAAAGCAGGGCAGCCAGGAATTCCACCGGAAAATTCGCCTTCAGATAGGCCGTCCAGTAGGAAATATGCCCGTAGCAAGCCGAGTGCGACTTGTTAAAACCATATCCAGCGAAGCCCGCGATCTTATCGAAGATCTTGTTCGCCATTTTTGGATCGATGTCATTGTGCTCCTTGGCACCAGCGACGAATGTCTCGCGCTGCTTGTCCATCTCCTCCTTCTTCTTCTTACCCATGGCCCGACGCAGCAAGTCAGCACCACCGAGCGTGTAGCCCGCCAGCACCTTCGCTGCGTTCTGGACCTGCTCCTGATAGATCATGACCCCGTAGGTATCACCACAGATCGTCTCCAGGAGCGGATGCTCGTAATTGACCTTCTTGACCCCCTTTTTTACCGCAATCATCTCGTCGATGTATTGCATCGCTCCAGGACGATAGACCGCCAAGAGGTCAATCACGTCTTCGATGCGCTGGATGCCGTAGTTCTGGCAGGTCTTGACCATGCCGCCGGATTCCAACTGGAAGACCCCCATGGTTTCGCCGCGGTTGAGCAAGTCGAGGGTCGGCTTGTCATCCAAGCTGGCCTCTTCGATATCAAATCCGGGCGTGTGCTCGTGAATGTGTTCGACCGCTTCCTGGATCACCGTGAGGTTCTTCAGCCCCAGGAAATCCATCTTCAAAAGGCCCACGTCGGTGATCCCGCCCATGTCGAGCTGGGTCACGACTTCCCCTTCATTTGCGCGGGTCAGCGCCACGTGCTCGTCAAGCTCGCGATCCCCGATCACCACCCCAGCCGCGTGAACCCCCGTGTTGCGCTGCAGACCTTCAAGCTTGGTGGCGTAGCCCCACAGCTCACTGAACTGCGAGGACCCTTCGATGGCATTTTTCAGGTCAGGGTTGCGCTTATAGGCACCGGCGAGGTTTTTGTCCGCCATCGGATCAATCATCTTCGCCAGGAAATCCGTATCGCCATAGCTCATGCCAAGCACGCGACCAACATCGCGAATCACCGATTTTGCTCCCAACTTACCGTAAGTAATGATGTGTGAGACCGAGCGCTCGCCGTATTTTTCACGGACGTATTGGATCACCTCCTGACGACGGCTTTGACAAAAGTCGATGTCGACGTCGGGCGGGCTCACCCGCTCTGGGTTGAGGAATCGTTCGAACAGCAGCCCGAATCGCATCGGGCAGATATTGGTGATCCACATGGTGTAAGCCACCAGCGATCCCGCAGCCGATCCCCGACCAGGCCCGACGGGGATCCCCTGATCGCGGCCCCACTCGATGAAGTCCGCCGTGATTAGGAAGTAGGAGGCAAATCCGAGGTCGTTAATCGTGGTGATCTCGTAGTTGAGTCGATCCTCCAGCTCCTTCCGCACCTCTTCGTGGCTCATGTCCCACATTCCAGCAAGCTCCTCGACCTTGTTCTCGGGGTAGCGCTTTTCGAGCCCTTCGAAACAAACTCGACGAAAATAATCCTCACGCTTGCTGCCGTCCGGAGCTTCAAACTGCGGGTATTTCTCCGAGCTGGTCGGGTCGAGATGCAGGTCGACGTCGCATTTCTCGGCAATCTCCAGCGTCGCATCGCATGCTTGCGGGACCTCGGCGAAGAGCTTGCGCATTTCTTCAGGGGTCTTTAGGTAAACCTCGGGCGAGTATTTCTTGCGGTTCTGGCTCAGCACCATGTCACCGCCACCGATACAGATCATCACGTCGTGCGCCTCATGATCCGTCTTATTCAAGAAGTGAACATCATTGGTCGCCACTGGCTTTAACCCGAATTCCTTGGAAAAATCCATCAACTGACGGTTGATCTTCGTCTGGATCTCTTTGCCGTGATCCATCAGTTCGAGGTAAAAGTCATCAGCTCCGTAAATGTCACGCAGCAGGGCGACCTCCTCCTGGGCGCGCTTGACGTCGCCCGCTCGCAACCACTCGTTGACCGGGCCCTCCAAGCAGCCAGAGAGACAAATGATCCCATCTGAAAACTTCGCCAAGGACTCCCGATCCGTCCGCGGCTCATCACTGTAGACGCCATCGAGGTGCGCCTCAGTCACCAGCTTGATCAAGTTGTTCCAGCCGGTCTCGTTCTTAGCGAGCAGCGTGAGGTGGGTCGAGTTCTTGCGCCCGACCACCTCCTTGCGGCCGTGCAAGGATTCGGGAGCCAGATACATCTCGCAGCCCAAGATTGGCTTCACACCCGTCGCCTTCGCCGCCTTGAAGAAATCCACCGCCCCGTATAGATTGCCATGATCCGTCATCGCCACCGCTGGCATCTCATTACGCTCGCATTTCGACATCAAATCCCCAGGGCGAACCATCCCATCGAGCTGCGAAAATTGAGAGTGCAAGTGCAAGTGAACGAAGGAATCAGTCATAGACAGGCGCTGTTTACCACGCCCCGCCCGTCAGGCTCAACCTAAGACCAACCCCAATCTCATTTTGGGCACAAACTGTGAATAAGTCACCCAGCGCAAGCCCCCCCTCAAGAAGAGGCAGATCGCACCCCACCTTCCCCGACATTGCGTATTTCGTGGTTGACCCGCTCGTTCGCTAGATGGCCTTGGCACCTTCTAATAGGTTGAACAGTCGATCTAAGAGCCCTCGTGCCTGAGCCTCATCCGCTCCACATGGCACTCGTAGCACCACTTCGGCTGATTGTAGATGTTACGCTTCTGGATCTCAAAATACCGCTTCTGCTGCTCGACCGACCACACCCCTTCTTTCCCGCAACCTGCACAGGTGTATGCGATATCGCGGTAGAAGAACTTCGTCGATCCTAAGGAGTCGACCTTCTGCTCGTCTGGATTCCCAGCCAGGGCTCCTTCCGGAACTTCGATCCCCTTTACCAAGCGCCCTGCCTTCCGAAGCCGAGCCAACCGCTTCTTTTCTCGCTTCAGTTTGATCCGACTCTTCACCCGCCTAATTTATCATCGTATCGCCTCTTGCAACCAAGGAAAAAAGGCTGCGAACCAAAGCAACCAAAACCACCCGACACAACTAATCACGCGCGTGCTCACGACTCTCCCATGCCTCGCCGAAATTTCATCGGCAAACCAAATGACCCCAACAAATCCCAAGGTAATGGCCACCGTTCTGGAGAAGTTTAAGTTCCAAGAACTACTGGTGTAATCATAGATCAAATACCCAATCCCGAGAGCCAGAGATAAGATCTTGTTGAGAAGTGCGGGGATTGAATCTTCGGATGGCATCGGACAATTAATTAATGGAGCCCCAGGGAAGGCGATCAAGAGCTTCTAGTAAAAGGTTTTCGATCCCATCGGCACTACTTTGAGGCCATCTTTCGACCGCTCTCACCATGTCGCCTTTGGACCGTCAAGCAAACCATGATCATCGTTCCAACGAGAAGGAACCAATGCACCCACCAAGCGATCAAAATGAGGTGAGCCCCGTAACTAATGGCAGAAACTTGACTCCAAGGATCCACAATATTTCCGGGAAAATTCGGCGTCCAAGCGGAAACAATCACAGCACAACAGGCCGCAGCGCCGCCAAGCAGCACTTCAATCACACCAATTCCCTGAAATACGACAGGAACCCAAGATGATCTCGCTTTGCCCCACCAAACCGTAGCGGCAAGCCACGTCAGAAATCCCGGCACAAGAAACCACATGTAACCGCTCTCCCAAGGCTCAATCATCATTGTCGAATACGTCATCACAGCCCCTTAATAACCAATAACCAATAACCAATAACCAATAACCAATAACCAATAACCAATAACCAATAAC
>CAXIBU010000102.1:0-10519 GCA_964021555.1 uncultured Verrucomicrobiales bacterium | reverse complement strand
ACATCCCCGAAGTGGAGACCGGTAGTCGGCTCGTCGAGGATGAACAGGGCCTTTGAAGATCGTGACTTACTGAGCTCGGTGGCGAGCTTGACCCTCTGAGCCTCGCCGCCAGACAAGGTATTTGCCGGCTGTCCGAGCTTGAGATAGCCGAGGCCGATTTCACAGAGGGCCTCGAGAATTTCACGCAGTTTAGGCACCTTATCGAAAAATTCGAGTGCCTCGGTGGCGGTCATCTCGAGAATCTCGGAGATATTTTTGCCTCGGTAGGCGACCTCAAGCGTCTCGCGATTATATCGCCGGCCCAGACAAGCATCACAGGTGACATAGACGTCGCTGAGGAAATGCATATCGATCTTGAGGAGCCCTCCGCCCTGGCATTTTTCA
Organism: uncultured Verrucomicrobiales bacterium; assembly: GCA_964021555.1. Classification (GTDB taxonomy): domain Bacteria; phylum Verrucomicrobiota; class Verrucomicrobiia; order Verrucomicrobiales; family Akkermansiaceae; genus CAXIBU01. The sequence goes on along the minus strand of CAXIBU010000102.1, from coordinate 10,135 downwards.
CACCGCCCACCCGCGACATTGAAGGAAAAACGCCCCGGCCCGTAGCCTCGCTGGCGCGAGATGGGCAGCTTGGAAAACAGGCTCCGAATCGGGTCTAGAGCCCCAGTGTAGGTCGCCGCATTGGATCTGGGGCTCCTACCGAGCGGTGATTGATCGACCACGAGCATGCGCTCGATCAGCGGGATTCCCGTGATCGCATCGTGCTCGCCGGGCAGTTCCTTGGCGCGATAGAGCTCCTTTGAGATCGCCTTTCTCAAAATATCATCAGCCAAGGTGCTCTTGCCGCTGCCGCTGGGACCAGTGAGGCAGACCAAGCCACCGAGCGGGATCTCCACCGTCAGATCTTGTAAGTTATGCTCGCGAGCCCCGTGAATACGTATGGCCTCGGCCTGGCCGAGTGAAAGCTTCTCGCGCCGTGGAGGATCGATTTTTTCCTTTCCGGAAAGCCATCGCCCCGTGGGAGAATCCGCGCATTTCTCCAGCTCGGTGGGCGTGCCCTGAGCGACGAGGCTCCCTCCCTGTGGACCTGCCCCCGGCCCCATATCCAGGATCAAATCCGCGGCTCGCATCATCGCCTCGTCATGCTCGACGACAAGGACCGTATTTCCGAGGTCGCGAAGTCTCTTTAGCGCTCCGATCAAGCGATCATTGTCCTGTGGGTGAAGCCCCACGGAGGGCTCATCAAGGACGTAGAGCACTCCCGAAAGACCCGATCCAAGCTGCGTCGCCAAGCGAATGCGCTGCCCCTCACCGCCAGACAGAGTCCCGCTCGGTCGACCCAGCGTGAGGTAACCGAGGCCCACTTCGTGAAGAAAGCCCAACCGTTTATCGAGCTCTGCCAGGACGCGACCTGCGGCCTCCTGCCGATCCGCCCCAGTCACGACGCCCCGCAGCCATTCACGACTTTCCTCGATTGGCATGTGGCAGAGCTGGTCGATGTTGCGCTCGGTGGCGTCCTCATGAATCAAAGTCACGGCCAGCACTTCGGGACGGAGCCGTTTGCCGCCACAAGCAGGGCATGACTTCTCACCAAGAAAACGCCCGACTCGACGTTTTTGCGTCTCTTGCTTGAGCGTCCTGAAAAGTCGCTCCGCCTCCCGACAAAGCCCTTCGAAGGGCTTGGGCTTGCCTTTTCCAAAGTCGATCAAATCCTTCCCACTACCGTAAAAGACCACCTTGGTTAGCCGCTCGTCGAGCTGATTGAAGGGCGTATCGATGGATTGGCCAAAGGCATTGAACAAGCCCACCAGGGCCTGCTCGTGATCCAGCCTGCGTTTCGGGGCCTTCTTCCACCAGGTCTGCACCGCTCCTTCGCGGAGACTGAGATCCTCATCCGGCACGATCAGCCCGGGATCGCCGACCAAGCGAGTGCCCAGCCCGTGACAGGACGGACACGCGCCAAGGTGCGAATTGAAGGAAAAATGCCGCGGGGTCAGGTCAGCCATGACGAACCCGGTCTCGGGATCGATGAACCGAGTGGCGAAACTTCTCTCCTGCCACTCGCGACTTTCCGGCACCTGCACCACAGCTCGCACCTCATCGGCACAAATTCGCCGCGCGGTTTCAATGGAATCCGCCAAGCGACTTTCCACTCCCTCACGCAGCACCAACCGGTCAACCACCACCTCGAGTCGCTCGATCTGTTTGGGCAGGGCCGAGGGATCATCCAAGTCAATGACCTCCCCATTAGCACGCACCCGCACGAAACCCTGACGCTGCATTTCGGCTGAGAAACGCGGTGCATCATCGGCCAAAGTCGCATCAACCGGAGCCAAAAGGAGCATTTTCGAGGACTCCGGCTCCTGGAGGAGTCGCTCGACGATTTGATTGGTGCTCAGGCGTTCGAGCCGGCGACCGCTCTTAGGCTCATGCGGGACACCAGCCGCGGCGTAGAGCACGCGGAGAAAGTCGTGGATCTCGGTGACCGTTGCGACGGTCGAGCGAGGATTCGGCGCATTCCCCCGCTGCTCAATGGCGATGGCGGGGCTCAGCCCGGTAATCTCATCGACATCGGGCTTGTCCAGCTGATCCAAAAATTGGCGGGCGTAGGTTGAAAGGCTCTCCACATAACGCCGCTGCCCCTCCGCATAGAGCGTGTGAAAGGCCAGCGACGACTTTCCGCAGCCGCTGGGCCCGGTGACCACGACTAATTTGCCCTTGGGAATCTCCAGACTAAGGTCCTTGAGATTGTGTTGTCTGGCGCCGGAAACTCGAATACTCTCCACGCCGAAGAGTTGACCTCAATGTCCGCACTTCGGCAAGTCTGCGAATTTTCATCAGAATCAGGTTAATTTTCGCTTGCCCTTCGCGAGCCAACGCGGTAGCACCCTCCTCCGCTCTACTGACCGAGGCCTCCTGCCCGGCCATCAACAGGATCGGACAAATCATTTTCAGGAGTTCCTACCATGAACATCATCGATAAGATCGAAAAAGAACAGCTCAAGGACAACATCGGCTCATTCCAAGTTGGTGACACTGTCAAAGTCCACACCCGCGTTATCGAGGGCGGCAAAGAGCGTATCCAGATCTTCGCTGGTCTTGTCATCTCCAAGCGCGGTGGTGGCGTCAACGAAGCCTTCACGGTTCGTAAAATCTCCTACGGCGAGGGCGTCGAGCGTAGCTTCCCTGTTCACACCCCTAAGATCGCCAAGATCGAGGTCACGAACAAAGGAAAAGTCCGTCGCGCCAAGCTTCACTACCTCCGCACCCGCGTTGGCAAGCGTGCTCTCTTGGTCAAGTCGGCCACTAAGTAAAGGTCACCGACCTTCCTTTCCCACTTTCAAAACAAGCCGTTTCAGTCATGCTGAAGCGGCTTTTTTATGCACCGCATTACCTTCTCCCTCGGCTTCCTGCTCATCCTGGCAGCCATGACCTTGCGTCACTTCTACCCCGCGCCGGATATTGCAGGGGGCGCTGGCGCAGCGTCTGAAACCAACGCCGAACCCGAGCAAAGCGAAAAGAGCACCGCTAGCTCTGGCCCGAACGAAGCACCGACCGAACCAAAGTCCGAAAAAGAGCCAGAACCCGAAGTCGTGCCCGTGAAGCCACCCGAGGTCGAGGCGGTTCTCATCAAGCCCTCTATCCCCACCGATCTCTTCGCTCCTGGCTTGGATGAATTTGAGGGCGAAGCCGTTGATCTCTTGCGCCGACGCCTAAACGCTTACCTCGCCCGCCAAGATGAGGTCCGTGCCCTGCTTAGCCTTGAGCGCTTGCTGGAATCCGGTGAGAAATTCGACACCGAGGGTCGAGCCCAATGGAAGCAGCTCAGAGAAGCCGCCCCCCTGTGGCAGCCCGACCCCAAAGAACGTGGCAGCATCAGCCTGAGCATTCAGATCGAGCTCCCCAAAGACGTTTCATGGGAAATTGATCCCACCAAAGCCGCTTGGCAAAAGATCCTACTCAACAGCACTGGAGGTCAGTTCATGGCCAGGCTCAGCGTCGCCCGACGCGAAGCGGGAAAAAATGCCCTCCTGACCCTAAACAGCAAAGTCAAAGTGCCCATCCAGATGGATGGAACAAGGCCTTTAATCGAGCAAGCCCTCGCTCAAGCACTACAGAAAGCCGCCAAAGCCCCCGAGCGCGAAGGAGCCACCCTAAGCGAGGCACTCACGCGACTGGAATGGAAGCAGCTAAAGAAGGCGCTTTGAGCTAATAACAAGTGTGGCTCGCGCGTGCCACCGCGGCGGACCATGGATTCGCGTGCTAGCAGTTGAGCTTACGCCAAAAGCGGTTACCTTGCCGCTCTACGACCAATGAAACTCCTGCTCACCGGTGCCAACGGTTACATTGGCCTACGCCTCCTCCCCAGCTTGCTCCGAGCAGGACACGAAGTTTGGGGGCTAGTCCGAGACCGGAACCGTTTCCCGACCGAGGACTTCGAAGACCAAGAGCAGTTCCACCTGATCGAGGGCGACCTGCTAGATCTGGAGTCACTCCCAGAACTCCCGGGCGAATTTGATGCCGCCTACTACCTCGTGCACTCCATGGGAGGCTCAAGCGAGGACTTCACTAGTCCGGAAGCTCAGTCGGCGACGAATTTTGCCAAATGGATTGGAAAGTCCGGGCGCTGTATCTACCTCAGTGGACTTTCCTCGGAGGACTCGGATAAACTCTCCACTCACATGCGCTCACGCCAGGCGGTGGAGGAAATTCTACGCGAAAATGGCCCACCGCTCACTGTCCTGAGAGCCTCGATCATCGTGGGATCCGGCAGTGCCTCCTTCGAGATCATCCGTGATCTCGTGGAAAAACTCCCCGTCATGGTCTGCCCCAAATGGACCCAGTCCCGCTGTCAGCCGATTGCCATCCGCAATGTCATCGAATACCTCACCGGGCTCCTCGAGCACCCCGAGAGCGCCGAAAAAACCTACGACATCGGTGGCGAAGAGCGGTTAACCTACCGAGAACTTCTCACCGATTACGCCGCCGAGCGAGGACTGCGCCGCTACGTCATCCCAGTGCCGTTTTTGAGTCCTAAGCTCTCCTCTTACTGGCTGTATTTTGTGACCAGCACCAGTTTCCCGCTAGCCCAGGCTCTGGTCGGGAGCTTGAAGTGCGAGAGCATTTGCCGAGAGGAATCGATCCGCGACCTGATCCCGACCCGCCTTCTACCCTACCGCGAGGCGATCCAGCTCGCTTTTGCTCGAATCGCTCAGAACCGCGTGCCGTCTTCATGGATCGATAGCCTGTCATCCGGCCTGCTGCCCGCTAAGGACTGGCGAGTGGTTCAGGTGCCGCAGCACGGTGTGCTGGTCGATCAGCAGCGCAAGCCCCTCAAAGGCAACAGAGAAGACAGCATCGAGGCGGTCTGGTCTCTCGGAGGAAAGGGCGGCTGGCCGAGCATGAACTGGGCGTGGAAAATTCGCGGTTTTTTGGATAAGTTTTTCGGTGGGATCGGGATTCGGCGCGGCCGGCGTCACCCCACAGAGCTGCGCGCCGGCGATGCCCTAGATTTCTGGCGAGTGCTGCTCGCCGACCGAGAACAGGGTCGGCTGATTTTGTATGCGGAGATGAAAATGCCTGGGGAAGCCTGGCTCGAATTCAGAGTCAGTGAAGACCACGTCCGCCAGATCGCGACTTTCCGCCCCCAAGGGCTCTTCGGTCGCCTCTATTGGTATGCGGTGCTACCTTTCCATTGGATCCTCTTTCCTCAAATGGCGGCGCGTTTGGCGGCTCCAGAGAAAAGAAAAAGCGCGCCCTCGGCGTGAAGGCGCGCCTAACAACAACACAACAATTGATTAAGCAAGCATCGGGGCAATCACCAAGCTGACGATGGCCATGACGTTGATCATGATGTTCATCGAAGGCCCTGAGGTATCCTTGAAAGGATCGCCCACGGTGTCACCGACCACACAAGCACTGTGAACTTCACTGCCCTTGCCACCGTGGTGACCTTCTTCAACGTATTTTTTAGCATTGTCCCAAGCGCCACCGGCATTTGACATCATCAGAGCGAGCAAGATACAGCCGAGGAGTGCTCCACAGAGCATGCCAGCCAGGGCAATTGAACCAAAGGCCAGGCCAACGATAACGGGTGAGCCAACCGCCAAAAGCGCAGGCAGCAACATGCGGCGAGTGGCGGCCTTGGTTGCGATATCGACGCATTTGTCGGAGTCCGGCTCGCCCGTCCCTTCCAATAGACCCGGAATTTCGCGGAACTGGCGGCGGATTTCTGTGATCATATCAAAGGCTGCAGCCCCCACCGCCTCCATGGTGATCGCACCATTGAGGAAGGGGATGATCCCGCCGAGGAAGAGCCCGACGAAGAATTGAGACAGCGTCGCGGAATCGGTGAGATCGAGAGAAACGCCGGATTTCTTGATGAAGGCGGTGATCAAAGCAAGAGCGGCGAGACCAGCAGCGCCGATGGCGAAGCCTTTACCGATGGCAGCAGTGGTATTTCCTACCGAATCCAGACCATCCGTGATCTTGCGGGTGCCCTCGCCCATGCCAGCCATTTCAGCGATGCCGCCGGCATTGTCAGCGACAGGACCGTAGGCATCGATTGCCATGGTGATGCCGACGGTGCCGAGCATGCCCACGGCTGCTAGCCCGACTCCGTAAAGCCCGGCAAGCTGGTAAGAGATCCAAATAATGCCAGCCAAGGTCATCAGTGGGACGGTGACGGATTTCAGGCCGGTCGCTAACCCCGAGATCATCACGGTCGCCACACCTGTTTCACCCGACTTCGCAATGTCCCGAACGGGCTTGCCTCCAGTGTAGTATTCGGTGATCAGGCCAATGACGATCCCGCCAACGGCTCCGCAAAGAACTGAGAGACCAATGTTAGAAGATAGCCCTGCCATCTGAGCGACGCCGAAGGCCGCGCCAATGAAGATCAGAGCCGCTCCAATCGTGCCCACGCGCAACGCATTCGCGGGGTTGCTGCCAGACATGATCCGGACGATCAAAATTCCGAGCAGTGAGCAAAGTAGGCCCACCGAGGTCAGCGCCAAGGGCAGGAACTGAAGGTCAGTCACGGCGCTCATTAGCTCAGCCCTATTGGATACTTCGATGCCAAGCAGAGAGAGCTGATTCGTCGCTGACTCGGCCTCTGGGCCGCTGGCGAGAATTTCCTGTCCCTCAACCGTAAGTGCGACACCAACCGTGCCCGCGATCGCGATCGAGGCAATCTGTGATCCGCAATACGACTCGAAGATATCCGAGCCCATCCCAGCCACATCACCCACGTTGTCGCCGACGTTGTCAGCGATGACACCCGGGTTACGAGGGTCATCTTCAGGAATTCCTGCCTCGACTTTGCCGACGAGGTCAGCGCCGACATCTGCGGCCTTGGTGAAGATCCCACCGCCGACGCGATAGAAAAGTGCGACCAGAGAAGCCCCCATGGCGAATCCTTCGAGGATCTCGGCAACGTGTTCATTACCCCGGAAAAGATAATACAGGCCACCAAGCCCGATCAGCCCGGCAGAAGCCACGGTGAGCCCCATCACGGATCCACCAAAAAAGGCGACACTCAGTGCCGCCGACTGCCCTTCATCGCGAGCCGCAATTGTCGTGCGGACGTTGGCGCGGGTCGCCGTCATCATTCCGACGAATCCAGCAGCGGTCGATGCCGTGCACCCTAGGAAAAAGGCGAGAGCTTGCTCGTGACCGTAGTCTTTCTGGAAGAAGAACAGAGCGCCCCCAATCACCAATGCGAAGAGTGAGATGAGCATCAGCTCCCGGCGCATGAAGACCATCGCACCACGTTGAATTTTCTCCGCGATCTCTCGGACCTTGCCTTCACCGGCGGATTTTTTGTTGATACCGACGAAGATTATCGCCGCAATCACAAGGCCAATGATGCCTGCTATCGGGGTTACCATTAGGTAGTCTTGCATAATTATAGGGTATGGTTCTCTGGACTAACAGAATTGCCCAGTTAATCGACTAGCCTAGTTCCCCCAATCGGGCAATCAACCTAAAAAGGCGCTATCCCTCTTCATTTGTGGCGGCTTCGGTCGGTTTCCTCCAAGCCCTGAAACGCCGTAATACACTAAGCGTTAAACAATCAAGATACCTAGCCAACAGCACCCCAAGAGCGATAGATAAAATCGACCCTCCAAGCTCAATCGCATCATCACTCGTCGCCGGATACAGCAAAAGGGCCTGCCGCACCTCGGCAAAGAAGACCACGAAACAAAGGATCAAGCCCGGATACCAAGTCCCCGCAACCCAACAAGCGATCAACGCCATGCCGCCATAAACCCAGAATTGAGTGTATTCCCGGTGAACATCGAATTTCGACAACCAATCAGCACTCCGCTTGGTTTCGGCCTCTTTTTTGGGAACTTCGGAAGAGCTAGGTGCGACTTTAGGCGCTTTCGATAGAGGAGGCGGTGGCGGTGCAGGAGCTTCGGCGTTCGGGACCTTGTCTTTGGGCGATGACTCTCGCTTGGGAGCTTGAGGACTCTTTGGCTCGTCCTTGGGCGGTGTCTTTTGCTTGTTCACCTTCGGCGCGGGGCTCGTTTTAGGTGGCTGCGGCTTCGTCGGCTCAATGTCTGATGGACTCGCGCCAGACTCAATCGGGGGCGGCTCGGGATACGATTGACCAAAGAGATTCACGTCCAATTCGTGGAAGCGAGGATGGATCGTATAGAAACACAAAAACAGAATCCCAGCCGCGGACAATCCAGCCCTTATCCAGCCTGACCGTCTCGCCCAGGGAAAAATCAGCCAAACCAACAGAGCTCCCCCAATCAGGCAATTGCGTAGGATGAAAGTCGCCTGTTGCCGTGCTGGGCGAAGTTCCAAATTTCGAATGCGATAGGTTCCCGCAGTCGCCCAATTCTGCAAACTGATCTGAATCCGCTCGTCATCCGGACGCAGCTCAATGAAATGATCCACCGTCCGCCAATCAAGCGTCCCGAGGAAGGTGCCACACGCGTGCGGTTTTCGTTGGCGCGGCTTGCCTGTCTTCGTCGCACCAGCAAATTGAATGCGAGGGGCCTGCCAACCTGGATTAATCTGGTAAACGCCCTCGACCGAGACTTCAGCCCGAATTCTCAAGAATCTCTGATCGGGAGTCAGGTCCACCCATTGGCTCGTTCGGGGCGATGCCTTGCCCTTCCGCTTCACCAGCTTCGCTACCCCATCAGCGAAACTGATATCTTGTGCCGAGGCACCTACATCGATGGGCCAGTGCTTTGACGAACTGACCTCAAATTCAGTTCCCTCGAGTAAATTGACCGACTCAGTATCGAAGCGATGGCGCCAGCTCTCGCCCCACAAGAAAATGAGGAACAAGCCGATACCCAGCCAGATGGCCTTCTGACATCGCGTCCACCGGCGTATTTCCGGGAGCCCCTGTTCGGGGCATTCCGGGTCTTCGCTTTCCTTAGAGGAGGTTGTCGATCCGGCCGGCAAGCTCGAAGTCGTCCTCGGTGAGGCCTTTCACCTCGTGCGTGGTAAGGCTAAGTGAAACGTTATCGAAACGGATGTCGATGTCGGGATGGTGCTGGGCTTCCTCTGCAACATCTGCCACAGCATTCACGAAGTCCATCGCATCGTTAAAATCTTCGAATTCAAAGTTCCTAACCAAGCAGGAACCCTCGACTTCCCATTCAGGGACTTTTTTGCTGAGATCTTCGATCTCTTCTTCTGAGATAATATCGGACATAGTGAGATGCAATCGGTTGCCGATGAGCATTTCTTTTTCGAGGGAGCTTTGGCAACATCTTTTCACGATCTTTTTTGAGATTCTTCTCAGAAAGGTAGTTTATCCCCTCAGACAAGGGGAATTGTGATTGCCTAGCGGGTATCACTTCGCTATCCCCTCCCCCCTAATTCGGCAAGATTGCTCGAATAACCACTTTCCCACCATGGCTGAAGAACCAAAAACTCCATCAGAATCCGCCTCACCGATCGCTGAGATCGAGCACGGTCCCAGCAAATTCGAGCAATTCCTCGATCGTAATCACAAAAAACTGATTATCGGAGCTAGCGTTCTCGTTTTGGCCATTTCTGGCACTTATCTCTACACCGAGCTTCAGAAAACCAAGGAAGAGAATGCGGGCGAGAGCCTCGTCAGTGCCCTCAACCAGGAAACGCCGGAAGCAGCAGCAGTCGAGCTCGAAAAAGTCATTCAAGAGAATTCCGGTGCCCGCGCAAGCACCACGGCCGAGCTATTCCTCGCTCTGGCCAAATGGCGCAGTGGCGACCAGGAAAACGCCGTTCAACTGCTGGAAACTTTCATCGCCGAGCATCCTGAAAACCCAGAAGTGGGCACCGCGATGGTCAAGCTCGCTAACTTCCAGATCGAACTTGGTCAAACGGACAAGGCGAAAGCCACCCTCAATTCGATCATCAGCTCCCCCAACGCACAATTTGCCGCTCCTTACGCACTCCTTGCTCTCGGCGACCTCGCTGTAGTGGACGGTGATAAAGAGGCTGCCCGCGGCTTCTATAACCGGATCCGTAAGGAGCTCCCCAACAGCCCAACCGCGACCGCCAGCGGCAGCGGATTCAGAGGCATGACCCAAGATGTCATTGGCGAACGCTTGGAACTGCTAGACATCGCGCCCCCAACGCCTTTCACACCAGAGGTCAAGCCAGAGAAGAAAGAGGGCTCCGAGCTACCACCTCTTCCCACCCCACCTGCACCAGCAGACGGTGGCGCGACACCAGAAGATTC
>CAXIBU010000101.1:0-10661 GCA_964021555.1 uncultured Verrucomicrobiales bacterium | reverse complement strand
GATCAAGTCACCCACTATCAGAGCATCATTCACCTCCCTGAGACAGAGATGGCTCAAGCGGTAGAATTTCTCCGAGAGAATCAACTTGCCACGCCTGCAAGCATGTCGACCGACCCCTCAGAGCTCCTGCGACAGCTCGACATTGCCGCAGAGCAACTAGCTCTCACTTGTTATAACTGGGGAGAGCAATACGAAGACGGTCGTCGCAAATTCGATGGCTTCCTCTCCCTTCGCTCGGTTTTCGATGAAGCGAGCGAGGGATTCCGCATCGAGCCGCAAGTCGCTCAATTGGATGCCATTTTAGATGAGCTGTGCGAGGTGGGTGTCTTTGCCGACCTCACTCTCGATCTTAAGCTGACAAGGGAGGATTTCCGTCGCGACTTTCTTCAACCAGAGGGAATGGAGTGGCTTGTTTCCTGTTTCTTCACTCACGCCTTCTGCCTCGATATTGGCCCCGTTTCCTTAGCCAAAGGACAGCCCAGCCAAGGACACCAGCGCCTGCGCGTTAGAATGCCAGAGGCCCTTCTGTCGATGATCCTAAAGAACCTTAAGTCAACCGCATCGTGGGACAAGCAGAGCGAGCAAACCCAAGCACTAATCGACGATTGGCTAGCCAATCATCAGGAACCCGCGCCCTACCCAGAACGCCCCGAACCTTTCCAGAGCTGGCACGAGATTTCCGCTTCGATTCAGAACGCCTTTAACGCATTTACCTTCCGCAGCGCTCCAGGCAATTTTGTTGATGGCGGCATAATCGCCGATTACCTCGACCCAGGTGACAGGGCTGGCCAACGACTCGCTGAAACAGGAGCTTTGGAACCCGCAAAAATTCAATATCGGGTCATTACCGATCCTGATCTCCCCCGAGAACCCCACGACTTCGAAACACCGAGGATTCTCCAGCGCGAGCAAGCCCGCCTCGGCACCTTGATCGGCCCACTTACCGTCGGCATGCTGACCAAAAACCTTTTCGTCTACGAAAACTACTGGCAGGACAAAGGATCACAACCGGTTCCCATCACCCGCGAATACGGTGAGATCACGATCCACCTCCCCCCCGAGCACCTTGAACCCTACCTCGAGGAACTCAAAAAGGCAGGAATCCCGGTTCAGCAGGACTTGTAGACGAGCGAGCTAAGGTTAAAACATTCCCATGCCGATGCCAATACCTGCCTCACGGGCTTCGCGAGTTCGCTTTTGAAAGGCATCAAGCTTTTCGCTAGCGGCTTTATCAGTCATCACGGCTTTGAAGAATTTTTCAGCTGTTCCATCGAAGTTCTTGGAAGATGTTTCGAGGTGTTCTTTGACCTCCTTGATGCGCTCCGCGCGATCCCCATCCTTTTCGATGGAAGCAATCGACATCACCATCCCCATCTCGGCTGCGGCAATTTCAGCTCCGTTGGCTTCCATGTAGGCGATCAGTTGATCGACACCCTGCTCTGGTTTATCGACGTTCTCGGTCATGATTGACTCGAGGGCCTGGTAATGTTGCTTGGCATCAGCGGCAGGGTCCGAGCAAGAGGTGATGACCAAGGCGGAGAGGGCAACAACGAGTAGGGGCAGTTTTTTCATGCAGGCGAAAATATGCGGATTACCCGACTACCTCAAGTGACTTTTTCGCCCCTTCGCAAAAGGGCTCGAGCTCATCGTTAAGCAGAAAGAACCCAGCCAGGGCCAGTCGTAATCGTGATTGGCCTTTTTGATGGATGCAAAATGCGGACTTGTCGCCTCAAGTGCAGCTGCCCATGGTTCCTCTAATGATCGCTCCTGTCTTCATTGTCGCATTTACGGGGAATCGGCCCAAGGACCTTGAGGGGCGGCGTTTGGCCGACCTAGAGGCGGCGCGGCCTCGCTTGCAGGAGGCCTTCGAGCGCTTTCAAGCCAAGGCCGCAGAGCTCGGCGGGGTCATTCACCTTTTCTCGAGCGCCGCCGAAGGGGCGGATGCGATTGCCTGCGAGTTAGCGGCAGAGATGGGCATCCCGGTGCACATCATTCTGCCCTTTGCTGAAGAGCAGTTTCGCGAAGATTTCACGGAGGAGACCTGGCCCCGCAGCCAAGCGATTATCGAGCGGGCTCGGCGCGGTGAGAATGGCGGCAGCCTGCGGACCCTCTCCAGCTCCAGTCCTCGCAACGATGCCTACGCGGAGGCGAACCACCTGATGCTGAAGTGGGCGGATGCCGTGATCGCGCTGACCAATGGCGAAGAGACCAAGCTTCAGGGTGGTGCCTCGAATTTGATCGCAAAAGCCGAGTCCATCGATACCTGCTGCCTCTCAATCAACACGCGGGCGCTCGAAGATGAGCTGGAAATTCGCCACTTCGATCAGTTTAGCGAAGCCATTGATCGGCACTCGGGCCTGAGCATGCTGCAGCGGCTAAAGCAATGGGCGGACAAAGCGCCGGAACCAGCCACGAGCTCTGGGCAGGTCGACTTCGAGCAAATTCACGCGCGTTTGGAGAGCTCCGCTAATTTTCATAAGAGCCAGACTTCACAAGGCCTTCAGTCGGCTTTGTGGCTGCATGGGATCGCCTCGATCATTGCTGGACTGGGTGTTTCCTACGCCCTTGCGGGCTGTCCTGGCTACAAGTGGGTGCTGCTGGTGCTGTCCATCGTCGAGCTCGGGCTGATTATTACAGCCGAATGGATCCACAAAAAACACCACCACAACCACCACGCCGAGGCCTGGCTGTTTAGCCGCTATGCCGCGGAGCTGCTTCGTGGTGCCAAAATCCACGTGATCCATGGCGACCCCCTCGACCCGCCGATTGCGCGGCAGCACCCGATCTGGCGTCGGTTCCACAGCACCGCGCTCTTGCGGCATCCTCAGCTCGCCGAAAGATCCAATCGTGAAGACCTTGAGGCCGAAAAGGCTGACTACCTGAGAAATCGCCTCCAGGATCAAGTCGATTACTTCATCGCTCAGCGCGACCTCGCCCAGCCAAAGGCCCAGACCCTAAACCGCAAGATCAAGGCCCTCACCTACGCCGCGATCACCACCGTCTCGCTAGCGATCCTCTACAAACTCGGGCACAAGCTCGACTTTTTCTCGCATCATGTGCCGTGGCTCGAGCTGTTCCTTTATCTTCTCCCAATCGCCCTGCCTTTGCTGGCGGGAATTTATTCGGCACTTCGAATTTCTACCGATGTCGCCCGCCGTGCGATCCGCTACGACCACATGGCCGAGCTGCTCAATCAGGCCACGGCGAGAGTGCAGACGGCTCCGACCTCCGCCTCGCTCTCCGAGACCATCATGCAGACCGAGGAAGTCCTTCTCGAAGAGCTTAACGAATTCCTACTGGTCCACAAAGTCTCCCTGGAGCACTAAGCGATGCCCATCTCCACGCGCAGCCTCCTGCCAATTGGGGTAGTCCTCATCTCACAAGCTGGCCCTGCTCAAGCTCAGGATGCCCTACCCGCCACCACCGTCGTCGCCGAGAGGCGCAGTGCGCTCGATACGGAACTGGCCTCTTGGGATGCCGCAGCCATTGGCAAATTCGCCCCCCGGGGGATCGATGAGCTACTCGCGCAGGACCCCGCTTTTTCCCTCTATCGCCGGCAGAATGCGAGCTTCGCCAACCCGACCAGCAGCGGTATCAGCCTACGCCAAACAGGGGCTTCGGCGGCGTCAAGGAGCCTCGTCCTGCTCGACGGCGTCCCGCAAAACGACCCCTTCGGTGGCTGGGTGCCGTGGATCCGGTTCGATCCCAGCTCACTGGAGTCCGCCCGGATCGTTTCGGCAGCGGAGTCTTCCGTTTGGGGCAATCTCAGCGCTGTTGGCAGTGTGCAGCTCAGCTCACGCGAAATTCGCCATGACGAGGGATCGATACGCGCCTCCGTCGGAACCCAGGGAACTTATGGCGGCTCGGTTTCTTATGCCAAGCTCAGTGAAAACGGCAAGCTAGCGGCATCAGGCCACCTCTTCACCCTCCAAAGCGACGGATTTTTCGGCCTGCCACCGGAACAGCGCGGTGCAGTCGACGAAAAACTCGACCTCGACGCCTGGGGCGCGAATTTGCGCTTCCGCTACCAGCCCACGGAATCACTGAGCATCGAGCCAAGCTTGTCCTACTTCAGTGAATCCCGTGGCAACGGCACTGCTATCGCGGGCAATCAGACCGAGGCCGTCGACCTATCACTACGCATCACCTCCGCCAGCGCCAAGAGCTCCACCCAGTTCATCGGCTACTTCCAAGACCGCGACTTTTCCGCACGGTTCAGCGCGGTCAGCGACGACCGCTCCACCGAACGGCTCGCGCTCGATCAATTCGACGTTCCAGGGCGAGGCATCGGCGGAGCCATCGTCCACGAGCGCGAGCTAGGAGCAGCGAGCCAGCTGAGTTTTGGCACCGACTTTCGATACCTCACGGGAGAGACAAACGAATCCGTCGGCACCTTCCGCCTACGCAGCGCGGGCGGCGAACAGGGGTTTTTTGGCCTTTTCGGGCGCCTTTCCCAGCACTGGGACAGTGGCACTCAGCTCGAGGCCAGCGGCCGACTCGACTACTGGAAATTCAGCGATGGCGAGCGCCTGGAAACCTCCTTCGACGGACTCCGCCTGCTGCGCTTTGATGAATTTGACGACCGCTCCGGCTGGGAACCTTCCGCCGCGATCGCCCTGACACAAGCGCTCACTTCCGAGACCGAGCTACGACTTTCGGCTGGCACCAGCTTCCGTGCCCCTACCCTCAACGAGCTCTACCGCCCCTTCAGAGTCCGCAGCGACGTTACCGAGGCCAATGCCTCGCTTGATCCCGAACGATTCTTCACTCTCGAGGCCGGGATCAATTGGCAGCCCGATGACCAATTCGAACTGACCACCAGCGTCTACCATCACTGGATCAAGGACGCCATCGCCAACGTGCCAGTCACTGATCCAGCTGAGATCGCACGAATTTTCGACACCCTCCCCGCAGGCGGCAGCGGAGCCCAGCGCCAGAATGTCGATCAAGCCAGCGTCTTCGGCCTGCAAGCAAGCGCCGAGTGGAACCCTAGTGCCATGTGGACCCTGCGCCTCGATGCCCTCTACAACCGCACGCGCTTCACCGACTCCAGGACCCAGCCTCTGCTCGACGACCAGCCCTTCCCGCAAAGCCCGACCTGGCGCTTAATCTCCACCATCGAGGCCCGTCCCACCGATACCCTCAGCCTCTTCGCCCAAGCCGAATTCACCAGCCTCGCCTACGACGACCTCCAGTCCACCCGCGAGCTCCCCGAATTCTGGAACCTCCGCCTGGGCGCAAATTGGCAGCTCAGCGAAAAATTCCAGCTCACCCTACGAGTCGACAACCTCCTAGACACCGAGATCACCACTGGCCTAGCCAGCAACGGCCTCCGCACCATCGGTCAACCCCGAAGCATCTGGCTGGAAACCAGGGCCGAATTTTAGCACTAGATAATGAACATAAAGGCTAAATCTGCTACTGTAACACAGGCAAAAATAACGCTATCAGCTTACAATTTAACACCTGTATTATAGACAGCATTTTTAGCACTTATCATACAAAAATGCATACTTGGCAGTGAGTCACCCACGGCTAAACGTGTCATAAAACGCCCCCCCAAAAAAGGCCATCTAAAGCACAAAAAAGAGCTGCAAACCACTTATGGCAAGCGCATTACAAATATGACTACACGACCCACCCGCATCAATAAAACTAATTGACTTGCTTTAAGTAATAATTATTTTTCGGAAGTCGCTCCTTTGAAAAGCGCCTTTATCCAAAGGGTCTGGGGCTTCACCTAAAAAAAATACCCGAACTACATATGATTACCAGAACTGCCCTACTACTTACAGCAGCTGCAATTACTGCGCAAGCGGCGACAATCAGCGTGAACTTCCACGCCCTAGACGGCGCTTCCGACGGGATCGAGTCTGCACAAGTCGCTGGTTTGACTGGCTATGCTGCATCAAATTGGAATAATACAGACCCAGCAAGTGGCACCGTTAACGACCTAACTGACTCTGATGGTTTGACCACCACAGCAGACATCACTTGGAGTTCAGGTGGATCTTGGGGTGACGGAAGCGCTAACGCTACCGTCGGAACGGATCCAAACGCAGACCTTGCGCGAGGTTATTTGGATGACGGTGCGCCAGGAATTAGCATTTCTATCACTGACATTCCCTTTGCCGACTATGACGTGGTTGTTTACTTTTCTACCGACACCGAAGGTGGCATCTACCGACCAGTCACAATCAACGGCTCTAGCTTCTCAAGCACCGGGACCAAGTCGCAGTGGGGGACCAATCCAACTTGGGACGCCACCAACACAGCAGTTGCCACTGGCCAAAGCGGAGATCTCACTCTCACCGGTCTAACACGTAACGGAGCCAACCGCGGCTCTATCGCCGGCATTCAGGTTGTTCAGATTCCAGAGCCTTCCAGCACCGCGTTGCTTGGACTTGCTGGGCTTGGCCTCATCTTGCGT
The DNA here is from genome assembly GCA_964021555.1 of uncultured Verrucomicrobiales bacterium. Classification (GTDB taxonomy): domain Bacteria; phylum Verrucomicrobiota; class Verrucomicrobiia; order Verrucomicrobiales; family Akkermansiaceae; genus CAXIBU01. Next base: position 4,231 of record CAXIBU010000101.1, on the reverse strand, counting down.
CGCCGCAAGTAAGTTCACCGAGCTTCAATATCTCAACGGCCTTTCTGCTTTTGCGGAAAGGCCGTTTTTGCGCCTATTTCCGGATCTTCTTCCAAGATTCCGCTTTGAGTAACTTCTCCCGCACCGCGCCCATGTCCATTCCCTTGGTAGCGAGCCCAGAAAAGTGATTCGTAATCTGTTCCCACGCCTTCTTGCCATTGCTTGCCCGACGTGAACAAGGAATACCCAGCCCGATGAGATGAGCCAGGTAACCAACGTAACCAAAGGGCGAGTCCTGATCAATTATCGCCGCTCCTAGGGGAGTCGGGCCATTTTCTTGATAAAATTCAACTAACTCCTCAATTTCGCCTAGAGTGATGTCCTCTCGGCAACGTCTCCAGAACTCATTATCCAAGCGATTGTTGTATTTGTAATGAAGAGCTAGAAAGTCGCGTATCTCATCCCACAAGCGCTTCACTTGACGATTGTAGAATTTCCTTATCGAAGGCGTCGGGGTGCGTTCAGACTCAGCTAAGCCGTCGGCCAACCATTTTGACTGCAGGCACGCACACATGATGGCCGTCGCCTCAAGTGGCTCAACAAATCCTGCAGCATTACCAATCGCAACGACGTTCTTGACCCACACATTCTCAACTCGCCCGGAACTAAAATTGACCATGCGAACTTCTCCCAACTTGGGATTCTTCTCGCGGAACTCACGCTCGGCCTCTTCATCGGAAATGTGATCAGGGCAATAAACGTAGCCTCGGTTGATGCGCTCAGGGTGATCAATCTGCCAGGCCCAGCCCGTCGTCATTCCGTCCGAAGTAGTATAAGGTAAAATAGGCTCCTCCTCTCGGTCCCAGCCCCCGACGACGGCTCGATTGCAGAACAGCACGTCATCAAATCCGACGTGAGGCGTTTCTAGCGCTTTATTAACTATTTCAGATCGGAATCCACTGGCATCAACGAAAAAGTCAGCCTTCAGCAAAGCCCCTGATTCAAGCTGCAGCCCCTTAACATCGCCCTTGTCATTCAGGCTCACCTCAGTGAAACGCCCTTCAATGAGCTCAATTTTTAGTTTGGTGGCTTCTTTCTCGAGCCAAGCAATGAATTTTTGATTCTCTAGGTGCCAAGCGACCAAGTTCCCAGCAGGCGGCAGATCGGGCAAGCCGTCTGATCGCTCTGGCAGGGCAATGCCGTGATCCATCATTGCGCTCGGCAGGTCAAACCGTGTCGAATTTCCAGAGACAAAGGCCCCGGAACGCTGACGCGCTCCCTTTACTGGTAGCTGATGTTGGTGTGTGGAAAAGGTGTAATCATAGTAGCCACGCTTACCCCAAGTGAAGCGCACGCCAAGCTTGTAAACAGGATCGAGCTCTCGATAGGCCTCGGCTTCGTCCAATCCCAGATACTCATGCATGAACTTAAGCACAAATGGAACGGTCCCCTCACCTACCCCGATAGTGCCAATCTTCTTGCTGCTAAGAACTCTGACCGAAAGACCAGGATTCTTTTTCTTGATCGCCAGAGCCGCAATCAATCCTGCGCTCCCTGAACCGACGACAATCACTTTCCGAATCATGAAGAAATGATCAAATAATGAATTTAAAACGCAAGCCCGAAGCCTTCATTTTTTATCGAAAACCCTGACAAATTGCTAGTTATCAACTCACTACTCTCTATGAGGCCCAATAAGTATTTCAGCCAGAATGGCGCATCATTCATACAACACAAAACCCTTACTTGTATGATAAAAAAGGGTTTATGAAAAATAAACACATTGACATTACATTCAAAACTTAGTTACTGAAGGATGCTTCATATTTAGAAAACTCTACAAACCCATCCATTCTTGAACAAGAAGCTCAATCAACCCCTCCTTCTCAATGAATAAAAAACATGTTATAGTGGCACTTGCAGCATCGATCGCAACTGCCTCATCCGCCACAATCAGTGTAAACTTCTTGCGGAATCCAACCACAACTCCAGCCGCGAATGATGGCAGCGAATTCGGTATCAGCACTTGGACCGATTTCGACGCAAGCGCTGGCAGTCCCTTTAGCGATGTCGACGGCACAGGTGTTGACATCTCATGGACAGCCGGCGGCACATGGGGCAACGGTGATGCGAACAACGTGGTCAGCGGCTACATCGATAACACCAGCACAATGACGATAACGGGCCTTGATACATGGCTAGCTTCCGTAGGTGATATCGCTTACACGATTCAACTCATTCAAGGGAACGATTCGAACAACGGTTTCCAAAATACCGAGATCTTCCAAGATAACTCAACGGGAACTCTGCTCGATACCCTAACGAACGCAAACATAAGAAGTGGAGAAAGCACTGTAAGTCAGAATCTCAGTGCCGCAACGGTCTTTCTGGATACAACGTCCGGCGGTGCAGGCGCCCGAAGTGGTGTCTCAGGCATCATCATCACCTCAGTCGTTCCCGAGCCCTCTTCAGGCGCTTTGCTCGGCTTGGTCGGCCTAGGTCTGGCACTCCGCCGCAAGCGCAGCTGATCCGATTGTTTCAGGCCCAGAGCCTCCCCGCTCCGCGTGGGGAGGCCTTTTTGTGCCCGAGTTTTTGTGAACCTCACAAAATACACAAAAGTCCGTCTTTTCCTTTTGGATCAAGTCTTCCGAGAGATTTTCTGGCAGGAAAGTCCGGGACCTCGATTGGAGAAAACATTGGTCTGAGGCCAAGAACGCTTTCGCAATCGTGAGCGGATAAGCTAGAATCGGGGCATGATCATAAGCCCCGAGACGATTGCTCAGGACACTGAGGCCTTCCCGATTTTTAGCGATGCTGATTTGGCGACGGTGCAGGAGTTTGGAATGGATGAGGAATTTGCCGACGGCGAGGCTCTGATTCGCTCGGGCACGCGGGACTATGATTGTTTTTTCATTCTGAATGGCGAAGTCCGTGTGGTTGACATCAGCTCGGAGGGGGAACGTGAAGTCGTGGTGCACTCGCGGGGGCAGTTCATTGGCGATATCGACTTGCTCACGGGGCGCCCTGGAGTGGTCGACATCATTGCCAAGGGATCGGTCCACACGGCGCGCATTCCAAATTCGCGGATTCGAGAATTTCTTGTGCGCTTCCCTGATATTGGCGACCGGATGATGGGCGCTTTCACCCGGCGTCGCACCTTGCTCTCGGCCACTGATTTTGAGGGCATCCGCATTTATGGCTACAAGGATTGTGGCATGACCCTGAAAATCCAAGAATTCTTCTACCGCAATGGCGTTCCCCACAGCTGGCTCGACTGTGAGAAGTCTGAAGTCAGTGAAAAGCTTGCTTCGTTGGGAGTTGAATGCGCCGATACCCCCTATCTCACTTGGGGCAAACACGAAATTTTCCGGAAACCCACACTCAGCCAACTCGCCGAGCATATCGGAATCAGCAGGTCAGTCTCTGATGAGGTCTACGATACGGTGATCATCGGCGCCGGCCCTTCTGGTCTAGGTGCTGCTGTTTATGCCTCGTCCGAAGGGTTAAAGACGCTTATCATTGATAATATCGGGCCTGGTGGTCAGGCGGGCTCTAGCTCGAAGATCGAGAACTACGCCGGGTTCCCCGCTGGTCTCTCCGGTCGTGACCTTGCCCATCGATCATACCTTCAAGCGCTGAAATTCGGCACTGACTTCGCCGCGCCGTGTAGCGCCCTATCCATCGAACGCGATCCCGAAGGGCTATATCACCTAGAACTCTGCACCGGCAGCACCGTTCGCACGCGGACGATCATCGTCTCCACCGGCATCAGTTACCGCAAGCTGCGGGTCGACGGCATGGATCGCTTGAGCGGCTCGGGTGTTTACTACAATGCCACTCAAGTGGAGTCCATTCTCTGCCAAGATCGCCCGGTGCACGTCATCGGGGCGGGCAACTCCGCCGGACAAGCTGCCATGTTTCTTTCTCGCTTCGCCTCAGAAGTCAATCTGCTGGTGCGCGGCGACAACTTGCAAAAGAGTATGTCGGAATATCTTTGGTCTCGTGTGGAGGTGAACCCAAAGATCAAAATTCGCTTCCAGACCGAACTGCGCGCCATTCATGGAGAACAGAGCATCGAATCCGTCACCCTAGAAGACCGCGTCGCCGGCAGCGAGAACCACGAGAGCTCGGCAGGGGTCTTCATTTTCATCGGTGGTGAGCCCTGCACCGACTTCTTACCCGAGAAAATGGCACGCGATGAAAAGGGCTTCGTTCTCGCTGGAGCAAGTATCGCCGATCACCCGGATTGGAC
>CAXIBU010000100.1:0-10667 GCA_964021555.1 uncultured Verrucomicrobiales bacterium | reverse complement strand
GTGCTGGGTTTAAGATGGAGAATAGAGTTCAGTGAGTTTTTTGAGTGAACGCTCGACTTCTTCGAGTCCGAATGAGAGGGCCTGTTGTTCGTTCTCTTTGCTCGCGTTGTTCTGGGGTTTTTCCAAGACCTCTCGGGTAGTGTCTATTTTCTGGGTTAGTTCTTCGAGCTCCTCATTGCGGGCAAAGTCGTCGTTGGCGAGGCGTTTGGCAAATTTGGTCGCTTGTTCGTTGATTTCTTCTAGTTGGCTTTCCAAGTCTTCGTTCTCAGAGGAGATTTGGTCGGTTCGTTCAGCAACTCTCTTGAGGATGACGACCGAATTCTGAAGTCGATCCACCCACTGGATTTTTTCGCTTAGACAGCTGTTGTCGCTGAGGCGGATTGCGTGATTGGTCTGTCGCGCGGCATCGATGTGGGTGGAGTATTTTCGTCGTGCCTTTTCAATCTCAACTTCACCTTCGCGATGGGTGGCTTTGAGTGATCCATCGAGGTAGGAGCCGATGGCCACTAGAGCGTTGTTCAAGTGTCTTTCGACCCGAGTGCTTGCCTTTTCCGGGAAAATGATGAGTCCGCAAATGATGCCAACCACGACGCCGAGCAAGATGGCCAGAGAACGAGCCTGAGCAGCATCAAGCGCAGATGTCTCTGCGCCAAGGGAGAGTGCGACGGCACCCACGATCCCATATCGCCACTCTGATTTGAATCCGGCGACGACAGAGACAACTCCGACCGAAACTGCAATGGCCACCGCTTTTCCGTAGCCATAGGGGATTGCCCAAGTGCAGAGCACGCCGATGGTGACACCAACGACACTGGCGATAAAGCGTGACTTGGCTTCGACCAAGGTTGAGCCGAGGTTGGTCTGGATGACTAGGCAAGCTGAGAGCACGCCGACGAATTTTTCGCTCATGCCCAGGCTCTGCATCAGGATAAAGCATGCGCTGCCCGCAATGGCCGTCTGCAGGGCGACCCGTAATGCGTCGCTTATTTCCATCGGCGAACTGTTCGGGATGAAGTTGCTAAGTCTTTCGAGGAGAGTCATGACCCTAACATAGCTTGCTTGCGGGAAATGCAAGGCCCCGCCTGTTAGTTCTGGTCTGGAAATGCTGTTTCGGAAGGAGATTCTGAGCGATGGGGTGATTATCGCATTGTCATAAGGGAGCTTGCTGGCTCAGGGTTCCAGAGAACGATATGAGGATCATTTCAGGCACGGCAGGCAGGCGGCGCATCGATGTGCCGAAGCAGGTCACTCGACCCACGACGGATCGGGCACGTGAGGCCTTGTTCTCGATTATTGGGCCTAAAGTGGAAGGTGCCAAGGTTTTGGACCTCTTTGCGGGCTCCGGTGCGCTAGGGCTGGAGGCTTTGAGCCGTGGGGCGGTTTCAGCTGAGTTTGTCGAGCAGGATCGATCGGCTTGCCAGGTCATCAGCCGCAATTTGAAGAGCACCGACTTGAAAGGGGGGAGGGTGACTCAACGTGACGTCTTCGCTTTTGTGAAGGGCATCCGTTCCGCAGACTATGATCTCATCTTTGCTGATCCGCCCTATGCAAAGATGGCGTGGGATACGGATTTTGCTTCCCAGTTGCTTGAGTCCAGTATTTCTACAGCGATGAAGCCTGATGGCTTGTTGATCGTGGAGGTTTCCAGTGACCGTGTCCCTGCGCTTGATTGGAAGCCAATCGATCAGCGTCGATACGGCTCCAGCACGCTGCTCATTTTCTCTCACCCCGATTCTTAAGTTTCGCTCCCTTCCCTGAAAATTCGATGAGCCAAGGCACTCTGTTTCTAATCTATCAGATCATCCTCCCCATCTTTCTGCTGGTGGCGGCACCGGGCTTCTTGATCAAGATGCGCAAGCGCGGCGGCTGGAAGGTTTCGGTGTGGGAGCGGTTCGGGCGCTACTCGGATCGGTTGAATTCGACTGATCTGATGATTCAGGCGGTAAGTGTCGGGGAGGGCTTGATTGCGATGAAGGTAATAGAAGAACTAAGGCGGGCGGATCCCGATTTGACGGTGACTCTAGCTGTGGGGACGGCGACGGGGCGTCAGATGGCGGAGTTGCGGGCTCCCAGTGGGGTGCAGGTCATCTATGCGCCGCTGGACTTGCCCTGGATGGTCTCGCGCTGCTTGGCGGTGATCGAGCCAAAGGCGATTGCCTTCATTGAAGGGGAGTGCTGGCCAAACTTCACCCGTCAGGCAGCGGCGCGGGGGATACCGATGTCACTATTGAGTGCTCGGCTTTCTCCGGGCTCGGCTTCTCGCTACGAGCGTTTTCCTGCGGCCGCGAATTTGCTTTTCGGTCGACTGAGTTTCATCGGTGTGCCTGATGATAGCTCTCTAGCTTGGTGGAGCTTGCTGAAGTTAAATCGGCCCGAATTTGAGGTCACTGGTAACATTAAATTCGATCCGACTGAGGACTCCGCCCCGCGCCGACGTGAAAAATTCGAAGCCATCCTCAAGCCACTGTTCCGTGGTCAGAAGATCTTGATTGCCGTCAGCACCCACCCTGGGGAGGAGGTTCTCATTGCTGAGGCCGCTCGGGGCTTAGGTTTATTTCCGGTTCTGGTGCCGCGCCATGCCGAGAGGTCAGCCCAGGTGAAGTCGCAATTGGAAGCGCTCGGCTGGACAGTGGTGCGACGCTCGCGTGTGGTGGGAGTATGTGAGCGAAGTAGTTCGCCACATTGCCTGCTGATCGATAGCACGGGGGAGCTCAGGGATTGGACGGCGCACGCTGATTTGGCGGTCGTTGGAAAGAGTTTCCTCGCCAAGGGAGGGCAGAGCCCAGTCGAGGCGATCTTGGCTGGAATTCCCGTGATTACCGGCCCTGAGATGGGGAATTTCAAGAATCTGATGAAAGAGCTGGTCGCGGCAAAAGGCGTGACGGTGGTCGAGGGCGAAGCTCTGAGGGCGGAGTTTGAGAGTTTCCTTGATGGCGACGCCCAATGGGGGGAGCAGGTGCTTGCGGCGCGGTCGGTGCTAGAAAGACACCGCGGAGCAACGGCGCGGAGTGCTGAGCGGTTGAAGGCCTCCCTCGGGAGCTGATGGATTCGTTGAAAATTCAGTCGCTCTCAAGCTTGAGAGCGGGTGATGCGAGAGGGTGTGGCGCATCAAAATCCGTTTTGTCTAAGAATTTTACCGGAGTGGCGCATGAGTTTGGTCTGCAGAGCTTCTGCATTTCTCTTGCTCTGAGGGGGTTAAGGGAGGGCTCTAATTGTTGCCGTTTAGGGCGCTTTTTTTGATTGTCAGATTCGCCTTGATCACTATGGTGGCGCACCGCAAGCCGTCCAGAATCCGCTGGAACGACATGCAAAATCGCTTGTGAAAATTTTCACAAGCTCCCTAACTTGAGAAAGTCATGGCCAACTTTTTCCCACGATTCACCAACGTTCTACCGCTTCAGATTGCTGTTTGTATAGCTGCTCTCGGAGTTGGCGTTGCCGCTGCGTTTACCTATTACGCTACTCCAAAGTCGACTCGCGTCGGGTATCAGCCCGATCAGCCGATTCCTTTTTCGCACAAGATTCACGTCGATCAGTTGGGGCTTGATTGCCGCTACTGTCACTCATTTGTCGAGTATTCCGGCCACTCAAACGTTCCGAGCTCGAATACCTGTTACAACTGCCACGCGCACGTAAAGACGGATTCGAATTTGCTCGAGCCGCTTCGTCAGTCTGTCGCGACTGGTAAGCCAATCGAGTGGACGCGCATTCACGTCTCTCCCGATTACGTTTATTTCAATCACTCCGCTCACGTGAACCGCGGCATTTCCTGCCAGAGCTGTCACGGTGAGGTCAATAAGATGGACGTTGTCTATCAGGCTGAGAGCCACTCAATGGGCTGGTGTCTCGACTGTCACCGCGCTCCTGAGAAGCACCTCCGTCCGAACGCAGAGGTCACCAACATGGAATACGATCCTGTTGAATACATCACCAAGCACGGTATCCGAAACGAAGAGGGCGACCTCATGGATGCTGACGAATTTGGCCTACACCTCCGCGAAAAGTGGAACGTTCAACCTAAGGAGTCCTGCTCCACCTGTCACCGCTAAGCTTTTGGCCTGACGAATCTAATTTTTGACTATCTCTGACGTATGAAGCGTAAATGGAATCATCCTGAAGCCTCCGGTAATAGCCGCAGTCGCACCTTCCGCAGCATTGGGCAGCTTGAGGATACCCCTCAGTTCCGCCAGTGGCTCGATCGCGAATTTCCGCAGGGCGCAGCTGAAATGGCCAGCGAAGAAGACCGCGATGTCTCGCGTCGTTCTTTCATGAAATTCATGGGCGCAAGCACGGCGCTAGCTGGCTTCGGTCTGGCTTCATGCCGTCGTCCGGTTTCCAAGATCCTTCCATACGCCGATGCTCCTGAATGGGTCATCCCAGGTAAGCCTACCTTCTTCGCCACGTCTCACCCGAAAGCCGGCGGTGCGGTCCCTCTTTACGCGACGACCAATGAAGGTCGCCCAACCAAGCTTGAGCCAAACGCGCTCAATCCTGATGCCAGCGGCACCAGCGGGTTCACCCAGGCCTCCATCCTCGATCTCTACAGCCCCGACCGTAGCAAGGAGGTTCTCTACAAGGGTGAAAAGTCCAGCCAAGCTGACTTCCTTAAGAATTTCAAGGAGCTCGCGCAAGCGGCCTCAGCCGGCGGCAAAGTCGCATTCGTCTTCGGTGAAGATGAGTCCCCGACCCGCAATCGTCTGGTCAAGCAATTCGCTTCTCAGAATGGTCAGGCCAAGTTCTACCGTTACGAGGCCCTCGCTGGCGAAAACGGAGCTGCCGCTCTCGATCAAGCCTTTGGGCCTGGTGTCCGTGTCGCGACCGATCTCTCCAAGGCCAAGCGCATCCTTTCTCTCGATGCAGACTTCCTCGGAGCTGAGCCAGTGGGCAAGGCCAAGGATTTCTCAGCTAACCGCACTCCAGATGGCGCTGATTTCACCAACGATGCCAGCCATCCCGACCTAGAGTCGCTTAACCGCCTTTATTGTGTCGAAGCTGCTTTCAGTCAGACTGGCGGCATGGCCGATCACCGTTTGCGTGTCGCTCCTTCCCAAGTCGCCAAAGTCGCCGCTGCCATTGCCAACGAGCTCGGCGTTGCGGGTGTTCCTGCGGTTGAAGGCTCCGTCAGTGAAATGGGTGGTGACTTCCAGAAGTGGGTCAAAGCTTGCGCCGATGACCTCAAATCTCACGTGGGTCAATCTGCAGTCATCGTCGGTGGCCGCCAGTCGCCAGCGGTTCAGCAACTCGGCATCGCAATCAATGAGAAGCTCTCCAACTACGGCGCCGATAAAGCTCTCAAGCCTGTTCAAACGGGTCTCAATGCCTACGGCACTCTCGACCAGCTTGGCAAAGACCTCGCCTCAGGTGCGGTTGAATATCTCATCCTTTGCACGCCTGCCAACCCAGCCTACGATGCGCATTTCGACTTCGTAAAAGCCGTCGCCGAAGCCCCAGAGCTCAAAGCAACGATTCACTTCGGTCTTCGTTCCGATGCGACCGCTCACATGGCCGATTGGCACGTTCCAGCCTCCCACTACCTCGAGCAGTGGAATGACACCTACACGCAATCAGGGACCTACTGCTTGGTTCAGCCAATGATCCTGCCACTCTTCGGTGGTTACAGCGAATTGGAAGTCCTTGCCGCTTTCCTTGATGATGAGAAAACTCTCGTCGCTGGCGAAACAGAAGATGGTCAGCCCTCACTCGCTTACTATGCGGTTCGTCAAACGCTCGGTGAAGTTGGCGGTGGTGATTCCGAGAAGCTCTGGTCGACCGTTGGTCGTGAAGGCTTCCTCGCCGGGACATCTTATCCTGCAGCATCCGGCACCGCTTCACCGAAGCTCAACGAAGTTGCCGATGCGATTGTCGCCGAGCCGACAAAAGATTCCCTCGAGCTCGTCTTCCAAGCTGATTACTCAGTCTATGACGGTCGCTACATCAACAACGGCTGGCTTCAAGAAGCTCCAGACCCGATTTCCAAGGTCACTTGGGACAACGTTGCCCTGATCTCACCTCAGACTGCTAAAGATCTCGGTGTTTACGATGTTCTGGTTCAACTTGAGCCTGAAGAGTCAGCATTTGGTATTTTCCCAGAAACAACAACGTCACCGGTGCCTCAGGCCAGTGCCGATGGTCCAGCCAAGGATTACACTGGCCCAATGGTCACGATCACCGTTGGAGATGTTAACGTGGAAATTGCAGCTCAGATTGGTTTCGGTGTCGCAGACAATACGATCATCCTTCCTGTCGGTTACGGTCAGGGCTTCGATGAGCACCATCCGCTCGAATTCCCAACGGATTTCCGCAGCCACGTTGGTCAGGTTGGCGTGAATACCGGCTTCGATGTCTACCCACTGCGCCGCGCCGCTCAGCAAGACCTCTTCATCGGTGGAGCTAGCCTCAAGAAATCCGATCTCGACAATTACAAACTCGCCCTCACTCAAGAGCACCACTCCATGTATGGACGTGCCTTGGCCCGTGAGATCTCTAGCGAGAAGCTCTCCAAAGACCCTGCCGCAGCTCAGATGCAAGGCCAGGATTCTCACATCCCAGAGAACCAGCCCCTCTACAAGCAGCGCGGTTCGTCGCTCTGGACTGGTGAGAAAGCCCCTGACGGTGGTGATCCTCTCCTCCTCGGTGATCAAATTCACCAATGGGGAATGTCAGTCGATCTCAGCTCATGCACCGGCTGTAATGCCTGTATGATCGCCTGTCAGGCCGAGAACAACATCCCAATCGTTGGTAAGACTCAGGTCGCCATGGGACGTGAAATGCACTGGATCCGCATGGATCGCTACTTTGCAGAAGCTGAACAGGACCACAAAGACGAGAAGAATCCTGCCCAGAATTGGATCAAGGCGAACCCAGCCATGATCACCCAGCCAGTGGCTTGTGTGCAGTGTGAAATCGCTCCGTGTGAGACCGTTTGCCCGGTCAACGCCACGGTTCACACCGAAGAAGGCCTCAACGCCATGGCCTATAACCGCTGTATCGGCACCCGTTACTGCGCGAATAACTGCCCATACAAAGCACGTCGTTTCAATTTCTTCGACTACAACAAGCGCAACCCGATTCTGCACAAGAACCTCTACAAGGGGCCTGCAGGGGTCAAGCAAGTCTCCGATGGTAAGCATCTCCAGCGCAACCCAGACGTCACCGTGCGCATGCGCGGGGTCATGGAAAAGTGCACCTACTGTGTGCAGCGTCTTGAAAAAGCGAAGATCAAGCACAAGCAGACGCAGAAGAAGAAAGTCGAGCTGGCTGGCAAGCCTTCCCACGAAGTCGCCATCGAAAAGACCGACCTTCGCATCCCAGTCGACAGCGTCAAAGTCGCCTGTCAACAGGCCTGCCCGACCCAAGCCATCAGCTTCGGTAACCTCCTCGACGGCACCAAGTCGAAGATGGTCCGCGCTAAAGCTTCCGGTCGTAACTACGACCTCCTCAAGTATCTCAATACGCTTCCTCGCACCTCATTCCTCGCTCGGGTCAAGAACCCGAACAAAGACATGCCAGACGCAGCCTTCATCGGCCACGCCACTGTGGACATGCACTGAAGCCCTTCACTCACTGATCTTAACCAGGACCACTTACCATGGCAGACGCCACCAGTAACAAGCCCCAACTCCCAGTCCTCGAGCGCGAGAAGTTGATTCTCAACAATCGCTCCATGGGCTGGATCACCAACCGTGTTTGCGGTATTATCGAAAACAAGCAGCCGCTTCTCTGGTGGTTGCTCTTCATTCCTTGCGCGATCATCGCTGCAGTGGGTGTCGGCGGTGGCTTGAGCTACCTCGTTTCTTCCGGTGTCGGTGTCTGGGGTAATACCAACCGCTCCATGTGGGGCTGGCCGATTGTTAACTTCGTTTTCTGGATTGGTATCGGTCACGCCGGAACCCTGATTTCAGCGATTCTCTTCCTCACCCGTCAGAATTGGCGAACATCGATTAACCGAGCGGCGGAAGCGATGACGATTTTCGCGGTGATGTGCGCGGGTATCTTCCCCGCCTTCCACGTTGGGCGTGTCTGGATGGCTTGGTATCTGGCCCCGATTCCAAATGCGAATGCGATCTGGCAGAACTTCAAGTCGCCACTCCTATGGGACGTTTTCGCAGTCTCCACCTACTTCACGGTATCCTTGATCTTCTGGTTCCTCGGAATGGTTCCCGATCTTGCAACCATCCGCGACCGCTGTAAGCCAGGCCTGCGCAAGCTGCTTTACGGCATTTTCTCCCTCGGTTGGCGCGGCGGCAACCGACAGTGGAGCCACTACGAGATGGCCTACCTGCTCCTCGCAGCGCTCTCGACGCCACTCGTTCTCTCGGTTCACTCCGTGGTTTCCTTTGACTTCGCCACCTCTCTCGTTCCCGGCTGGCACACCACAATTTTCCCACCATACTTCGTTGGTGGCGCGATCTTCGGTGGTTTCGCCATGGTTCTGACCATCATGGTTCCTGCTCGAGCAATCTACGGACTGCACGACATGATCACCATGAAGCACATCGACAACATGGCCAAGATCATCCTCTTGACTGGCACACTCGTCGGTTACGCCTACATCATGGAGCTCTTTGTCGCCTTCTTCTCAGGTGCTAAATACGAAATGGCCGCCTTCAAATACCGTATCCTCGGGCCATACTGGTGGGCCTACGCGGCAATGATGTTCTGTAACGTGGTTTCCCCTCAGATCTTCTGGATCAAGAAATGCCGCGAGAACCTCTGGGTCGTCATGACCGTCGCCATGCTCGTCAACATCGGCATGTGGTTCGAGCGTTTCGTTATCATCGTCACCACCCTGAGCCGCATGTGGCTTCCAGGTGATTGGAAATACTACCATCCGAGCTGGGTCGATATCGGCACCTTCGTCGGCACCATCGGCATGTTCCTCATGCTCTTCCTTCTCTTCCTCCGCTTCCTGCCTTGTATCAACATTGCAGAGGTCAAGTGGACCCTCCCTGAATCCGATCCTCACTTCGACGACCACGAAGACCACCCTGATCAGGGTGCCTCCAAGGTCCCTGCCTACCAGGCGGAAATCGAAGCCACCCATGCCGCTAAGGCCTAAATCTGAACTGAATCTAATTTCGTGAGCACGACAGTCAAACGCGTCTACGGCTACCTCGCCGAGTTCAAATCAGCCTCCGCCCTTTACAAGGCTGCGGACAAGGTCCGTGAAGCAGGATTCCGCAAGTGGGATTGCTACTCGCCATACCCCATCCACGGTCTCGATACCGCCATGGGTATCAAGCGATCTATTCTTCCTTGGTTGGTCTTCTTCGGTGGCACCACTGGTCTGGCAACTGGTTTTACCCTCGCCTACACCACCCAAGTCATCCTTTACCCGACCATCGTTCAGGGCAAGCCAGCCAACATCTTCACGGTGCCGGCCTTCTTCCCGATCATGTTCGAGCTGACGATTCTCCTCTCCGGCTTCACCGTTCTCTTCGGGCTTCTTGGATTGATTCAATTGCCTCGCCTGAACCACCCACTGTTTGCCAGCGATCAGTTCGCCCGTGCGACAGATGATGCCTTTTTCATCGCGATCGAAGCCCGTGATCCAAAGTTTTCTGCCGAAGGAACGAAGAAGTTCTTGAGTGACTTGGGCGGCACCTCCATCGAGCTGGTCGAAGACGACAGCAAGTAACCTTTTCTGACACCAACCGAATTTCCAAATGCGCTACTTCTTCTTAGCATACGCACTCCTCACCGTCCTCGTGATCGGTGTGGCCGGAGTTCGTGGGAAAAAATTCTCCCACACTCCCTTTGAGCTGTTCCCTGATATGGATCGCCAGGACAAGGTGAAACCCCAGAAGCCCGAGCTGTTCTTCGCAGACGGCGTCGGGGCACGTCAGCCCGTCCTTAACACCACTCCAAGCCACTTCGCTGAAGAAGTCGCCGTGGGTGATCACGTTCGCGACCTCGAATTTTCCAAAGGCCGCACTGGCTACTACTACACCGGTAAAGAAGGCACGGATTACTACAACGGCATGCCTGAAGAGCTGGAGCTCAGCGAAGAAACCGTCGGTGCCTTCCTGCGCCGTGGCCAAGAGCGCTTCGGCATCTACTGCTCAGCGTGTCACGGTGAATACGGCAATGGTGGCGGCATCGCCTCCAAGCTCGGTGTCCCCGGCGTAGCCAACCTTCTTGGTGAAGGCTACTTTGCTCCAACTTATTCCGATGGACAGCTATACGACGTCATCAACAACGGCAAGGGCAACATGAGCGGCTACGGCTACAACATTCCTGTCCGCGACCGCTGGGCCATTGTTGCCTATGTCCGTGCCATGCAAAAGGCGACCACTCTCCCTGACGACCAGAAACAGGCCATCTTGACTGAAAAAGCCAAGGCCAACTGATCAACCACTGATTTTCATACCCAGACTCACTTTCCCATGGGCCATTTTGTAACATCCAACGACATCCCCGCCAACGGCGAGCAACTTCGTGGCGGCAAGTCCACCACTGTCATGCTCGGTGCCGGTGCGGCTGGTCTCCTGCTCACCATCGGTAGCTTCATCGTGCTCGGTGGAGCTCTCGGACCTGAAATCCAAGCCTCCTACGCCTTCTCCTGGCTGTTTGCTTTCGGTGTCTTCATCACCATCTCGATCGGCGGCTGCTTCTGGTCACTACTCCACAACCTCGCAAACGCAGGGTGGGGGACTTCAGTCCGTCGC
>CAXIBU010000099.1:0-10672 GCA_964021555.1 uncultured Verrucomicrobiales bacterium | reverse complement strand
GCGCCGATGACCCAGAGGATGGGTGCGGGCCAGACGCCTAGGATGACGGTGGTGATGACCATGGCACCAATGACGATCTTGCTGAATGATGGCACTTCGAGAGCGCTGGTGCTCTGAGGGAGGTTCCAATACATCGCCTTGATCAGCTTGAAGTAGTAGTAGAAGCCAGCGGCAACGGCGAGGAATCCGGTGCCAACCAGCCACCATTGTTGCGCGGCGATGGCGGATTGGAAGACGAAGAGCTTGCCGTAGAACCCAGCGGTCAGTGGCAGACCAGCAAGAGCGGCCATCAGGATGGTGAGTCCCAGTGCTAGGATAGGGTTGCGTTTGCCTAGCCCGTTGAAGGCGCTGATTTCTTCACTACCTTGCTGTTGGCTGACCAGCGACAGTGCGAAAAAGGCACCGAGGGTCATGATCAGGTAAGTGGCGAGGTAGAAGGCGACGATTTGTGCGCCGTTGAGTGAATTGGTCGAGGCCTCGGCAGGGTTCCAAGAGCTGACGGCGACGAGGAGGAATCCGGCGTGGGCAATCGAGGAATAGGCGAGGAGACGCTTGAGGTTGGTCTGTGCGAGGGCGGCGAGGTTACCAAAGACGAGGGTTGCTCCAGCCATGATGGCCAGGATCAGCGTGATTGGTCCGCGTGTTTGCTCGGTAGTGAGCAGGGGCACGAGGAAGAGAAGGAGCAGGCCAAATCCAGCGGCTTTGGAAGCAACGGAGAGGAAGGCAGTGGTCGGAGTTGGGGCGCCTTGGTAGACGTCTGGAATCCAAACTTGGGTCGGGACGGCACCGACTTTGAAGCCGAGACCGATGAGGACCAGTGCGATGCCGAAGAGCAGCATGGAACCGCGACCCGCTTCGAAGGCGGTGCTCATGGCGTCTGGGAGTTCAGCGAAGACGGTGGTCCCAGTAGCTCCGAAGATCCAAGCGATGCCGTAAACCATGAAGCCCGCGGAGAGTGCGCCGAGAATAAGGTATTTCACCCCGGCTTCGAGAGAGCCGACGTTCTTACGCAAGTAGGCGACCATGACGTAAAAGGTGATGGTGACTAGCTCGAGGGCGACAAAGGCGCTGATTAGGTCTTTGGAATCGATCATCCACATCATTCCGGCGCAGGCGAAAATGGGCAGGCAGTAGAACTCGCCGGTGCCGTTTTCGCTGTTGGGGAAGTCAGTGAAGCGTGAGAGCACCTTGCGGTAATCCAGCGCGAGGATGGTGACTAGAATAGTTGCGACGATGGCGAAGCCCTTGAAGAAGGTGACCAGCTCAGGCGCGAGAAGTTGAGCGCCGCCCTCTTCGATGAAGGTGCCCTTGGAGACGGTGAAGACCAGAGCAATGACCAAGCCAATGATGGCAGCGAAACCAACAGGTTTCTTGTTATCGGCTTTGGTGAAAAAGGCCTCAAACAAGACCAGACCGATTCCCAAGCAAATGAGAAAGGCTTCCGGGTGAACGTAGAGAAAGGACATGTGATGAACTTAGGAGAGAAGATTGAGAAGCAGCTGCGGGTAGAGGCCCACGGCGAGCAGAGCGAGAGAGAGGAGGATGGCTGGGATGCGGTCAGCCTGGGTGAGGTCGGTGGCTTTTTCCGTGGCGCGGGCGGGCTCGCCCTGGAAAGTCCGGCGGAAGGCGCGCAGCATGTAGACGGCTGACATCACGACGCCCCACAGAGCGAAAATCGTGGTGATCTGGACGGGGCCTAGACCGCCGCTGGAATCCCAGTTTTTGAAGCCGGAGAGGAAGACCATGAGTTCGCCAGAGAAATTGGCGAGGCCGGGAAGGCCGATGGAGGCCATGGCGGCTAGACCGAAGAGGAAGGCCAACTTGGGCGTGCGCTTGGCGAGCCCGCCGAGCTGGGTGAGGTCCAAGGTGCCAGTGGCCTTTTCGATGCGGTCGGCGAGGCCGAAGAGCATGGCGATGGAAATGCCGTGAGCAAACATCAGGGTGAGTGCGGCCGGGATGGCGATGGGATTGACTGAGGTGTCCCCACCGACCGCGATGAGAGCGGCGAGGGCAAGGAAGACGTAGCCCATGTGCATCACTGATGAATTGCCGAGCATGAGGTCGAGGCGCTTCTGGTTCAGCGTCACGAAGCCGACCCAGAGGATGTTGCCCAAGAGCAGGACCAAGAGGACGTTGAGCCAGCTGCTCATGCCAAGTGGCACGAGTGGCATGAAACGAATGAGACCGTAGAGGCCGAATTTTTTCAGCACGCCAGCGTGGAGCATGGCGGTCGGGGCTGGGGCGCAGGCGTAGGCTGGCGCGGCCCAGGAGTGGAAGGGGAAGAGTGAGACCAAGGTGCCGAAGCCTACGAGTAACAAACCAGCGATGGTGCGTTGGTTGCCAGAATCGATCGCATTTTCTTTCGCAAGATCGACCATGGCGAGCATGTCGAAGGTGCCAAATTCGGCTCCGAGCCAGAGGATGCCAGCCAGCAGGATAATGGAGCCAGTGGCGAGGTAGATGGTTGCTTTCCAAGCGGCTTCGCGACGGGCACCGCGGCCGAGGATGCCGATCATGAGGAAGGTCGGGATCAGCGCCAGTTCGTGGAAGGCGTAGAAGAAAAAGGCATCGGTCGAGATGAAGGCCCCAATCGCGCCAGCACCGATGAGCAGTGACGAGGCGTAGTAGAGCTTATCGCGTCCTTCAGGCGCTGTTCCGGTCAGAACTGCTGCCATGAGCACAATCGAGGCAAGTAGCAGCATGATGACGCTGATGCCATCGATGCCAAAGGCGAGATTGATCGGAAGGTTCGCGGTGGGCAGGACAGCGATTGGATCGACAGTCCAGAGTCCGGGCGAGCAACAGAAGGTCAGCGCGGCGGTGACGGCTAGGCCGAGGACGGCGAAGGCGCTCAAGCGACTGACGGATTTCCCCGGAGCTCCGAAGAAAATGGCGATCGCCGCGGCGAGCGGGATGAGGATGATGAGTGCGGATAGCATGGCGGCAGGCTTAGTTTCCGAAGACGGTGAAGTAGATGACGAAGATCACGCCGAGGCCGAAGAAGAAGGCGTAGGCTTGAAGGGATCCGCCCTGACAGCGGCGGAAGAGGAGACCAAAGGATTGAGCGACGCGAGTGCCGCCGCCGATGATAAGGCCATTGATGACGAATTCGTCGAGGGCGTGGATGATGGTTGAGGCGAAGCCCTGCACACCTTTGACCAGCGCGCGGTCGTAGATCTCGTCGATGTAGAATCGGTTGGCGAAGAGTTTGGAGACGGCGTTGCCAGAAAGTGGGTCTTTATCGCGAGGCTTCCCATAGAGGGCGAAGGCTGCGACTGCGCCGATGACCAGAGAAGCAACCGAGCAGATGAAGGCGAGGTCGGTGACGTCCACTGCATTGTGCGCGTGGAATCCGATTGAGGGAACCGTTCCGTCAGCGAGGAAGGCGTAACCTGAAATCAGAGCCATGACGGCAAGGATAAGCAGTGGGCCGCTCATGAGTGGGCCGACTTCCTTGGCTTCTTCTGCACCGTGTCCGCGAGGTGAACCGAGGAATGCAACGAAGACGAGGCGTAACATGTAGAAGGTAGTCAGAGCGGCGACGCCAACGGCGATCCAGAATAGTGGAGAATGCGCTTCATGAGCTGCATGAAGAATACCTTCCTTCGAGAAGAAACCGGAAGTCCCAGGCACGGCGATCAGGGCCGCGGTGCCGATGAGGAAAGTGAGGCCGGTGATGGGCATCTTTTTGAGCAGTCCGCCCATTTTCCAGATGTTCTGCTCGTGGTGGCAGGCGTAGATCACCGCGCCGGAGCCGAGGAAGAGGAGTGCCTTGAACCAAGCGTGGGTGAAAAGGTGGAACATGCCCGCATTTGGAGCATCCAAGCCGATTGCCATGACCATGTAACCGAGCTGGGAGAGGGTCGAGTAGGCGAGGATCTTTTTGATGTCGTCCTGTTGCACTGCCATGAGTGCTGCAAGGAGAGCAGTGATGCCGCCAATGTAACCGATTACGGTGAATGCCTCGGCTGGGATTAAGTCGCCGAGGGCAAAGACGGTGCGGGCCATCATGTAGACGCCAGCAGCAACCATGGTCGCGGCGTGAATGAGGGCCGAGACAGGTGTCGGGCCTTCCATTGCATCTGGCAGCCAGACGTGGAGGGGAAATTGGGCAGACTTACCAGCGGCACCGCAGAAGAGGCAGAGGACGGTGGCGGTCATGAGTCCGCCGGAGACAACTGGATTTGAAGCAGCGAAAGATTGAATGCCGGCAAAGTCGACTGAGTCTGAGATGATCCAGATCATGAGGATGCCGATCATGAAGCCAAAGTCACCGATTCGGTTGGTGAGGAAGGCCTTGTTGGCTGCCTTGGCGGCGGATGGCTTGGCATACCAGTGGCCGATCAGCAGGTAAGAGCTGAGGCCGACGAGCTCCCAGAACATGAACATCATGAGGAAGTTGTCTGCGAGGACGATGCCCGTCATGGAGAACATGAAGAGGGAGAGGCCAGAAAAGTAGCGCGCCTTTGCTTCGTCGTCCTTCATGTAGACGAGTGAGAAGAGGTGAACGAGGCTGCCGATCCCCGTGACGACGAGCATCATGCGGGTCGACATGGTGTCCATTAGGATGCCAATGTTGATCTTGAAATCGCCGATGGCGGCCCAAGTGAATGGGTCTGGATTTTCGTTTTTACCGAGAAGGAGGAAGGTAACAACGAGCGTCGCGAGGGCTGAACCCGTAGAGACGTAAGCGCTGAGGTCGGCTGAGCGTTTGAGGCCCAATTGGATCGCTGCCGCGGAGAGCAGCGGTAGGGCGAGGAGAAGCCAGGGAAGAAAGTCCATGATGTCGTGGGTCGAAAAAAGAGAAGAGTGAGACGGAAGGGAGTTAGCCTTTCAAAACCTTGAGGTCTTCGACGTCTACGGTTTGTTTCGCTCGATAGAGAGCAATGATAATGGCGAGGCCCACGGCGACCTCTGCGGCGGCCACGGTGATAACGAAGAATACCAGCATTTGGCCGTTGTAGTCAGGTAAGCCCTCGACGGTGTTGAATCGGGAAAAGGCGACGATGGCCAAGTTCGCCGCGCTCAACATGAGCTCGAGGCACATGAAGATGACGATGATATTCCGGCGCAGGACGACACCAGCGAGGCCGATGGAGAAGAGCAGTCCGGAAAGGAAGAGGTATTCGTTGAGAGTGGGCATGGAATCGAAAAACGTTCGGCGAAAAAAGAAAAAGGTGAGACAGAGGGCTGGGGCCGCCGCTGGTGGAAATTAGTCTTTTTGGCGTTTGGAGAGGACTACGGTGCCGATGGTGGCAACTAGGAGGAGCACACCGACGATCTGCATTTCACGGTTGCGGTTTGAGAACAGTTCGCGACCGACGAGGTGAACGTCGGGCAGCTTGTCTTCCTTGAGGTGGGAGGCGACGGTGTTGGCTCCAATCGCTTCGTAGCGCTCAGCGGCGGCTGCCATTTCGAGGTCAGGCATTTCCTTGTTTGGCGTATTCATCAGAACGCCAGCCATCTGGATCGCAAAGATCAGGACCAGTGCGAGGCCGCCGACGATGGGCAGCGCCTTCGGGTTCTTGCGCTCTTCGGATTTGAGATCCAAGAGCATGATGATGAAGATGAACAGAACCATGATGGCCCCGGCGTAGACGAGGACTTGGATGATTCCGACAAAGAAGGCTCCGAGAGAAACGAAGAGCGCGGCGAGTCCACCGAATGCCGCGGCCATCGACATGGCGCTAGAGACTGGATTTCTGAAGCAAATGAGCGCCAGTGATCCAATCACCGTGAGAACGGCGAAAATGTAGAAGAGGAAGGAAGGCATGAGACTGGTTACCTGTTATTGGTTATTGGGAAGGTTTGGTTGCGGCTGGGGCCGCACTTGTCCCTTGGTTTTGTTCTGTGCTTGAGCACGATAAAGGTAGCTGATGTAGCCATTGAGGAGCATTGACGCGGTCTGATAATCCGAGCGCAGCTTTTGAAGCAAGTCTGGACTCAATAGACCTTCGTCATTGGCGGTGATGAGATGCTCAAGTGACTCGCAGAGGGAACCTCGGGCATTAGAACAGAATTTGGCGTTGTCGGCATAATGGAAGCGTCCGTAACCTTCAGCCATGTTGGCAGTGACAGAGCGGGCTGAGCGCTTCAACTGATCAGCCAGATGGAATTCCCTCTGTTCGACGAGCTTTGGGACGACGTCCTTAATCACAGCAATGCGAAAATCCCGACAGGCTTGATAGGCCTTCAGGTCTTCGAATGATTTTACTTCGTCGCTCATCGCTTTGCCGGAGTCACCAGACTCCAAGATTACAAATAACTCTTAACTGCTAACCGGTAACTATTTTAGCTCATTCCACTTGTTGACGAGGCCGGTGCGGACTCCGCCGATCTCGTAGAGGCGGGGTTTGTTATTGACCATGTCGGCGCGGGTCAAGCCTGTCATGGCGTAGTCTTGGCGCAGGTAGATGGCTTGCTCGGGGCAAACTTCTTCGCACATGCCGCAGTAGATGCAGCGGGTCATGTCGATGTCGAATTCGGCGGGGCGTTTCTCGACTTTGGCCCAAGGGTCATCGGATGGGATTTCGCCTGGCTCGATGCGGATCGCTTTCGGGGGGCAGATGAATTCGCAGAGTTGGCAGGAAACGCAGCGCTCGCGACCTTGCTCATCGGTGACGAGTGCTGGAACACCGCGGTAGTATTCGGGAAGGTGGTCGTCCCACTTTTCTTCCGGATACTGCATGGTGATCCCGAGGCTGCCTGAGCCCATTGCTTTGCTTCCTGCGGTCTTGCCGCGCATGGACGCGATCGCGTGCTTGAAGGTGATGCCGAGTCCTTTGACGAGAGGCTTCAAATAGACTTTCTCACCGAAGGTGAGCTTGGGTCGTGTGACTTTGATAGTTGCCATGGGATTGCGTGCGTTTGGTGTTTGGGAATGCGGAGGCCTCAGAGCGCCCAGCCCTGGGAGTGGGCTAGGTAGAGGACGCCGGCGGTGAGGAAGACGTTGATCACGGCCCCTTCGAAGAAGACGATCCAGCCAAGGTTCATGAGCTGATCGTATCGGAAACGAGGGACAGTCCAGCGCACCCAAATGAAGAAGATGATGAATACCACCAGTTTGGTCAGGAAGGCGCCGAACTGGAGAAGTGCAAGCCAGATGGGGCTGCTGCCGTCGGGATTGAGGTAGGCTTGATCGATGCCAAATCCGATGGACCATCCGCCGAAGAACAGAGTGACAATCAGGGCTGAGCCGACGATCATTGCGGCGTATTCACCCAAGAAGAAGAGGGCGAATTTCATCGAGGAGTATTCGGTGTGGTAGCCGCCGACCAGTTCGGTCTCACATTCGGGAAGATCGAATGGCATGCGGTTGGTCTCGGCGAAGATCGAAGTGGTGAAGATGATGAAGCTGATCAGCAATGGCACCATGAGGATCCATTGGGTGAGGCCTCCATTGGCCCAATATCCGCCACTCAAGAGATGGCCGCCCTCGTTCCAGAGGGGCATTAGTAGCCAGCCGCCAGCGGCTTGATCGCGGACGATGTTGTTGAGGTTGAGCTCACCGAAGATCATCAGCACCGGGACGATGGACAGGCCAAGGGCTATCTCGTAGGAAACCATTTGAGCGGTCGAACGAATCCCACCGAGGAAAGGGTATTTCGAATTTGAAGCCCATCCTGCGAGGGTGATGCCGTAAACGGCGAGTGAGGAAATCGCGAAGATGAACAAGGGACCGACGTTGAGGTCAGCAATGACCAAGGGGATCTTGGTGTCACCGACGGCGATCTCGTTACCGAAGGGGATGACGCAAAGGGTGAGGAGCGAAGGCACCATGGTCAGCACGGGGGCCATCCAGTAGAAGGCGGTGCGGGCGTGCTTGGGGGTGAAGTCCTCTTTCAGGATGAATTTTAGTCCATCTGCCAAGGGCTGAAGGAGACCCGCGAAGGCGATATCTTTCTTACCACCGAGTAGGGTCAGAGGGATACCGGTTCGGTTCGGGCCAACCCGGTCTTGAATGATGGCTGAGACCCGGCGCTCGGCGTAGACCGAATAAGCGATCAGGGGCAAAATGATCAGGAAGGTAAAGCCGATGATCTTGGCGGCTGTGATGGCGATGAAGACGAAGTCCATGGAAGAGAGAGGATCGAGGAAGATTAAAAGATGAGCTTTTGCGGTGCTTTAGCCAACGATCTCGCGATTGGCAATGCGTTCCTTTTCTCGCTCAAGGAGGGGGATGGTGACGCCCGTTTCAAGGATCTGAAGTCCATCTGGACGGACTTTGGAAAGAGTGAGCCCAGCAAATTCTTCGACGCTTTCGGCGATGCCTTTGAAAACATCTTCGAGTAGGTAAGGAATGCCCTCGGGCTTCGTTTCCAGCAGAGAAACAGTGAGGTCACGGAAGATTTCCCAATCGTCGTGAGCATCGCCTGGCAGTGGGCTGGCTTGGTTGAGCTTTTGCAGGCGACCGGTGACGTTGATCATGGTGCCGCGCTTCTCGGTGAAGGCCGCTGCTGGTAGGACGATATCGGCTGACTGACCGGTGGCATTGGCAGAAATCTGCGTGGTGAGAAGGAATTTGACGCCGGCGAGCGTGTCGTGGCCCCATCCGGCATCGCCAAAGACGTCTTCGCCGAGGATGATGAGTGCTTTGATCTGTCCCGATTCCAGGCCGTTCTTGATCTCGTCGAGTTTGCTGCCTGGGTTTTCGATGCCGCCGACAAGCTTGGCTCCATTGGTGTTCGGATTGCGGTCGGCTGCGATGAGGAATCCGTCGTTCTCCCCAGTGCGAGGGACGATATCGAAAAATTCGGTGCCAATCTGCCCAGCGAGGGCACCGGACATCCAGAGCTCTTCGTTGGTCTGGCGGCCCGAGGCGATGATCGCCACCTGGTTTGGCTCGAATTCTTTAATGCGCGCTGCGAAGGCGCTCATGGCATCGGCCCAAGTGCCTGTTTGGTGCACGCCATTATCATCCTTGATCAGGACTTCGTTGAGGCGGGCATCGGCATCGATGTAGTGGAAATTCAAGCGGTGGCTGTCAGGCATCCAGCACGAGTTTACCGCATCGTTCTGGCGTGGGGTGATGCGGTAGACGCGGCCTTCGCGGGTCCAGATCGTAGTGTTGATCCCGGTGCCGCAGTTGACGTCGATGGACTGAGTCTCTTTTAGGAACCAGACGCGCTGTTGGAAGCGGAAATCGGTCGAGGTCAGAGCGCCGACGGGGCAAAGATCGGCGGTGTTGAGTGAATAGTTGTGGTCGAGACGCTGTCCCGGGTGCACCGTGAGTGTGGTGTGCGTGCCGCGATCAGCAAATCCGAGCACGGGGTCGTCAGCGACTTCTTCCATGAAGCGGATGCAGCGCGAGCACATGATACAGCGTTCGTCATCTAGACGGATGCGCTCGCCGATGTCGACGTTCTTGGGCTTCTTCACCTTGGTCTCTTTAAACCGGGAAGTGCCGCTGCCGTGATCGACGGAGAATTCTTGGAGTCTGCATTCACCGGCTTGATCACAAATGGGGCAGTCGAGAGGGTGGTTGATGAGGAGGAACTCCATCACGCCATTGCGTGTTTTCTCAACCAGATCGCCCTTGGTGCGGATGCCCATGTTCTCGGCGACGGTGTTGGCGCAGGCGATGACCGGGCGGGGCATCCAGCCGATTTCTTGATATCCCTCTTCGTTAAATTCGGGGTCTTGGCCCGGAGCAAGGCGTGGAGGCATGCCCATCTGCACGAGACACATGCGACAGTTACCAGGGCTCGAAAGTTTCGGGTGGTAGCAGTAGTGGGGGACTTCTTTCTCTGCAATCTTGCAAGCCTCGATCATGCGAGTGCCTTTTGGGACCTGGATCCAATGTCCATCAATCTGGACGTTGACCATGCCTTTGGCTGCGGCTTGATCTTTTGGGAGTTCCTGAGTGGGAGCGTCGGAGTTCTGATCGGACATGAGTAGATGCTGGGTTTGCCTCGCGGGCGCGCATGACTAGGGTAGTTGTTTTGAAAAATCAACGTTTCCCACAGAAATGAGGACGAAAAATGAATTTTCGGCCTTTTCGCGTGCGGGGGCAATGTGGCGTGACTCTCGCCAACAGGCAAGCCGCTTGTGAAAAAATTCACAAGCGGCTCCGCGCCAGCTCAAAGACTAGCTAATGCGATCGCTAGCTTTTTAAAGGCTCCTGAAAAGCTTCTCGTCGCACGAGGCCATTGAAGCTTCTCGGTCTCGCCAATCATTGAACGGTAACGACCCGACCTCTGCGGTCTTTCCAAGCGCGACTAATGCTGGTGTGAAGCTGCGAAATGGCTTGTTCGGAGCTCACCCGGTATTCGACCTGCCCGGTGTGGGTGGTCACGGGATATTCCTTGGTAACTACGTTGTTGAGCGGGAGGTTGGCGCGGCGCCCGGCACGATCAACCAGATCTTGTCCGCGCTGCACGACCCCGTTGGTGGCAGCGTTGTTGGTGCCGACGGGCTCGACGTAATAGAAACGAACAACTGAACTGCCAGAGGTGGTCAGGGTCAACTCGACGACTCGGGAGGCGGCGTTGCTAATGACGTATTCGTGTTTGGCGACAGAATTGATCCGGTCTAGGGCGACCATGTAGTTTCCGGTGGGCATTTTTGCCTCCCAGAAGCGTGCGTCATTATTACGGCTGTCGTTCCCGCGTTCTTCCTGCCCGTCTTGGTCTTGATTAGGGTTGTTCTGACCATTGTTTTGTCCGTTGTTTTG
>CAXIBU010000098.1:0-10719 GCA_964021555.1 uncultured Verrucomicrobiales bacterium | reverse complement strand
TCAGCGAGATCCGCGAGGATTTCTGAATTTGCAATCGCTTCGAGATCTTGGTGCAGGCGGGCGATTTCCTGTGAAGCGGACTCACCGATATTGCGAATACCCATGGCGTAGAGCCAGCGAGAGAGTGGCTGCTTTTTGGCGTCCTCTAGGGAATCGAGGACCTTTTGAGCGCGCTTTTCGCCGAAGGTGCGGGGCTCGTCTTCGGTGCCGAGGTTGAGTTTGGCAAGGGTCTCAAGATCCAGCGAGAAGAGGTCGAGGGGCGTTTGCACATGGCCGCCGTGCACGAGAGCCTCGGCTACGCTGGTGCCAACGCCATCAATGTCGAGTGCCTTGCGCGAGGCAAACTGCTTGATCCCCGTGACGGCTTGGGCGGGGCAGGCGAAGTTGGTGCAGCGCCAAGCGACCATGCCCTCTTCCTGGGAGATGGGGCCCTTGCAGGAGGGGCAGGTGCCGTCAACGTAGTCGTAGAGATTGAAGGGCGCGGCGACGGCCGGGCGTTTGTCGGTCACGACTTTGACCACGGCGGGGATGATTTCTCCGGCCTTCTCGATAATCACATAGTCGCCGATGCGCACGTCCTTGCGCTCGATTTCTTCCTGATTATGGAGCGTCGCCCGGGAGACGGTGGTGCCGGAAACGAGCACTGGCTCAAGCTCAGCGACTGGAGTGAGAACGCCGGTTCGGCCTACTTGAATGGTGATCGTTTTGAGTCGGGTCTCCGCTTGTTCGGGCAGGAATTTGTAAGCGGCGGCCCAGCGCGGAGCGCGTGAGGTGAAGCCGAGGTCTTCGCGAATTTGGCGGTCGATTACTTTGACGACGGCGCCGTCGGTGGCGTAGTCGAAGTCGTGGCGTTCGTGATTGAGTTCGTCAACCGCCTGCAGCAGTTCTTCAATGTTATCAGCAATTTTGATCGGGTGGTTGCGCGGAATCCCGAGCTGATCGAGGAGCTCGTGAAAGTCGAATTCGGTCTCCAACTCAGGCCCTTCGTAGGCACCGAGCCCGTGGGCAAGAAAGTCGAGCGGACGCTTGGCGACTTCCCGAGAATCCAGCTGCTTGACCGTCCCAGCGGTTGCATTTCTGGGATTGGCGAAAGTTGGCAGGCCTTCCTCATCTCGCTCCTCATTCATCTTGGCGAAGGCGGCATTTGGCATGAAGATCTCGCCGCGAACTTCGAGGAGTTCAGGGATTTCAGTGCTAGGAGCGCTAAGCAACAGCGGGACGCTGCGGATCGTGCGGACATTTTCGGTGATGAGGTCGCCGCGCTTGCCGTCGCCCCGGGTGGCGGCGTAGTCGAGCTTGCCCTGACGGTAAACGAGGCTTACCGCGACGCCGTCGAGTTTCGGCTCGATGGTGATGGGGATGGAATCGAGGCCCGTATTTTTCTGCAGGCGCTTGTAGAAGTCGATCAGCTCGGTCTCTCGTGGCGTGCCTTCGGGGAGCTTAGCCAAGGCATCGTCGCTCAGTTCGAAGACATCATCGATGGACAACATCGGCACCAAGTGTTCGACGGACTCAAAGGTATCCAGTGGTGCGCCACCGACGCGTTGGGTCGGCGAATTTGGGTCAGCCAGCTCGGGGTGAGCTTGTTCCAGTTCTTCAAGTTCGCGGAATAGCTTGTCGTATTCGGCGTCCGAGATCTCGGAGGTGGCCTCTTCGTAGTAGAGCTTGTTGTGACGCTCGAGCTCGATCCGAAGTTCGGAAATTCGGGCTTCGAGGGTTGGGTCGGAATTTGATCCCTGATGGGTCTCGGCGAAGGAGAAAAGGTCGTCACTCATGGTCACTTGAAGTCAAATTCCGCTAGGCCTCGTCCGCTGTCAAGGCAGGGCCGAAGGCATGATCCTTAGACCGCCAAAAGACAACTGCCCCAAGTGCGGACCCCACCAAGTCAGCAGCAAAGTCGGCCCAACTGTTGCCAGTTCGTTCGGGATTGAGGCTCTGGTGGTATTCATCGCTGATTCCGACGCCGCCGAGTATCAGCAGGCTGAGGATCATCAGGGATCGAAAGGTCGACTTTTTCTTCTGCAAGAGCCACAGGTAGGCGCAGAGCATGCCGGCACCGCCGAAGAAATACCCGGCGTGCAAGATCTTGTCGATGTGTGGGATGCCAACGTCATCATTTTCAACTGGCGGAGGACCTCCCGAAAGAATCCAAAGCACACTCAGCCAGATGATCCATCCCAGCGCCCAGATCCATGGTCGGGCGAGGGGACCTCGAAGTAGCCTGGGTTTAGGAGAGTCGCTCACTTCATTTTGTTGAGTTCTTCTTCCAAGCGCTCGCTCAACCATTGCTTGATCATGCTCTGGTAATTGAGGAAACGGGAGCGTGCGACCAGCTTGATCCGACCGACCATGCGGGGATCGAAGCGAAGCGTGACGGTTGTGGACTCGCGGGAATCCGGCGCGTGGATCGATCCTTGGATCAGATGCGGCTCAAGTTCGTGATTTTGCCAGAATTCGTGTTCCTCTTCTTCGGTCTCGAAATTAGGAATATCGGTCCAGCTGCTGATGCTTTTCATGAAAAAATGGGGATGGATTAAAGGATTTCAGCGTATTTGCGCTCGTAGAAGCGTTGCTCGCCCTCACTTTGATCGCGGGCCGTGATGATTCGTGCGGTCTTTCCATCGGTGCTGAAGCAGATGAACAAATGCCGGTCCGCAATAGTGCGCCCTAGCAGGTAGTAGCGGGAAGGGCGTGCGGCACCATCGTCGTCATCAGGAATGAGGCGTAAGCCAAAGGGATCTCCCAGTGCTTCTTCAAGCTCTCGCGGCTTGATCGATGTGAGATCGAAAGGGACGTCTAAAAGGTCAAGTTCCATGGATGAAAGGAGTGTGGCAGGCTATTGGACATTTTTCCAGTCTTTGTCGTGGCTGAGGGCTTGGCAAGCTTGGGCTGAGGATTCATGGTCACCGCGAAATGAGCGACAATCGACAGAACGAAATCCGAGGAGGGCTTAAAAGCCACCTTCTGGGGCGTCTCGGTGGTCGGCTTATTTGGGCTCTTGGGCACAGCTTGGACATCCGTGTCAGTAACCAGAGCGGCCTCGAATTTCTCGATGCGGCACCTGTGATCTTCGTCGTCTGGCACGATCAGATTATAGGAGCCACTTCATTGATGCAAAATGCGTTCTCTGGCCGGAGAAATGTGGTTCTTACCAGTGCTAGCCGAGATGGGGGAGTGCTGGCGGGTGCGGTCTCGGTATTTGGAATGGAGGCAGCCCGCGGCTCAAGTTCGAGGCGTGGGGCCGCAGCCTTGGTAGCGCTGCGGCGGGCCCTGCGGGACGGTGCCGACATCACCATCACTCCTGACGGACCGCGAGGGCCGCGTCGGCAGCTGCAGAATGGCGTCATTCAATTGGCCTCGCTGACTGGTGCAGCGGTCGTTCCGGTTTGTGTCTCCTATGAAAATGCATGGTCGCTGAAGAGCTGGGATAAACTCCAAATTCCGAAACCCGGGTCGCGTATGACGATACGACTTGAGAAGGCGCTTGAAGTCCCACCATCCCTTGACGAAGCTGCGGCTCAGGAGTGGGCCAATCGCCTGCAAGCCGCTTTACCTCCAGCCTGATTTAACCATCCAAACAGCTATGAAATTGATCGACGGAAAAGAAATTGCCCAGAAAGTCTTACAGGAATGTCAGAATGAAATCGATGTTCTGATCGGAAAGGGCATTCAGCCCGGCCTAGCGGTTGTCATCGTTGGGGATGATCCCGCTTCTAAGGTCTACGTTGGTTCTAAAGTCAAAAAGTGCGCGGCCATGGGCCTTCATTCCGAAAAAATCGAGCTCCCCGAAGAGACGACTCAAGACGAACTGCTCACCGTCGTTCGCCGGCTCAATGCGGATCCAAAAATCCATGGGATTCTGGTCCAGAGTCCTCCTCCAAAGCACATTGACGAGGCGGCGATTGTTCGCGAAATTAGCCCAGCCAAAGACGTCGATGGTTTTCACCCTGAAAATGTCGCGAAGCTCGCGCTGGAAGATTCCAGTGGCTTCGTTCCCTGCACCCCAGCAGGTTGCATGCGCCTGATCCAAGAAAGTGGTCTCGATACCAGTGGCAAGGAGGCCGTCGTCATCGGGCGCAGCATGATCGTGGGTAAGCCCATGGCGCTATTACTCATGGGGCGCGAAGGAAATGCCACGGTAACCGTAGCGCATTCCCGCACTCAGGACATCGCGGAAGTTTGCCGCAGGGCTGATATCCTCGTCGCTGCCGTTGGCATCCCCGAATTTGTCAAAGCTGACTTCGTCAAAGACGGGGCGACCGTCATCGATGTCGGGATTAACCGTGTCGAAGATGCTTCAGCCAAAAAGGGCTACCGCATCGTCGGTGACGTCGACTTCGAAGCGGTCAAGGACAAGTGCCGGGCGATCACTCCTGTCCCTGGGGGTGTCGGGCCGATGACCATCGCCATGCTCATGAGTAATACGATCAAGGCCGCCAAGCAGGCCAATCGACTTTGAGAAACACAGCGCCTGTGATTGCTGGTCTAGCCCTCTCAGAATAAATAAAAAGACCCTCTCTGCTGAGCAAAGAGGGTCTTTTTATTGAAGGTTGGGATTATTCAGCCGCAGCTTCTTCGATGGATTTCACGTAAACGAGCATGTGGAACATTCCACCGTCATTGCCCTTCTTCGACTTGGCTTTGGCGACGACTTTGACCTTCTTGCCTGCGAAGGCTTTGACCTTGTCATTGTTGTTCTTGGTAATCAGGTAAGTCTTCCCTTCGGTCGACTTGAATTTGAATTTTTCGCCAGCCTTTACAACGTCTCCGGTGAGTTCGACGACTTTGGCCTCGTCGGCTGGTTCAACCTTTTCAGGCTTGGCAGGTTCATCCGCTGAGACGAGCTGGAGCGGAGAAAATGAAAATGCGGCGATGAGCGCGTATTTGAAAAAAGTCATGCTGTGTTGATTTGGTGGTTAGTTGAATCAGGGAAGGCGTGCTTACCCGACTTTTGCAATCTTCCTCCAACAAGCGCCCTAGCGCCAAAGATTGTTACGCTTTAATTGTAAAGTTGCATTGCCAGAATGCGAACTGAGTCAGGCGGACTCGAACTTACCGAAAAGAGATCCTCAGCGCTGGCACTTCGGGCAGTAGAAGGTGGAGCGCTGGCCAAGGACTAGGCGTTTGATCGGGGTGCAGCAGGTGTGGCAGGGCTCGGATTCGCGGCCGTAGACGGTGAGCTGTTGTTTGAAGTAGCCAGCTTCGCCGCTTTCGTTGACGAAGTCGCGCAGGGTGGTGCCGCCCTGGGTGATGGATCGTTCGAGGACGAAGCGAATTTCTTCGACTAGCTTGGCGAGCCGAGCTTTAGAAATTCGCTGTGCGGGGCGCTTCGGGTGGATCCCTGAGCGGTGAAGGGCCTCGCAGGCATAGATGTTGCCGACGCCGACAACGACTTTACCGTCCATGATGACTTGTTTGATCGGCGCCTTGCGCTGGCTGCAGGCCGCGAGCAGGTGCTCGACGGAAAATTCAGGTTCGAGTGGCTCGGGTCCGAGGTTCCTGATGAGATCGTGCTGCTCTGGATCGGTCGACCAGAGGGCGCAGCCGAAACGACGAGGGTCGTGGAATCTGAGTTCGGCGCCGCTGCCGAGCATGAACTGGAGGTGGTCGTGCTTACGCAAGGGCGTATCAGCCGAGCTGATGCGCAGGCTGCCAGACATCCCTAGGTGGAGGATGAGCGTTCCGGTCTCGAAGTCGACCAGCAGGTATTTGGCGCGTCGGCGAACGGCGATGACCTTCTGATCGACCAAGTCGTGAATTTCATCCGGCACCGGCCAGCGTAGGCTGCCATTGCGGATGACGAGATCGGCGATGGCCTGGCCGACGAGATGAGGCTCGATACCGCTGCGGGTGGTCTCGACTTCTGGCAGCTCGGGCATGACCTTAGATAACCGGAACCGAGATGCCTAGGGTGCGGTAGATCTGCTGGGTCGCCTTGCTCTGGTTGAGTGTGTAGAAATGGATGCCATCGACGTCGGCATCGAGCAGCTCGGCGCATTGCTGAGCAGCGTAGTGAATGCCTACTTGTTCAACTGCCTCATCGCTGCCGTCGGTGCGGTTTAGGGCGCGAAGGAGCTTGGCGGGGAACTTGGTGCCACCGGCAAGGTCGGCCATGCGCTTGAGACCCTTGAGGGTCGAGATGGGCATGATGCCAGCGATGATGGGGACATTGATCCCGGCCAATCGACAGCGGTCGCGGAAGTCGAGAAACTCGGAATTTTCAAAGAAGAGCTGGGTGCAGATGTAGTCGGCGCCAGCATCGACCTTGGCCTTGAGGTGCTCCAGTTCTAAGAGACGGTTTGGAGTGTCCGGGTGGCCTTCTGGGAAGCCTGCGACGCCGATCCCGAATCCTCGGGGATCCGAGTGGCGGCCGGATTCGTTGAACTTCTTGATGTGAGCAACCAGCTCGGAGGCGTATAGGAAGGCATCATCGCTGCGGCAGTAGTCCCTTAGATTGGATGGAGGATCACCGCGGAGGGCGAGCAGGTTATTGACCCCCGCCTTTGAGTAGCGCTCGAGAATGGCATCGATCTCCTCCTTGCTGTGGCAGACGCTGGTGAGGTGCGGAACGGGTGGGATGGAGGTTGTCTCGTGGAGCTTCATCACCAGATCATGGGTCAGATCGCGGGTGCTGCCGCCTGCGCCATAGGTGACGGAGACGAAGGATGGCCCGAGGTTCTCGAGTTCGAGAATGGTCTGATAAAGGCGTTGCGAAGCAGCCTCCGATTTTGGAGGGAAAAATTCGAACGAAAAGCTGGGCTCAGGGCGGCTGAGAATGTCTGCGATGTGCATGGTCTGAAGCTAGGGTAGCGCAGCAGACGAAAAAGCAAACCTAGGAATGAG
Source organism: uncultured Verrucomicrobiales bacterium (assembly GCA_964021555.1). Classification (GTDB taxonomy): domain Bacteria; phylum Verrucomicrobiota; class Verrucomicrobiia; order Verrucomicrobiales; family Akkermansiaceae; genus CAXIBU01. The sequence continues at coordinate 3,876 of CAXIBU010000098.1, read as the reverse complement.
TCAACATGGATCGGAAACCGTAAAACGGGAATGCGCCCCGCGACGAGCAAGGCTCGGCTACCCCCTGCCGAAGAGCACTTTGATATCGTCCTCGATATTTTTAGACAGTTCTGCACTTATTTCTTCTAGGTCTGAGATAAAGGCTTCTTTCCCAGCGCAAAAGTCATCTTCTTCGTAGTCCTCTGCAAGCGCAATTGCTTTGGTAATCTTACTAGCAACTTCGCTGATGGGAAAATAGTCCTCGCTGGTGATAAGCTTCATGTAGGCGATGTCTTTTTCGCTATCTCCGTCGTCCCTCATCTGCGCCTCATCTTGAGCGCTTTCAGGGCAGAAAAGGTAGGGGCTCAAATCACATTCGGACTGTTTGAGCAGCATGTTGACGCTTTCAAAGTCCATGGCAAAGTGTTCGAAATATCCCTCTAGGTCCTTGTCTGGTTGGCTGGCGATGTAAATTCCCATAAATATCTAAGTTTGTTTTAAAAAACTGGATAACGCCAATCGTGGGCTTAGGGAAGGTCCTTTTGCTGCTGCGATATAAATTTCGAGGTGATCAGAGCGCGCGGACGGTGATGGTGGAGGTCAGCTCTGTGCCATTGCTGAGTTTGGCTTTGATCTGATGGGTGCCGGGCTTGAGGTGGAGGGCGTTTGAATTTGGTTCGATAGCCAGAGTCTCGCAGGACCACTGCACGGACTCGGTCAAATTCGTCTTTAGCGTGATCTTGGAGGTTCCGCCTGGAATGTCGGGGTCGAGAACGTAGCGAGCGCCATTTAGGGGACTGGTGATGCGAGGGGGCGCGCCGGGGCGGTTGTCGCGAGCGAGGGCGAATTGGGAGGCTCGGGCATTTGATTCGTCGCTGAGCCAGCCGGCGTAGCGGTCATCGAGGAGGACTTTGCCGTCGGCATGGTAGTCTGCATTTTGAATGGGGAGCGGCGGGGCGCTGCTCCAGGCCCACTCGAACTTTTGGTTCTTTTGGTTGCCGTTTGTGGCGGTCAGGTAGCGCTTGCCGGTGCGGGGATCGATTGCCAGCTGGGTCAGTGAATTTGGTGGGGCGGGCCAGGTGGTTCCTGTAGTGCCGGGGCCCAGTTGCGACATGATCTCGTGAAAGATAGGACCTGCGCCGCTGACCCCGCTAATGCCGTGCATGGGGGTGTTGTCAAAGTTGCCGAGCCAGACGGCGACGGTGTGTTGTGGGGTGTAGCCGATGCACCAGTTATCTCGGAAGTCCGACGAGGTGCCGGTCTTGACTGCGCAGGGAAAATCGAGCCGAAGCGGGGAATTCAGTCCGAAGGCGTGGGCGCGGGCGATGGGATCGCGCAGGATGTGGCCGACCATCCAAGCGGCCCCTGCTGAGAGCTTGTTTTCTCCTGGTGTGGGGGCCTGGGGCTGTAGAGTGAGGGTTTTCAGGCGCCCTTGATTGGCCAGGCACTGGTAGGCCTGTGCCACGGCGATCAGGGGCATCTCGGCATTTCCGATGGCGAGGCCTAGCCCGTAGTGCTCGGCGGGCTGCTCGAATTTCATGCCCAGTGACTGGAGAAATGGCATCCAGGCGGAAGCTCCGCCCATCTCGTTGAGCTGCTGCATGGCGGCGACATTGAGCGAATTTGCCAGAGCGAAGCGGGCGGTGACGGGGCCGTAGTAGCGCAGGTCGTAATTGCGGGGCGCGCGGCTGCCATCGGTGGAGAGAAAGGCATCAGGGATGTCTGGAAGGATATGGCCCGGCCATGATTGCTTGCGGTCGAAGGCGCAGGCATACAGAAGTGGCTTCAAGGTGGAACCAGGGGATCGCGGAGCAAAGACACCGTTGATCTGGCCGCCATTTTCGTTCTCGTATCCGCCCGAGCCGATGAGGGCCAGAATTTCTCCAGTGGGATTGTCAATGACTAGAACGGCAGCTTGCTGGGCATTATTGGTAGCGAGGCGCTCCAGCTCTTGACGGACGCAGCGCTCGGCGAATGCCTGAATCTTCGGGTCTATCGTGGTAGTGAGCGGACCCTCGGGGGCCTTGCCGCGAAATAGGTCGGCCAAATGCGGGGCCAAGCTGGTTTCATCGACAGGTCGAAGGTCGAGGGGCTCGTCCTTGGCGCGCTCGATTTCCTCGGGGTCGAGGCCAAAGACGATCTGCATGCGATCGAGGACCCAGTTGCGTCGCTTCAGGGCCTGTTCGGGATTTCGTAGCGGATTGTGACGCGAGGGGGCTTGGGGCAGGCCTGCCAAGAGGGCGGACTGTGCGAGTGATAGTTGGTCGAGCGGGCGCTGAAAGTAGTAGCGGGCGGCGGCATCCGGGCCGAGCCGCTGGCTGCCGTAGTCGAGACGGTTGAAGTAATTTTCGAGGATGCGGTCCTTATCCCAGAGCATCTCGAGATGCCGTGCCTGGAGGGCCTCGACTGCCTTATTACGCAGGGTTCGGGCGGGGGTGCCGGAGGCGAGCTTGATCAGCTGTTGGGTGAGGGTGGATGCGCCGGAGACGACTTCATCGGCCTGAAGGTTGTCGCGGATGGCACGGCAATTGGCGAGCAAGTCGATCCCGCCATGTTCACGGAAACGTTTGTCCTCCGCGGAGAGGGTGGCCATGACGAGGTGATCGGGAATTTCTTCCAGCGATACCGGGCGGTGGCGATAGAGGTCGGGGCGGGAAAAGGTGGCCAAGACTGAGCCATCACGGGCGAGGAGCTCGGGTGAGGGCGACGAAGGATCATTCAAGCTCTCGGGCAGGGGCACGAGCCAAGGCAGGCCAAACCATCCTACCACCACCAGAGCAGTTCCGCCGATGGCGGCTTTCGCCAAACGCCTCCGAGTGACAAAGCCGAGGACCCGCCGAAGCCAAGTGCGCTTGGGCAATTCGGCTGGGGTCGGCTCGGAACTGTTCATCGTGGGGCGACTTCGATCCGGTCAGAGGTCGAGAGAGCGCTCAAGCCTGGCTGATACATGGGCTCGGCCTTGGCGGAAGGTGCGGTCATGGTGCCAGCTCTGGTGATGCGGGCGAGGTATTGGATTTGCTGAGAACCACGTTGGCTGACGTAGTTGTAGAAGAATACGGCGCGGTCGTCTCGAAGTTCGAAGTGATCCTGTCGCCATGAGACCGTGGTCAAATTCTCGCCTGCAGATTGGGTGGCGTAAGCATCATTGACGATCTCAAAACAAGCTGGAATCGGATCGTCGACCGCGAGGTAGTATTGACTCGATGGAACTTGTAGGTTGAGGGTGACGACCACGAGGTCGCCGACTTTGGCATTCTCGAGAGGCTCGGTTTTGCCATCTGGCAGCAGTCTTTCGTAGCGTCTGGTTAGAGTTATTCCTTCTTTACCGGGTTTGGCGATGGTGGCGCTCAGCTCGGGCTTGGCCGCAAGATTGGCGATGCTGACGACTTTGCCAGAGAGGCAATTCAAGTTGAGACGTGAGAGCTTCTCAAGCGGGACGGTGACAGTGGTGCTCCTCTGCTTGGGACCGAGCTCGATCTGCTGCTTCTCCTCGCCAACTTGTAGTTCGACAAGCGTGGTCTCCTGGTTCTTTGCCTCGCGGCGGGCAACGGCGGCCATCGACTGAAGGGCCCATGAATTGCACCAGGTGGTGCGCCAGTGGCCGCGTGGATTGGTGCTGGCCAGAAGTCGATCTAGCTTTTTCTCAATGGCTAGTTCGTCGGCATCGAGCACGCACAGGGCGAGGAGTTCCAAGGAATCAGAGGCATCGTGGATCATCCAGTCGTTGGATGTGGTCGCCCCGAACTTTCCGTTGAGTAATTCAAGAGCCGACTTCTTCGCCGCCGCATCGCCGCTCTCGGCGAGGGCCAGTGCGAGGAAGGCACGACCGCTTTTACCGAGTAGGGCGGGTTTTTCCAAAAGTCGGTTTTGGTAAGCCAGGTCAGCTTGGCCGGCGAG
>CAXIBU010000097.1:0-10728 GCA_964021555.1 uncultured Verrucomicrobiales bacterium | reverse complement strand
CTCATTCCGGTGCTCGCAGCCAAGGTGGGTGAGCAGTCGATCAATGCTCTGCTTGATACGGGGGCGAGTTCCATTTTACTCGATGAAAAAGTGCGTTCCAAACAAGGGCTGCCCCGCTATCGCAGTGGACAAATCAGTGGAGCGGGTGGCGCACAGGAGGGAGGCCAAACCTTCATCGCAAAGTTTGAATTGGGCGGAGCCAGCTTTTCCAACAATGGCGCTGATCTAATGGACCTGAGCGTATTTCCAGGTGGGATACAGGCTCTGATGGGAATCGATCTGATGCATCGCGCCAAGCTGTATTTCGACTATTCAGGGAAACAGGTATTTTTCCGGGGCGGGCGCTACGCTGGCGATGACACCGGGGTCGCCGGACCTTTTTTGCTTAGCAAAGAAAAACTCACGGCGAAGGTTGGTGGTGCGAAGACTGTCGCCTTTGGCAAAGTTCTAGGCTTTTCTCCCAAATCGACTTTGAAGAATCAAAAGGGAGAGGTCTTCAAGAAATTCACTTTTCGTTTCAAAGTTCAGCATGTCTTGGCCGGAGAAGGTGAGCCAGGTGAGAACTTGGAGATAGAGGTCGCAGTGCCTGAGGCGGACTCAGACATCGAAAGCCTCAAGGCTAGAGCGATGGCAGGTGACTTCAAACTTGTCTTCGTTACGGACGGAAAGGGGCCTCAGCGATTGGATCGGACTTTTTATAAGTCATCGTCGATCCGAGTCGCGCAGATCGTGGGAGTCAGAGATTAGGACGTGGGTCGATGCCGCTTTAGAGGTTTTGCAAAATCATTTTTTGAATCTCGTGCGCACTTGATATCGGTTCGAGCCATTCCCTATTTCTCACCGTGCTCGCCCAGTGATGTTCCGAATTTCGGGTCGCTGAGCGTCTTTAGAAAGGCGACGAGGGCGGCTTGTTCTCCCTGAGTGAGCTTGAGGCCGGCTTTCGGATGCTTCGCGAGATTGGGATCGAGGGTTTCGGAGCGGTGCATGGGGCCGGAGTAGTGAGCGATCACTTGTTCGAGGGTGGCGAAACGTCCATCGTGCATGTAAGGGGCACTTTGGGCGACGTTGCGCAAACTTGGCGTCGAGAAGAGATACTTGTCGACTTCCTGGCGGGTGGCGGCGAAGCGCCCAAGGTCGGAATCGGGAGCCAAGCCGTTGTTGTGAAAGCGGTGGTCAGAGAAGTTGGCTCCGCCGTGGCAGTGGAAGCAATCGGCACCACGCTTTCCCGAGCGAGGTTCGTATTCGGTAAAGAAGAGTTCCATGCCTCGGGATTCCAGTTCGTTGAGTTCAACTTTGCCTGCCATGGCGCGGTCGAATTTGGAGTCGTAGCTGGTGAGAGTGAGCAGGTAGTTCTCAAGAGCGAGTGCCAACTTTTCGCTGGTGGCGGGCCCCTCGCCAAAGGCTTTGTCGAAAGCTCTTGAGTAGTCTTGGTCGGCATTGATGTCATTCAAGAGGGAGGGCAAGTCGGATGCCATTTCCTGATGATCTTGGATGGGCTGGAGAACTTGCTCACGGAGGCTTGCGGCGCGTCCGTCCCAGAAAAAGGAAGATTTCCATGCGAGATTGAAGAGTGGCATGGAGTGGCGGGCGCCAAGGCGGTCTTCGACGCCTCGTGAGAGTGGGCGGGGATCGGAAAAGACCTTGTCCGCTTGATGGCAGCTGGCGCAGGAAATTTGCTTGTTGGAAGAAAGGCGGGGATCGAAGAACAACTGCTTGCCGAGAGCAACGCGTTCTTCGAGCAGGGGGTTATCGCGCGGAAGTTGCGGTCGGGGGAAGCGCGCGCTCATGGTGAAGCGATAGGGAGTAAAGGTCTCGGGCAGGTATAGCGGCTTCACAGGCGCGAGCGGGGCCTCCCCCTGGGGATATTTAATGGCTTCAAGGGAAAAACTTCCTGTCAGGTTCGCGCACAGAGCCGAGGCGATGGGGTCGCCGGGCGCTGAGTGGCTGGAATCTCCGTCTTTAACGAAGTCAAGTGGACGAGTGCCGGCCAGGAGGCGCGCGAGGTCGAAGCCGAGATCCAATCGCGCGGCCTGGCGTAGTTCAAATTTGGCGGGGATTTCGATCTTGGTGAGGTTGTCGTCGTTAGCCAGATGATAGACAAAGCCTTTCAGTTGCTGATCGTCGCCCCGGTAGAGACCTTCCAGAGCAAGGAAGATGTAACCACCACTCCAGTTCCAGTGAAGCTGGTTGAGGTTGGGATTAAGGGCGTGCTCGGCGGGCCATTGGGCGGGGTCGCCATGGTTTTGAGCTTTTGGCACTCCAAGTGAGAAGCGGATGGCTCGGTAGGTGCCGCTTGGAAGGTCATTGAGCATTCCATGAGTGCGGCGGGCTCCAAGGTCGATCCAGAGATATTGTTCCGCAACGGAGACCCAGCTGCCATCCTGCTTTTGCAGCGCGAAGTCGCTGAGCAGGTAGGAAAGGCGGGTGACGCTGTGGGGCTGTGCTTTGCCGTAGCGAATGCCTCCCAGTCGGAGCAACTGGCCTTCATATCGATGGGTGAAAGACAGATCGAGTGTGCTGCCTCCGACCAAGCCAGTGAGGGTGGTCAGAAGGAACAGTAGCTGGATGCTAAACTTGATCATGAATTGAGCCTATCACAGACAAAGCGAATTTTCGACAAAGGCGCGCGCAATCGTTGGCGAAAAAGACACTGGGCTCCGATTCAATCAGGTAGTGGGGTTAGCTGGAGCAGAGGTGCCGAATTTGAAAGCGAATTGCACCGTGTCGCTGCCATCAATGCAGTGATATTTAACGACGGCGGCGCAGGAAGAACCAGAGGCTGGTGATACTGAAGAGAAGGGAGGATGATGGCTCTGGCACCGGGGTGTAGCTGTAGGTGAGGGTGAGGCTCGAATCAATTAAAGATACTTGAGCATCGGAAAAGCTATTGAAGAATTGGTAGCTGCCGAACTCCTCGTCGAGAGTGAAACCCTCAATGGTAAATTCAGAAGAGCCTGTGACGACCGCCCAGACTTGTTGGTAGAGGGAATTGGTATCCGTTGCCCGGAATTGGGATTCTTCTGTTTCCTGATCAGAATCGCTAACGAATGTGTCGGCAGGACCACCCACCCCGCCGCCTCCACCAAAGCCGTTGTATCTGATATCATTCACATAGACGTCAGGAGCGAAGGAAAATGAGACGCTGCCGCCGCTGTTGCCTGTCGTTCCTTGGGCTTCCATTGTAATGTTCCATGTGATCTGGGCAAACTCGAGCTCTCCCAAGGTGGAATCGAAGGGCTGGAAGGTCTTTTCGATGGACGGCAGGCTGTAGGTGGCCCCTGAGGGCACGGGGCCCTGATAGAAGACCGTATCGAGATCGTAGGATTGGACGAGGGAGACGGCTGCCTGGCTACCAGTAGCGAGAGCGAGGAGTAAAGAGGTTGTTAGGATGCTGCGTTTCATGTGTGCTGGTGATGAATGGACGCAAGCTATCAGAGCGATTATTAATAGAAAATGAACGGGGGCGGATTTGTTGTTGGCTATTTGCTAGTAGGGGGGGGATCTCCGTGGCGGAGAGTTGTCCTACCCAGGAGGCGTGTCCGGTGCGATGGCTAGGAGATCAATGATGCCGTTGTGGCTGGTGCGCACTTGGCGAGCGACGAGCATCTATTTTTGGAGAGGATACTTGGATCCTTGACGATTATTTTTTCGAGCATGTCCTCGCTGGGGAGGGGGATGCGGCGAGGCGAGTCGGCTGATTGCCGACGGTCCAGATGGAGTGTTCTACGGGCAGGGTTTCAAGCGATTGAGAGATCGGAATTAGGAATTGGGAGGTGGGTGGCTTTCATGGTCCACTCGAGGCCGCTGGTCATGGCGGAGTGCGTCATGTTGGCAGAGCCGATGTAGGCGGAGGAATAGCCGCTTTTGCGGACAAAGTGATAGGCTTTGGCGTGGAGGCGAGTGGCGTCGGTATCGAAGGAGACTTTGACGCTTACATTTGATTGCTTGGCCAGCCACTCGAGGGCGTTCGGGTCACTGGCTCCCATGTAACTGGTGGAGATGATACGAACGGGTATATCTCGATCACGGAGTGATTCGAATGCGGGGAGCAGTAGGCGGAGTCCGGACCATTTGATGAAGGAAACGAGGATGTCGACACTGTCTGCTGTTTCCATTTCGGCTCGTAGTTCGTGCTCTAATGGAGAGTCAGTTCTTTGGCCCGTGTGGAGGGTGCTGGTGTAGAGTGGTGAGGAGGGACGGGGGAGTGGCTTACCGGCAGGGTTAACTTCCAACAGTAGTGATTTATCCTGTTTGAGGAGTTGTTTGCGGAGGAGAAACTCGAGGCCGTCGGTCTGGCTGAGTAGCTCGATGAGGCGATTGATGAGGCGATTGATGAGGGAAATGCGCTGATCTTGCTTTTCGATGCGGAGGGCTTGGTGGACGAGTTGGGCGATGAATTGCGCGTAAAGGTGCGGGGCTGTTTCGTCGTCGAACTTACGCAGGGTTGCCTTGAGACCAGGATTAATATCTAACAGGTTGGCGAGTTATAGGTCAAGGGGACGTATCGTAGATACCCAGCTGAAGTTTGCTCATGATTATATGCTGGTTGACGTGACGTGTGGATGGAAGCGTGAATGTTTAGAAAGGGCAAACATTGGGATTCACACTAGTAGTGGGGGGCGGACAAATGGTGGGTGGGGGGCTCTGGGGAGCTGGAGTTTAGACTAGGTCTTGCACGATGGAGAGCAGGGTGTCTGTGAGGGGCTGGACGCGGAGGTCGATGGGGGCGAGCAGGCCATCGTCCATGAGGATGATGTTTCCCCGGTGGGTGTCTGAGACGACGAGGTTTCTGCTGGGGTCAAAGAATGCTAGATTTCCGTCGATGCGGAAGGGTTTCCAGCCTGTGCTGGTGAAGAAGGTAGCGATCTGGTCTTCTGTGGCGAGGATGCCTTTGATGGCGGGTTGCTCGATGAGCAGGCGGAGGCCGTTTGGGGTGTTGAGGGCGCCTAGGAACTCTACGGCGTCGCCGAAAATCTCGTTGTGTAAGTGCCAGCGCTCCAGATAGGCGATGGGAGAGGCAGCGGGTTCTTCATCGTGGCGATGGACAACGAGCATGCCGAAATGGTCCGGCCAGGTGGCTTTGAGGAAGCTGCTCGAGTGTTCGCGGAACCAGACTTGATGCTCATTACCCTCGGCGGTGGGCGTGGTGCTTAGCTCTGGGGGCGCTTGGTCGAGGATGAGGCTGTGCTCTTGAGCGCAGGCTCGAAAGATGCCGAGTTCTTCGGTGTAATAGGTTGAGCCGCCATGAAGGCGCGCACTTGCTTGGCAGCTTGCTCTGAGCTGCTTAACAAGTGACGGGAGCGAGACTCCCGAAGTTTTTCGGCTGTTTCCATGTGGTGGCATTATAAGCGGGTTGAGAGGCTGTGCAAGGCGGGATTAAGAATTAGGACTTAGTGGATTAGTGGATTAGTGGATTAGTGGATTAGTGGATTAGTGGATTAGTGGATTAGAGGATTAGTGGATTAGTGGAGGGTGGCTCTGGGGAGCTATGAGGTGTCGAGGTCATTGAGTGAGGAAGCCTTGAAAATCGGGAATGTGTTCCGGATTTTCAAGGTGGCGGGGGGTGATGAATTTGGTGCGGATGTCGGTCTCGCTGAGGTCTTTTTTGTCCATGAGGAGCTTGTGGTGGGGATGTTAGGTGGGAGGGTAGGACAAATGGTGGGTGGGGGAAGAAAAAATGCCGCTGGTAGGCGGCATTTTGGGGTGGGTGGGGAGTGGCTCCTGTGGTGGTGTCGGCGTTATTGTTAGGGGGTGTAGCTGTTGGTGGAGCTGCGGGTTTGGGTGGAGCCTCCTGGTGGGGTGAAAGAGAGCTGAGCGGCGCTTGGTCCAGTCAGACTGGATGGATCGAAACTTAGGGTGACATTTCCGCTGCCTTGGTCGTAGCTGATGATGGTGGCCGCTTGTCCTCCGACGTTTGCTGAATCAATGGCTCCTTGAGGAGGTAAGGGTGGGGTGGTGCCGAAGCTGAAGGCGAATTGAACGGTGCCGCCACCTCCCGTGCCCCCACCACCACCGCGGATGGCGATGCTGTGGACGAAGCCGGTATCGTCGAAGTCATCGACCTCGGTGAGCTGGAGTCGGTAAAAGTGGCGGGTGCTAAGATTGGTGCGTGAGCCGTCGGTGCTTTCGCCATTAATGCCGTTGCTGGTGCGGGCCTCGGCTTCAAGATCGGTCCAGCCGTTTTCGTCGCTGAGGTCTTCGCTGCGCTCGATCTGGTGGTAGCCGCCTTCGATGCCCTGCCATACGAGGGTGACGTCGCCTGAGCTGTCGTCGAAGGCTAGGGACTGGATTTTTGCGGTGGCCTCGGGCCCGCCCTCCCAGGCGACGGTGGCGGTGGCGGGGACGCTGGTGACCTCTGCTCCCGATGGTGAGCCGAAGTAGTATTGGCTGATGTTGTAGGGGAAGGCGGGGGTGCCGTCCGGCTCGATGCAAGTGAAGTAGGCCCAAGTGCCGTTGGGGAATTCGGGGGTGACGCACCAGCGGACGTTGTATTCGTTTAGATCAAATTCGATGCCCTGGGTGAGGCCGAGGTCTCCCTTGTAGGCATAGTCCTCGAGGTAGCGTCCGATTTCGGCGAGCTCGCCGGTCTCGACTTCGTCGTCAGTGTCGGGGCCGTATTGGCTGGCGGCGAGATTGATCGAGCTGAAGTCCGGATTGTTACGAACAACCCAGAGCGGCAGCGTGGTGCGCCCAGCGGTGGCGAGGTTGGTGGAGCCATTGGAGCCATCGCGCTTCTGGTAGCCGGAGACCATGAGGCGGACGGGGCTTTCTGGATCAAGTGCAATGCCGTAGCCGTAGGGGCCGTAGATGGGGAGGCCATCGCGACACCAGCCGATGATGGGCGAGTGCGAGCCGTTGAAGTTTTCGGTGTAGGTGTTGGTAGTGGGGTCGTGATCAACTGAGTCGCCTAACACATGACGCAGGCCTGGAGGGTTGGCGTGGTAGTGGTGGTCGGACCCGGCTTGGTGGGCGTTGGCGTTGTCGAAGGTGACGGATTCATTGACGAAAGCATCGCGGTTCCAGATGCCATCGCCCTGCACGCCCTGGGCACCGGGTGTCTGGTCCTGGCCGGAGGAGGTGTCGTAGGAGAAGGTATCGGTGGAATCGAACATGTTCACGCCGTCGACGAATTTGCCGATGGCTCCCGGAGTGGTCTTGGATTTTACCTCGGGGATGGTGGCAATACGCGGGAAGCGGTAGATGTCGGCTTGGTTGGACGGGTAGTTGCCGAAGGCCTGTGTTTTTGCTTCATCGAGAAACCATGGCCCCATGGTGTGGAAGGGCAGGTTGGTGGCGCGGACGTAGATGTCGGTGTCGGTGTAGGAGACCTCGTGCACGCCAGCGTAGGTCGGCTTGTCTTGTTCGCCTGCGCCGCGACTCCAGGTGGTCACCGGATTTTGCGAATTCATCGCCGCGAGGCTGGTGTAGAGGCGGGCGTATTGGCCGGAGGTCTCCGTGTGCCAGGAGGCGAGGTTGCGGCTGAGGCTGTCGGTGGGAGCGGGGACGGGCTCGGTGAACTCGACGGTGAAGGTGAACTCGACCTGATCGCCATTTGCGTCGGTGGCAAGAATGGTGACCTGAGCACTTTCGCCTGGATTCGAGTCTTCAGTGGGCGATGCGGTGAAATCCGAGGCGACGAGTGTGTGGACGAGACTTTGCGATGGTGTGATGGCGACGAGTGTGTAGCTCAGGCCGGAGCTGGCGAAGAGGGTGTCGAGGTCGAGGGAGAGCGAATTTCCCGAGTCACCAATTTCCAAACTCAAGGTGATGGATGTGCTCAAGGGGAGCGGACCGGCGTATTCGTAGGCACCGATATCGGTTTCTTCTCCGGTTAAGCGTGGATTGCCTTGGAGGTCGTAGGGGATGTTCTCGTTGGTGACGCCATCGTCGTCGAGGTCGGTGAGGTCGGACGGCGTTTCGATGGAGTCGCCGCTGTCGATGCAGGGCGAGTGGCCGGGGAGACGGTAGTCGCCTGTGCTGGTGGGGGCGGAGCTGGCGGGGATCGGATTTAAGAAAAGCGGATCATTGGCGGAGTCGGTGCCGTCGAGTTTGCCAGAGGCGTCGCCCTCGACGAGGGACTGCTGCATGTTGAAATTTCCTGTAATATTAGATGGGCTGCCGTTCTGCTCATTGCCCCAGACGAGGGTGTTGTCGAGATCGAGAACGGAAAGGACCTCGGCGCCGATGCCACCGCTCTCCGAGCCGCTGGTATCGGAGCCGCTGGCGAGGTTGTGGGCGATCGTCGAGTTGTCGATGCGCAGGGTGCCGCCATCGCGATTGTGGATGGCTCCATGTCTGACGCCTGCATTTCCGGCGAAGAGGCAGTTGGTGAGCTGGAGGGTGCCGTTGCCGGCCATGATGGCACCAGCAGAGTTCGAGGATCCGGTGGAGATTGCACGATTGCCCAGGAAGCGGCAGGAGATGATTGTGACGGCTTCACCAACGCCGAAGCAGGAGACAGCACCGGCGGATGATCCTTGGTTGTTGATGAAGTCGCACTGAACGAAGCGGAATACCTCGTCCTCGCCGCTGCGGGCTCCAGCGGTAATACCGAGATTTCCTTGGAAGGTGCAGTGGCGATAGGAGCCCCCTCCGCTAATGCCACCAGCTTCGCCTCCGCGGCCTGCGGTGACGATAACGCCGTCGAGGTATCCGCTGAGGTCAGAGCCGCCGTTGATTACGGATCTGGCGTTGGTGCCAAGGATGTTGGAGAAAGGGTCATCAAGGACGACGCCGTTGGTAGAGGTATCGTTTTGATCGATGTCTCCGGAGAGGATAGTGAGGTTGGTTTGATAGTCTCGCTGGGTGCGTTGGGTTTCACCTCCTGCGAAGCCACCGTAGATGGAGACGCCAGAGACGAGCCCAAAGCGGGAGTATTCATCATTGGCGGTGACGGTAGCGATACCGGCTTCGGCTTCATCCGGGTAGTAAATGCCGGCAGCGACCCAGATTTCGTCGCCCGAGGTGGCGGAGGCGATGGCGTCCTGCAGGTCGGCGAAGGCGGTGTCCCAACTCTGGCCGTCCTGGTTTGGCTGGCCGGTTCTGTCGGCGTTGACGTAGAGGATGGGATCGGTGCTGACGGTAACGTAGGCCTCGGTGTCGGTCTGAGTGGAGCCTGGGGCCGTGGTGAAGACATCGTCGAAGCTGGCAAGGGCGGTGCGGGTGACTTTGGCGAAGCCATTACCGTCGGGGTCGGTGTAATTGTCTGTTAGGTCGTCGCCAGTGCCTGTGATGCTGGATTTTTCCACGCTAAATCCGGTGCTCTCCTGGTCGGACGACTCGATCTGATAAGTGCCGCCTTCGACTGAATTCCACGTGAGGGTGACGGTTCCGGAGTCGAGCTCGGGCTCCTGCAGGTTGAGATCCGCGTGAGGGCCGCCGATGAATTCAGTGGTGACGGTCTCGGTGATGTTATTCACGCTGCCGCCCGTGGCGTCGCCGTAGTATTCGAAGCCGAGCAGGTAGGGGAAGGTAGACTCAAGGTTTTCGTCGAGCGCGGTGAAGTAGGCGTAGGTGCCATCGGGAAATTCCGGGGTGCGGCAGAAGCGGCCGTTGTAGCGGTCGAGGTCGTAGTGGGAGCTGCTGCTGAAGGTGCTGGAGCCATCGTGCTGCGACCAGCCATTGAGGTCGCCGAGAAATTCGAAGTCCTGGGCAAAGGTCTCACGCGGGTAGGCTGACTGGGAGCCAACGGAGGGACGCGTGACCGCGACAGTGCGCTCGGCGACGGAGTAGCTGCCGTAGTTTTCGCCGAAATGTGCCTCGCGGTATTTGGCATACCAGATGGGGATGACATCGAGGTTCTGGTTGAGTCGATCGGTGCCGTTCTGGCCATTGCGGACGTGGTAGCCCGAGACCATGCGGCGGAGCGTGGTGTCGGTGCTGGCTGGGTCGGGATTGTCGTAGCCGTAGGGGCCGTAGATGGGGTAGCCATCGTGCGACCAGCCGATGATCGGTGAGTGGTTTACCGGGGTGGTGGATTTTTCCTGATAGAAATCCCATGAGTCCGAATCGGTGGTGAAGGCTGGATTTTCCTCCACGTGGTCGCCGAGCTGGAAACGCAGGGCGATGGGGTTTTGGTGGGTGTGGTAGACGCCGGTGGGCGGCTGGTGGCCGAGGCCGGTATCGAAGTTGAATCCCTCGGCGACCGGTGCATTGCGGTGCCAGAAGTAGGCATCGCTGGTTTGGCTGCCACTCGACTGGATCTGTGAGCCGTCCCAGGCTTGGCCGTCCGAAGGGCCGTAGAGAGCGACGCCATTGACAAAGAGTCCGCTGTGGCCGCCGCGGGTCTGGTCCTTGGTGCCGGCCTGCTCCTGCGGTGTGCGGGGGAAGCGGTGAATGCCTTTTTGGTTTTCCGGCCAGAACTGGAACTGTCCTCCATCAGGACGCAGCCATGGGCCCATGGTGTGGGAAGAGAGACCGGAGTAGCGGACGTAAGTCCAGTTGCTCGATGAATAAATCGCCTGAATGTCGGCGTAGGCCGGGCTGTTCTGATCGGTCCATGTGGTAACGGTGGTATCGTTGTTACGGTCATCGACGGTTTCATAAACCCGGGCATACTTGGTGGAGTGACTCGTGAGCCAAGAATCGACCAAAGGTTCGGCGGTCAGGGAACTGGTTCCGAAAAGCGAAAGGGCGAGCAGGTAGCGTGAGGAGAAATGCGACATGGCGAGAAGATTGACGCCTCAAGCCCTACCACACCGAAAATGAATCTAAGATGAATGGGCCGAT
>CAXIBU010000096.1:0-10787 GCA_964021555.1 uncultured Verrucomicrobiales bacterium | reverse complement strand
AACCTCAACCACAAGAGCCAGAAACACTGGGCCAAATGGATCAACGATCCAGAAACCAGTGAAGGCCGCGTCGGGGAGATTGTCCGCTACGTGCAGGATTCCCCAAAAGTCACCGCCAAGAAGATTACCCGCCGCTACGACGAGGTTCGCGAGAACATCCTCTCTTCCATCGACCGTCGGCTCATCCTCTTGAAGACCTTAGTCGGTGCCGCCCCTCTATCGGGCCTCCTCGGGACGGTCATGGGAATGCTGACCACATTCCTCGGCTTGGCCACGAGCGGGCGGGGCGAAACGATCTCCAGCATCGCTGGCGGGATTAAGGAGGCTCTAATCACCACTCAAACAGGACTGATGGTCGCCCTCCCCGGCGTCTTCATCACTCTCCTGATCCAACAAAAGCGCCGCGAAGTCGCGGCAACAATCGCCCAACTGGAGAGCCTGACGCTCCTCCATTGTGTCGAAAAAGAAGATATCTCCAACAAATAATTTTCCATGAGTAGACGAGGTTTTGGTTCCGCAGATGATGGTGACGACGAGTTAAACGTCGACATTTCGCCGATGATTGACTGTGTCTTCATCCTTCTGATTTTCTTCATCGTTACCACCGTCTTCATCGAAGAAACGGGGGTAAAGGTGAACAAGCCTGAGGCCAGCACGGCGACGGCACTGGATAAGAATAGCATTCTCATCGCGGTCACGGCAGAGAACCAAGTTTTCTACGGTGGCAAGAACATCGGCATGGCCGGAATTCGCGCTGCGGTGAAGCCAATCATCGCCGAAAAAAAGGACACACCAGTGAACGTGCAAGGTGATATCAATGCCACCCACGGCACCACCATGCAAGTTTACGACATCGTTCGCGCCGCCGTCCGTGAAGCGGGTGGTGACGAGAACACCATCGCCTTCTCGACCAAGAATCAATAAGTCATGTCGCGCCGAGCTTACAATCCGCCAAAACGTCGCCTTTCCACGGTCTTTGCCGTGGTTGCCGGTTTGGTATTTACCTTGCTCGTCTTTCTCGCGATTCCCCTCAGCCAGAAGATTGCGAATTTGGTCGAGGGCGATACTGGCCCCACGGTCACCCTGCCGCCGCCACCAGCCGCTCCCCCAGCCAGCCCGAATGTCGAAGAGACCCCTCCAGATATTCCGGAACCTGAGGAATTCGTCGAGCCGGAGCCTGCAGCCGATCTCGGACTGGAGCCCATCGAGGGCATCGCGCTGACCCCAGGGTTTGGCGGCATCCAGATCGACATGGCGGGCATGCTTGACAATATGATGCCAGGCGACGCGCTCGCTGATGGCTCTCTCGACCGCCGCGCCGAGCCAACTTCCCAAGCTCGTCCGGTCATCCCTCGCGCCCTCAAGGCCAGCTACGTCAATGGCACCGTGACCGTCCTAGTCAAAATTGACGAAGAAGGCCGCATCATCGACGTGCGCGTCAAGTCGTCCACGGAACCTCGGCTCGATGCCTATGCCATTGCCGCCGTCCGCAAGTGGAAATTCAAACCCGCCATCAAGGGCGGCAAAAAGACCAAAGATACGCTCAGTATCCCCATCCAACTCGGGACCACCCGGAAAAACTGATTTTGATATGAAACGCCTGCTTTCAGCCACCCTATTCTCGCTCTCCCTGCTCGGGGCCTCGGCCGCCGACTTGGAGCCGACCATCGTCATCACGCCACCATCGCGCGAATTTTTCAAAGGCGAGCAATTTGCCAAGCAGTTCGCCGGCACCTACAAGTTCATCTCCGATACTGAGCCCAAGGTCGAACAGGACGAAAAAGACATCTTGCTCAAGCTCCAAGAGATGTTCGAAAAAGGCCAGACCAAGCAAGCCGAGAACGAGCTCCGCGCCTTCATGGATCTGCGCACCGCCGAAGGGCGCGAGGTTAGCCCCGCACTCGTTTTCACCCTGGCGACCATGTATTTCCAAAAAGGCAATCTGGCCAAAGGCGAAGAGCTCTACAAGATCGCCATCAAGCGCCACCCGGACTTCCGCCGCGCGCACAAGAACCTCGCCTTCCTCTACCTTTCCAAAGGCGACTTCGAGGCCGCATTCACCCCGCTGCAGCGCTCCATCCAGCTCGGCGATGCCGATCACCGCTCCTTCGGGATGCTGGGCTACATCTACCTCAAGCGTGAGGACTTCATCGCCTCCGAAAATGCCTACCGCCAGGCCGTCCTACTCAATCCCACCGAGAAGGATTGGAAAGTCGGGCTAGTCCAGACTTTGATGTCGATGGAGAACTACGTTGGCGCTCAGTCCCTGCTAAATTCGATGATCAAAAACGATCCCGAAAATACCCAGTTCCAAGCGCTCCTCGCCAATGCCTACCTCGGCCAGGGCGAGACCATGAAGGCGGCTGAAGTCTTCGAAGCCCTGCGCCTACGCGACCGCATCACCCCGCAGCAGCTCGAAATGATCGGCAACATCTACCTCGACCAAGGGCTCAACACCCTCGCGCTAGGCAGCTACATGGAAGCACTGAAGAGCAGCAAGGATTTCAAAGTCTCCCGCGGCATCAAGACAGCGCGCATCCTCGCCGACTATGGTGAGCCTGATGCTGCCGCCACCTATCTCGCAGAGGTCGAGAAGAAGGGTGGGACCAAGCTCACAGAGGCCCAGCAGGCTGACGTGCTGCTCGTCAAAGTCAAAATCGCCAAAGCCCAAAACGACACCGCCGAGGTCAAGCACCTCTACCGCGAGACACTCAAGCTCCAGCCCGATAACGGCAAGGTCATGACCGATCTGGCCAAGGCGCTCGACAACGAAGCCCGCGACATGGCTGATGAAGAAGCCGCTCAGAAACAAACTGCCGAGGCCATCGCCCTGCTCAACACCGCCAAGGTCTCCAAGGACCCCGAGGTGCAATACCTCTCCGAACTTAGGCTCGGACAACTTCAAGTCGCTCGTCAGAAATACATCGAGGCGATCAAACACATCGACCAAGCCATTAAAATTCGTGAAGCTGATCGTGGCCCGAATTCCGCCGATGGCCTCAAGGCCTACGCCCGCAGCGTTCGTCTCCGCGCCAAATACGAACAGAAGAAGCTCGATGCCGCCAACGAGCTAGCCGATAAGCGTCGCAAAGTGATCCAAAGCCGCATCGACAGTGAAGAAGCGGCCAAGACTGACAAGTCCGCAGAAGCTCCTGCGAACTAAGCCCCTCGACTTCCCTTTCTCCTATGAAAATTCGCCACCTCCTCCCGATTACCGCTCTCTTTGCCGGTGACCTGGCTGCTCAACAGCCCGATATCGTCGAAGAAGTGCGCGAGGCCTCGCGCCCGATGGACCCGATCGAGAAGCAAAACAAGGCCCCCGAGCCCTTTATCTCGATCCGCCCCACTGAAGACCCCGAAGTCGCCAAATTCCTCGATCCCACTTGGGATGCCGCCAAGCTCTACTTCAACCAGCAAAATGAGGGCCTGCAAGAGATCGCCCTCACCGGACTGCTCCACTTGCGGGCGACCCGTGGTGAAGTCCAGGGATTGCCCAAGACTCAGCGAGTCTCCAACCGTCGCGCCCGCCTCGGCGCTCGGTTGAAGGCCTTCTACAATACGACCGTCGATGCCGACGTCGAATTCCAAGGCAACGATTACGAGCGCATCAATGACCTGAAGGTTCGCAATCACTTCAATACCAACACCTGGATCAGCGTTGGAAAAATGAAGGCTCCTTTCTCCCACGAATGGTCCATGCACTCACGGGACATGAAGACCATGGAGCGCACGCCCTTGGTCAATCAACTTCACCCACGCCGTTCCGTCGGGATCTTGATCGAAAGTCAATTTGATTCCCGCTGGGGCTACCAGGTCGGCCTTTTCTCCGGCCAGGATGATCGCGAGCTCGGCGGCCTTTCGAATCCTTTCGTCATGCTCGGCCTCAGCTACGACTTTGCCAATGAAGTCATGCCTGAGCGCAATCCGCGCGTGGCCGAAAATGCCGAGGCCCTGCCCGAACGTCTGACCCACAAGGAAGAGTGGTATCTCCACTATATCCACAACTTTGCGCCAGAGGATTCGACCGTTCTTGGCGGCAGCCGCGTCGCCAGTGGCACCCTTTCCGCCAACACCGGCAACCCTGTTGGCGACAACCAGCAATACCGTCACCTACTCGCCACCGGCTTCAATTTCGAAGAACAGTGCTTCGCCGTGAACACTGAAATGCTCTGGGCGCGGGGCAATGATGATTCCGTCTGGGGCTTGGCCATCACTCCCAGCTATTGGGTGAAACCCGGCCAACTCGAGCTCGTCGGACGCTATTCCTACGCAGGAGCCAATAACAGCGAAGGCCTGCTGCTCAACGCCGACCCCACCCGTGACTTTCTCTACTCGAACACTCAAGTGCTCACCGGAGATTCCATGCACAGCTTCTACCTCGGCGGCAACTACTACCCCTACGCTGAGAAACTCAATATCCAGGGCGGGATCGATTACACCGTCCTCGATGCCGACAATGGCCAAGTGGAAGCTTGGACCTACTTCCTCGGCACCCGTCTAAGCTTCTGATCCCATTCAACAACCAACGACCCATTAGATCCATGAAACGTCTCCTTCTCTCCGCTCTTGCGATCGCCAGCCTTGGCACCGCTTCCGCCGCTCAGCTCGACTTTGCCAAATTCGGCCAATCCCTCGCTGGCTGGGATGCCACAGGCCAGAGCTGCAATTACCTCTTCAACGACGGCACCTACCGCACCCTGCGCCCCAACGTCACCGCCACCCGCAATGGAGGACTGTTCGTCTCTGTCGTCGTCGAATTTGATCCCCGCGGCGGCGTCGATGCCACTGGATGGCTTGAGTTCACCTTCAATTCCAATAACCAGCTCATCGCCGCTCAGGCAAAAGTCCGCATGATCGGGAAATTCGTCGATACCGGAGCTGTCCGCGCCACTGAAGAAGCCGTAGGAGTTGGCGAAAATGCCGGCACCAAGCTGCAGAATTCCGATCAGGTCATGATCGACCTCTTCAATCGACTCGACCAGAAGATGGTCGATGTTCGCCAGGCCATCGAGGAGAAGCGCGATAACTCCGTCGTTTCCCGCATGAAATACGGCAAGTTCAAGCGTCTCAACATGAGCGCCGCCCTTCGCCACAATGCCAATGCGGTTCTCAGAAGCGTGCGATGAAAAAAGTCTTGGCCCCTCAGCCTGGCTCACTGCCATCGAGAGCCCCAAGGAAGCAGGCGCGCACTTCGGCCAAGCCATCGCAAGCAGTGATTCTGCAAGCAATGGGACAAGAAGCATCAAATTCTAGTCTCGGAATTGACCCAGAGATAGGCCGCCTTGTGTGACGAAGCCCAACTCTCAACTTTGAAGCTTGTATCCGAGTGCCATTTCGGAGAAGACAAGCCACCTCACGTCTTGGGCTCAACTTCATTGTTAAATCCCTTCCTGAATCTAACTAACCTCACGCGAATCACATGAGCGACCTTTTCATGATCCTCGGCTTCCTCTTTGCCGGATATTCCATCGTAGCTAACGACTCGATTCAGACCTTAGGGACTTTCCTGAGTTCAAACAACAAGCGCCCATGGTGGATCCTTTGGATCTGGATCTCAGGGATCATGATCGCAACCATCACCTGGGGCTGGATAGCCAATGGAGGTGACCCTGCCTTCGGCCGCCTCAGCGTTAAGGGCATCGACTTCCCTCCCACCTTCACCTGGCACTACGTCATCCCTCCGATTACCTTGGTAATCTTGACTCGACTTGGGATCCCGGTCAGCACCACTTTCCTGGTCATCACTGCCTTCTCGGCGCTCACCGCGATGCAAATGGGCGAGAGCGCCAAGGACTCTTGGGTCATCCTCACCAAGATGCTCAAGAAGTCAGCCAGTGGCTACGCACTCGCTTTTGCCATCGGATTCGCCGTTTACTGGGCTGTCATTGCCACCAAAGAGAAGTTCTTCATCGCCACTGCCAAAGATGACACCCCTCACCGCGGCTGGACCATCTTCCAGTGGTTCTCCACCGGCTTCCTCTGGTGCATGTGGCTCGTTCAAGACCTCGCCAATATCTTCGTCTACTTGCCTCGCAAGGTCGATGGCACCACCATCTTTCTCTCACTCTTGGCCCTAACCGCCCTGCAAGGCTACATCATCCGCGAGCGCGGCGGCCGCATCCAAAAGATCGTCACCGAGAAGACCAATACGCTCGACGTTCGATCAGCAACCTTCATCGACTTTTTCTACGGCCTCGTGCTGCTCTTTTTCAAAGTCGATTACATCCCGAAGCTGTTCGCAGCCATGGGGCTCGCCGTTCCTTGGCCAGAGAAAATGCCCATGTCCACCACATGGGTCTTCCTCGGCCTCCTTGCCGGACGTGAGCTCGGACTGACCTTGCGCCTCAACCACCGCAAGATGAAAAAGACCCGCCGCATCATCTTCAACGACATCGGTAAGGCCGCTGTTGGGGTGGTTGTCGGCATCGTCATCGCCATTGCGCTGCCTGCGCTCGCTGCCATCGGTAGCTAATTTCTAGCTCATCGCTCTCAGCCCTTCTGGCTGATCAAGCTAGCATCACGCCCATCCATTTCTCATGCGCCGCCGCTTTCTCATCCCACTTACAGCTCTCGCACTCCTCCACTCAGCTCACGCTCAGTCAAGCTCCCCTGAAACCGTCGGCGCGCCAGATGCCTGGACCCACAAAGGCAACTTCGGCCTCTCCGTCACCTCCGGAAATTCGGACACCCTGCGAGCCACCCTCGGTCTCGACAGCGTCAAGGAGACCGAACTCTGGAAATACACCTTCGAGCTCGATGCGATTTACGGTGAAGACGAGGGCGTCACCTCCAACGAGCGCCTTGCCGCCCGTTTCCAGGCCGACCGCGATCTCAGCGAGAAGACCTATCTCGGACTGAGCACGAATTTCCTCTACGACAGCCTGGCTGACATCGACTACCGCTCAGGTAACTTTGCGGTCTATGGCTACAAGTTCATTGAGTCGGATACCATGAACTTCCGCATCGAGGCCGGCCCCGGTCTCATCATCGAGAAGCGCAACGGAACCAGCTCGACCAACTTCGCCTACCGATTCGCCCAGTTCTTCGATTGGCAATTCTCGAAAAACACCAAGCTTTTCCAAAGCCTCAGCATCACCGGAGCCGTCAGCGACCCTGGTGATTACCTGCTTGAAGCAGAGGCCGGGATCGAGAGCGCCCTCAGCGGCCCTTGGTCCCTTCGCATCGCTGCCAAGGCCATCCAATATGGCGAAGGAACCCTCACTCAGGGCAATGACGATTTTCTCCTCACCGCCGGCCTAGGCTACGCCTTCCAGCAGAATAACGACGACCTGCCCACCATCAGCGATGCCCAGGATAAGAAGAAATTCAAAACCGGAGAATGGGTCACCACGGCCCTTCTCGGCGGCTCCTTCGCCTCGGGCAACAGCGATTCCGCCTCGCTCGCCATCGGGCTCCTAAGCAAATACAAGACCGCCGATACCGAAACCTCTCTAGGCTTCAACGCCAACTACGGCCAGAACAACTCCGAGACCACCGCGCAGACTCTCTTCGTCGATGCCCACACCCAGATGGACCTCAAAGGAGCTTGGTTCACCGGGCTCCGTCTCGATGCCGATCACAATCGACTTTCCGACCTCGACTACCGAATTTCCCTCGCCCCCTACCTCGGCTACTACTTCATCGAGACCGAAAAAGCCAAGCTCAGCCTCGAGGCCGGACCATCCCTCGTCATAGAGTCCAAGGGTGAGGGTGATCAGACCTACCTCGGTGCCTACGCCAACCTCAAGGGCGAATGGATCCTCACCGAACAGACCAAGCTCGTCAGCGAGATCAACTGGCTGGCCAATACCGGTGATGCCGAAGAATTCGTCGTCATCAGCACCTTCGGCATCGACCATTCCATCAGTGATCGCGCCAAGCTCAAACTCGTCCTGACCAACAGCTACGACAACGATCCCGCCCCCGGCAGAGAGTCCAATGACCTCTCCCTCGTCACCGGGATTGAATTCGAACTGTGATCCGCTAAAATGCTTGGAATGGAAACTCAAGCACCTCAACCGACCCCCAGCCCACCAGCGTCAGGACCCTACTACCAGCCTCCCAGTCCCGAGGCCCAAGATGAGGGCTACCTCAAGGCTCTCGAAATCTGCTACTACGTCTGGGCTGGGCTCCACGGCTTGGGGATCTTGTTCCTTATCTTCCACGCATCCGTGATGACCTTCGCCTTTTCGGTCATCCCCAATGAGGGCCCGGAAGCGCCGCCTTTCAATCCCCTCGTCTTCATCGGCTTCATCTACGCCATCTTCGGCATTTTTGCTCTGACTGGTGCCATCTTAAGCTTCCTCTGCGGACGCGCCATCGCCAAGCGCGAGCGCAAGGTCCTCATCATGATCACCGCCGGCATCTGCTGCATAGGCTTCCCCATCGGCACCGCCCTCGGCGTCTGCACCTTCATTGTGCTCAGCCGGCCCAGCGTCCAAGCTCGCTTTGCGAAACCATCCGCAACTTGAGCCCGAGCGAAACGACATGTCGAATCCTCTCGTCAAATTCGCGATACGGAGCAAATTCCACCTCACTTCCCGCGATCAGGCCAGCACGGTGATCCGCCGCGAAGCCTCCGCCTACCAACAGCTCATCGCCGACCTCAGCCCCTTGCAGCTCGCACAACCGGTGCGCGTCCCGAAGATGCTGGGAGTCGATGAAGACATGCGCGATTGGTCCATCCTCGCCATCTTGGAACACAACCTGATTGTCAATCGCTCCATCGCCGGCCTCGTCCGCGAACTCGCTACCGGCGAACCAGCCAAAAGAATCAATCCAAAGACTGACGTCATGCCATCCGCCCAACCCGGCATGGGCGTCATCGCCGAGCACCAGGCATCAGTCGATGCCTACCTCTCACAGGTGACACCCTATCCCGAGCTACGCAAAACAGCCACCCTCCCACACCCTCTCTTCGGCAAATTCACCGCCCACCTCTGGCACTGCATGTTCGGATTCCATCTCGGACTCCACCGCAAACAAGCGGAAGCCATCCGCGCCCAATTACTTACCCCATGAAACCCAAGCATTACTGGCTCCTAGGCATCTCCGCCTTTGTCGTCCTCAGCATCCTGGCCCTCGTCTTCGGCCCGAAATTCGCCTTCAAACCAAAGGCAAAGTTCAAAGCGCCCATCGAGCAAATCAACTTCGCCAATGGCCTAGAATTCAAAGTCATTCAAGTCGGTGAATCACCATTGATCGATGGTGAGATGGATAATGGCAGCAGCGGGTGGCGCTGGGGCTCCACCAGCACAAGAGGATTTTTTATTGCTGGTGTAGGTCTCAATCATCATCTCAGAAACGAAGAACTGGTCGGCATCCAGTTTAACGCTCATCAGCAAGCTCTCGTCTTGGAATGCCTAGTCAATCGAGATGGCCGGCCCGCTCCATTCCCATGGATTGTGAAAACCGCTTCCGGCCTAACCGAGATCTCGGGTGAGGCAACCAAAGAGATTCGAATCCCTGGACAGGAGGCTTTTCTCGAAGTCTACATGGCCGATAGCGCTGGTAATTGGCAGCAGGGAAACGGCCCCATCCCCTCAGGCGAGATCGCAGGAAAAGACGAGCTTATCCGCTCCGTCGTGACTTTCCCCTCGGCCCCAAGATCCCTCCAAAAACTTCATTTTAAAGTCGAATGCCCAGGCGAGGCACCGAAAGAGTTCGAAATCGACAATCCAAACTATCAAAATTCTAGTGCGTCACTCACTAGCGCCCCCCTGCCCACCGTTGAATCACACCCCGACTTTGAACTAACTTTAAAGCGAGTTGAAATCACTCAAAGTGCCGCTGGAGAACACTTCTTAAAGCCGTATTTTAAGCTGACTAGTTCAGTAACACGAGCAGGCAACCCCTACCCCGACTGCCTCAATCTATCAGTCCACTCCATCAAGGGCGACTGGGGCGGTGAACTTTTTGAATCGACTGACTGGCGTAGACACAGAGGGCAATACTTCTTCGACCCCGAGAATACTCAGTTCGAAATCGTCACGACGATCACTCCGTCTCGCACTTTCCCTTCTGAGAGGGCCGCAACCATGCCTATCGCGGAGCTAATCGTGCAAGCCGGTGGAAAACTAGGCCCAGTCACCTCAACCCTTTCGCCCTTCGGCATCCAACTAACTTCTTTATCAAAGGGTTCTTCTCCTATCGGAGATCATGACTTCAAAATAGAATATCAACTCCCCACAGCAGCCAAAATTGACGCCGCCGAAAAGGCTCTACCCAACTGGTCGAGCTCATGCCCTCTCGCGACCTTTGTTAATGGCGAACACTACTCTAGTGACCGTGGAGACCACACTGGACACAGCGGCAGCGAGAGTCATGGATTAGGCCGATCCGAAAAGAAAGGATCTACCACTTTCGGCATCAACCTCCCCAAAAACCTAAAACCTGGGGACCAGCTCACTTTCGCCCTAGCTCCAGAACCAAAGCCCTACCAAGTAACCTTCACCGTAGACCGCAAGGACTTCACTAACATCAGCAAATGACCTCCCTTGCTTTCCTCTACGTTGAAGACCTAGGCTTTCTCTTTTTCGCCATTGCCTACCTGATCTCAAGCCAGGCCCTCATTTGGGCGATGGTGAGGCATTCGGCAGAGACGGACCTATGGCGCACCGGAAGCGTTTGCTTCATCGTAGGCTGGCTCGCTTACTTCGGCTTCATACTTAGTAGCTTTAATGGCATGCTTGGCGGCTACATTTTCGGAGCGATGGCCTCCTGGCTCATGTTCGGCTTCGTCTTTGACCTGAATCTCAAGGATCGAATCATCCTAAGCTTCGTGATGC